>JAKADP010000001.1 GCA_021820465.1 Bacillota bacterium
AAAGAAAAAGCCCCCGCGCGGTGCGCGGGGGCCACGGGTTCCAGGGCGGCACCGACCCGGTCGGTCAGCGGCGGGAGCCGCCACACGCCGGGCCCGTCCACAGGGGGACGGCCGTGTGCGAGATGGGAACGGGTCGAACCTGCGAACCGTTGCACCGCCCCGGGCGCCCGTTCACAACTTCTCAGGCGGAAGATCTCGACCGATTAGGACCCCTCCGCTCTACGCCTTGCGGCGCCTCCACGTAGGGCCTATCAACCCGGTGGTCATCCGGGGGTCTCTCGGGGGTTCGCCCCCCCTGGACACCTCATCTTGGGGTGGGTTTCGCGCTTAGATGCGGTCAGCGCTTCTCCCGACCGGATGTGGCTACCCAGCGTTTGCCCCGGGCGGGACAACTGGTACACCAGGGATCCGTCCATCCCGGTCCTCTCGTACTAGGGACCGCCCCCCGCAAGTGTCCGACGCCGACGATGGAGAGGGACCGAACTGTCTCACGACGTTCTGAACCCAGCTCACGTACCACTTTAATCGGCGAACAGCCGAACCCTTGGGACCTACTTCAGCCCCAGGATGTGATGAGCCGACATCGAGGTGCCAAACCTCCCCGTCGCTGTGGACGCTCGGGAGAGATCAGCCTGTTATCCCCGGGGTAACTTTTGTCCGTTGCGCGATGGCCCTGCCACGCGGGGCCACCGGATCACTAAGCCCGGCTTTCGCCCCTGCTCGCGCCGTCGCGCTCGCAGTCAAGCTCTCTTGTGCCTTTACACGCCCTGCCCGATGTCCAACCGGGCTGAGAGAACCATGGGGCGCCTCCGTTACCATTTGGGAGGCGACCGCCCCAGTCAAACTGCCCCCCTGCCACGGTCCCGCGGGTGGCTTCACACCACGCGGTGAGAGGTCATGCCGTCCCAGGGTGGTATCCCACCAACCACTCCCGCCCGGCTGACGCCGGACGTTCGCTGTGTCCCACCTATCCTGTACAAGCACGCCACGGCCTCCATGGCAGGCTACAGTCAAGCTCCACGGGGTCTTTCTGTCCCGTCGTCGGTACCCTGCATCTTCACAGGGCCTGCAATTTCACCGGGTCGCTCGTTGAGACAGTGCCCAAGTCGTTACGCCTTTCGTGCGGGTCGGAATTTACCCGACTAGGAATTTCGCTACCTTAGGACCGTTATAGTTACGGCCGCCGTTGACTGGGGCTTCGCTTCGCCGCTTGCACGCCTCCGCTTCACCTTCCAGCACTGGGCAGGCGTCAGCCCCTATACGTCGTCTTGCGACTTCGCAGAGACCTGTGTTTGTGGTAAACAGTCGCTTGGGCCGTTTTCGTGCCCCCCGGCGGGGCGCTCCCGCCGGGGCCCCCTTCTCCCGAAGTTACGGGGGCAATTTGCCGAGTTCCTTAACGAGCGGTCACCCGCGCGCCTGAGGCTTGTCGCCTCACCGACCAGTGGTGGTTTGAGTACGGATGGCGGCGATCTCCCGGAGCGACTTTTCTGGGCGGCGGAGCTGGCCGGCCTATCGCGCCGTCGCCGGCGCGTCCCGGTCCGCGTCTCCCCCCGGGGGTTCCCCCCCGGGGCGTACCCGCGTTCGACGGGCCTTTCCAATCGCCCGCGCCGCAGCCCCCCCGCGTCCTCGTCCGTTCGCCAATCGCCGCCAGTATCGGAATCTCGACCGATTGTCCATCGACTACGCCGTGTGGCCTCGCCTTAGGTCCGACTAACCCGGAGCGGACGATCCTGCCTCCGGAACCCTGCGGTTTACGGCGGGCTGGATTCTCACCAGCCTTTACGCTACTCATACCGGCATTCGCACTCCCCGGCGGTCCACGGGCGCTTCCGCCCCCGCTTCGCCCCCCCGGGGACGCTCCCCTACCCCCCGCCGCGCTGCGGCGGAGTCGCCGGATCGGTGATCCGCTTAGCCCCGGAAATTCCCGGCGCCGGGCCACTGCGACCAGTGAGCTATTACGCACTCTTTCAAGGATGGCTGCTTCTAAGCCAACCTCCTGGTTGTCTCGGCGGCCCGCCGACCTTGTCCACTCAGCGGATACTTGGGGACCTTACCGGACGATCTGGGCTGTTGCCCTCTCGACGCAGGAGCTTCGCCCCCCACGTCTGACTCCTGGGGGCCCCCGTCCGACTTCGTCGTTTGCGACCAGGCAGTAACCCTTGACGGGCCCGTTCCAGTCACAGTGCGCTACCCCGGACGGTTTGCTCCCCCAAGGCTCGCCCTCAAGCGATTTCGGGGAGAACCAGCTATCTCGGCGTTCGCTTGGCATTTCACCGCTAGCCGCCGCTCCTCCCAGCCCTTTGCAACGGACACGGGTGCGGCCCTCCAGCACGTCTTCACGCGCCTTCAGCCTGGCGACGGCTAGATCACGCCGTTTCGGGTCGGCCCGGACGGACTCTCGCCCTATTCAGACTCGCGGTCGCTCCGGCTCCTCCCGTTCCCGGGATTAACCTCGCCCGCCCGGACCACTTGCCGGTTCATTCTTCAATAGGCACGCCATCACCAAAGTTGCCTTCAGCTCTGACGGCTTGTCCGCACACGGTTTCAGGTGCTCTTTCACTCCCCTCCCGGGGGGCTTTTCACCGTTCCCTCACGGTACTCTGCGCTATCGGTGTGGCGACGTCCCTAGCCTTGGGTGGTGGGCCACCCTGCTTCCCGCGGGGCGTCACGATGTCCCTGCGGTACTCGGGGTCAGATACCTGCGCGGCCCGGCCGCCCGGTACGGGACTGTTACCCGCTCTGGTGGCCGTTTCCACGGCCTTCCCGGTCGCCCGGCCCTGTCCGCAGCCGGCCCTACTCGCGGGCCGCCTGATCTGCCCCACAACCCGTGATCCGACCCGGCGAGCCAGTTGACTGCCGGACCACGTTTGGGCGGGTCCCCGTTCGCTCGCCGCTACTAGGGGAGTCGTTATTACTTTTCGGCCCCAGGTACTAAGATGTTTCAGTTCCCTGGTGCGCCACCGCCGTTGCCGGCGGTCCCGCGGGTTCCCCCGCGGCGGTTGCCCGATTCGGTCACCTGGGGATCGCGGGCTGCGCACGCCTCCCCCCAGCCTTTCGGGGTGGGCCCCGACCTTCGTCGCGCGTCGCTCACCCGAGGCATCCTCCGTGTGCGTTCTGCATCTTCCGCCTGTGAAGTTGTCAACGTGCGCCCCTGTCGTCGGTCATTGGTGGGCCCAGGTGGAATCGAACCACCGCCCTCTCGCTTATCAGGCGAGCGCTCTCGCCCCTGAGCTATGGGCCCCCCCGCGCCCGACGCGCGGCCCTTCACCACTGAACCGGCGCAGGTAGGTGTGACTCCCTAGAAAGGAGGTGATCCAGCCGCACCTTCCGATACGGCTACCTTGTTACGACTTCACCCCAATCGCGCGCCCCACCGTCGACGGAGTGGACCGCTTGCGCGGACCCACGACCGGCTTCGGGTGTGGCCCCCTCTCGTGGTGTGACGGGCGGTGTGTACAATGCCCGAGAACGGATTCACCGCCCCATGCTGATGGGCGATTACTAGCAATTCCAGCTTCACGCAGGCGAGTTGCAGCCTGCGATCCGAACTGCGACGTCGTTTGGGGATTCGCGCCGGCTCGCGCCGTGGCCGCCCATTGTCGACGCCATTGTAGTACGTGTGTAGCCCAGGCCATCAAGGCCATGCGGATTTGACGTCATCCCCACCTTCCTCCGATTTGTCACCGGCAGTCTCCCGTGAGTGCCCAGCATTACCTGGGGGCAACACAGGATAGGGGTTGCGCTCGTTGCGGGACTTAACCCAACATCTCACGACACGAGCTGACGACAACCATGCAACACCTGGGCCGCCGTCCCCTTGCGGGCCCCCCGGTTTCCCGGGGTTGCGACGACCGTCAAGGCCTGGTAAGGTTCTGCGCGTTGCGTCGAATTAAACCACATACTCCACTGCTTGTGCGGGCACCCGTCAATTCCTTTGAGTTTCAACCTTGCGGCCGTACTCCCCAGGCGGGGGACTTAGTGCGTGAACTCCGGCACCGACCGGTGAACCCGGCCGACACCTAGTCCCCATCGTTTACGGCGTGGACTACCGGGGTATCTAATCCCGTTCGCTCCCCACGCTGTCGCGCCTCAGCGTCAGGGCCAGGCCAGTGCGCCGCCTTCGCCACGGGTGTTCTTCCCGATCTCTACGCATTTCACCGCTCCACCGGGAATTCCGCGCACCTCTCCTGCCCTCCAGCGCAGCCGTTTGGCACCGCTGCGGCGGTTGAGCCGCCGCCTTGTTGGCCCCACGTACCGTGCCGCCTACACGCCCTTTACGCCCAGTCATTCCGGACAACGCTTGCCCCCTACGTCTTACCGCGGCTGCTGGCACGTAGTTAGCAGGGGCTTTCTGAGCCGGTACCGTCCCCCCCGGGGTCCCCCCCGGGTCCTCGTCCCGACCCACAGAGCTTTACAACCCGAAGGCCGTCTTCACTCACGCGGCGTCGCTCGGTCAGGCTTGCGCCCATTGCCGAAGATTCCTTGCTGCTGCCTCCCGTAGGAGTCTGGGCCGTGTCTCAGTCCCAGTGTGGCCGTCCACCCTCTCAGGCCGGCTACCCATCGTCGCCTTGGTGGGCCCTGCCCCCGCCAACTAGCTAATGGGCCGCGGGTCCCCCCTCGAGCGCCAGAGTTGCCCCCAGCTTTCCTCGGATGGCCTTGCACCGTCCGACCGTATGCGGGATTACCGGCCGTTTCCCGCCGCTATCCCCCACTCGAGGCCAGATGCCCCACGTGTTCCTCACCCGTCCGCCGCTCTGTCGGCCCTTGCGGACCGCCAGCGCTCGACTTGCATGCATAAGGCACGCCGCCAGCGTTCGTCCTGAGCCAGGATCAAACTCTCCTGTACACCGAACGCGTCCACCGGGTCGCCCCGCTGGCCGCTGACTTTTCGAAACCGAAAGTCGTCTACCTGCTCCGATTCAGTTGTCAAGGTCCGCGCCACCCGGCAGTCGCCCGCCGGTCGGACAGCACTCGCTATGTTACGCCCCCCGCACACCAGATGCAACACCCCAGCACCGCTTGGCACAAGTTTTTTTGTGAGCGGCTCCGTCACGCCCGCCGCAAGCGGCGCCGCACCAAAAACGGCAGCAGATAGGCCACCGTGGCCGCCGGCACCCGCCACAGCAGGCGCGGCGACATCGCGGCCGCGAGTGCAGCCCGCGCATGGGCGCGGTCGCCCAGCAGCCGCAGCGCGACAAAAAACCGGAGGTGGTGCCACGCCTCAATCGTGCCAAACCCTGGCGGCGCCGTCGCGCGATGCTTGTCCAAGAGGCCGTGCATGGTTTGGTACACCCGCCACACATCCTTGCTGTACCCGGTCGGCACGTCGCGGTACACCACGAGCGCGCGGTTGAGCTTCACCACGCCGGCCACCTGCGCCGCGCGCACCCACAGGTCCCAGTCCTCGGCGCCATCTACCGCCGCGTCGAATCCGCCCAGCGCTCGCGCCAGCGCGGTGCGCATCAGGACCGTGGACGTTTGGAAGCGATTCAGCACGAGGCAGTCGCGGTAGGTGAGAGCCGACCACGGCGCCGATGATCCCGGGGGCGGTGCCTCATCGGCGCGCGGGCGCTCGCGCACCCAATCACACGCCACCAGCCCTACCGCGGGATCGCTGGCCAGGACATCGATCTGGAGCGCCAGCTTGCCCGGCAGCCACTCGTCGTCCGCGTCCAAAAAGGCCAGATACGGGTATGCCGCCTCAGCAATGCCGCGGTTGCGCGCTCGACTCGGACCCGCATTGTCCTGCGAAATCAGGCGGACGGCGGGCTCGGCCTGAAAGGCGCCTCGCACCACGGCCGCGCTGTCGTCCGTCGATCCATCGTCCACCACCAGCACTTCCGCCGGCGGCGGCACCTGACGCAGCGCGGACCCAATCGCGTCGACGACGGTGTCGCGGTTGTTGTACACCGGCAGGACCACCGTGACCGATGCGGACTCCATGCCTCCGCTCACGGGGCCACCGTCGTGGAATCCTCAGCGATGACCTGACGCACCACCTCGCGGTCATCCAACGGGATCCGCTGGTCGCCCATTACCTGCTCCCGCTCCGGTCCTCGGCCGGTGATCAGGACCACGTCTCCGGGCGCCGCGCCGCGCACCGCCAGGCGAATCGCCCGCGTCCGGTCCAACTCCACCGCGTGCGGCCGGCATCCGGCAGCCAGCAGTCCTTCGGCCAGCTCGCCCGCAATGGCCGCCGGCTCCTCCTCGTACGGGCTGTCGGCGGTCAGCACCACTCGGTCCGCCAGCCGGCCCGCAATGCGGCCCATCAGCGGACGCTTGCCGCGGTCGCGGCCGCCGCGGGCGCCAAACACCAGCCACACGCGCCCGTCCGGCTCCGCCAGCCGGCGCACGGTATGGAGCACCTGCTCCAAGCCATCGGGGGTGTGCGCGTAGTCCACCATCACGCGGACCGACCCCTTATCGGACACCAGCTCCAGCCGACCCGGCACTTCCTCCAAGCGACTCACCTGCGCCAGCGCCGCGTTCGGCGGCACGCCCTGCGCCACCGCGGCCGCGACCGCCGCCAGGGTGTTGTACACGTTGTACCGGCCCGGAAACGGCACCGTGATAGGGACCCCAGGCGCGCCCCCGACAAACACCGTCACGTCGGTGGCCTCGGGCGCTTCATGGTCGATGCGGGCCCGCACATCGCCCCGCATGATGCCGTACGTCAAGACGCGCGCGGCAATGGCCGGGGCCAGCTCAATCGCATGGGGATCATCGGCATTCAGCACCGCAACGCCGTCATCGTTCAGTAACTCCGTGAACAGCCGGGCCTTGGCCGCGACATAGTTCTCCATCGTGCCGTGATAGTCCAGGTGTTCGCGGGTGATGTTGGTCAGCACCGCCACCGAGAAGCCAATGGCGTCGACGCGGTGCTGCACAAGCCCATGCGACGACACCTCCAGCACCGCCCGCTCCAGGCCCTGCGCCACCATCTGGGCCAGCGCCCGCTGCACGTCCGGCGCGTCCGGCGTGGTGAGCCAAGCGTCGTCCTCCCGGTCGCGGCCCGTGACATTGCGCACGCTCGACAGCATGCCCGCGCCGTAGCCATGGCCCTCCAGCAACTGGCGCAGCCAGTACACGACGGAGGTTTTGCCGTTCGTGCCGGTTACGCCGGTAACCACCAGCTGGCGCCCCGGCTGACCGTAAAGCGCCGCCGCCAGCTCAGCGGCGGCGATGCGGGCCGAGGGCACGACCAGCATGGGCAGGGTCGACGGCACGGGACGCTCCACCACAGCGGCGACGGCGCCGCGCGCCGCGGCATCCGCCAAATATTGATGGCCGTCCTCGTGCAGCCCCAAAATCGCGACAAACACGTCGCCGGGCTTCACCGCCCGAGAATCTAGCTGAATGCCCGTGACAGTCGGAGCCACCTCCCATTGCCCCGGGCCGGTCCTGCGAATCAGCCGCTCCGCGCCGTCCATGTTTCCCCCTGCTTGCCCAGCCAAAATTGTGGCCGCCGTGCGGCCGTCGACTCCGGCACGGCCAATATAGCATGACGCGGCGAGCTCTTCTGGGAAAGTTTTGCGATCAGAGTGGCGTCCCACCGCCGCTCCCGTCGTCACGCAGGTCGGCTTCGGCCGGACGGCCCTGGCCGTCGTCTTGCATCGCCGTGGAGAGCCCGCGCTCCCGCGGGTCCCCCCGCCAAGCGTCCCACAGCACCTCACCCTCGCCATCAACATACCCTTCGATGGGTTCGACGGTGTTTTGGGGCTCCGCAAATCCCACGAACATTTCCTCGGCATCGACTGCCGGCGGTGTGTCCTCTGTGCTGTCCGAAGAGCCCCACTGCATCACGGCGGCTAGGAAGTCGCTGCCGGTGTCCTCGACCAGGTTGCGGCCGTACAGCGCGCCATAAGGGGCCGGCACAACCTCTGCTTCGGGGGACCTGGACGCCCCGCCGACGGGCTCGTCGGCGCAGCGGAGGCACAGCACCGACTCCGGCCGGGCTTCTAAGCGCTCCGACGCAATGGCCCGCCCGCACCGGTCACACCGGCCATAGGTGCGCTCCTCCCACTTCTCCAGGGCTCGGCGCGCCTCAGCTAAGTGACGGGCCAGCCCCTGGACCAGCCCAACATCCATCTCCCGGTCAAACACCGTGGTGGCATTGTCTGCCGGATGGTTGTCATATGATGTAGCTTCGTGGGCCCACTCTGACTCGGGCTCCGCCAGCTCGCGCCGAATATCACCCGACAGCGCGGCCAGCCGCTCCATCACCTGCCGAATGCGCGTGACGGTTTCTCCGCGCGATGCGTCCGCCTGACGGCCGCCCGCGCTCATGCCCCCACCGTCAGCACGGCGCGAAAAAAGCGCCAGAACAGTTCGGGAATCCCGACGGCCCGCACGCCGGCCGCCGCCACCAACACCACCTCCTGCCTCACCCCGTCGGCGGTGGTGATATGCGCCACGCCCAGCGGCTGCCCGGCCCGCACCGGGGCCGGCACGGCGCGGGGCAGCTCCACCGCAATGCGGGGCACCCCGGCCCCCCGAGGCTGCGTGAGCACGACGCGCCGCAAGGCCACCGCCTGAACGTGGCCCACCAGCCCTCGATGGACCGGCACCACCCCCATCAGTTGCCGCTCACGCACCGCCGTGACCGACTGAAAGTGGCTGAAGCCCCAGGACATGAGCGCGGTGGCGTCGCGGAACCGGGCGGCGGACGTGGGCGCGCCCAAAACGACGGCGATGAGCCGCGTGCCTTGCCGAAGGGTCGTAGCCACCAAGCAAAAGCCGGCCGCGCGAGTGTATCCGGTTTTGAGGCCGTCCGTACCCGGGTAGGTGCGCAGCATCCGGTTTTGATTGACCAGCCAGAGCGTGCCGCCCTTGCCATTGCGAATCGTGCGGTTCTGCCAGGCGGACGTCACGGACAAGAGACCCGGCGTGTGGACGGCGGCCACCGCCAACCGGGCCAAGTCGGCCGCGGTGCTGTAGTGCTGGAGCGAGGGTAGCCCGTGGGGATTGTCGAAGTGGGTCTGGGTCATGTGCAGTCGGGCAGCTTCTCGATTCATCTGCGCCACGAACGCGGCCGTTGATCCGGCCAAAAACTGGGCCACCGCCACCGATGCGTCGTTGGCCGACCCCACCGCGATCGCCGTCAGCATCTGCTGGAGCGTCAGGCGCTCGCCCGGCTCCAGCCAAATTTGACTGCCCTCCGTGCGATAAGCTTCCTCGGTCACCGGAACCCAATCTGACAGCCGCACTTGGCCCCGGGCGACCGCCCGAAAAGCCAGCACCAGGGTCATCAGCTTCGTCACCGACGCCATCGGCAGCGGCCGCCTCGCATGCTGGCTCGCCAGTACCTGGCCGGTTTCCGCGTCCACCAAAATGGCGGCGCGGGCGCTCACCGTGGGTGGCGCTGAGGCCGCGCGCACCGCGCCGGCCCAGGGACCCACGGCCAGCGTGGCCACCGCCAGCATGGCCACCATCCGTCCGCCGCGAAAAATTTCCTGCCAGTGCGCCATCACGCCGGCTCCCTTCGGGATGTGTGGCGCTAGTATCCGCCAGGGGCCGTGGCCTAATCCGGCGCTGACACCGATTCCCACACGACGGGCGGACGGCTTGCCAGCGTCTGTCCGGCCCCGATCGCCTGCTGCACCATGGCGACCGCGCGCTCGCGGTCCGCCGCGGCATCTGCATACACCCGGCCGACCGGCATTCCCGGGACCAGTGCATCGCCCGTCTTCACCAGCACCTCGACGCCGACCCTGGGGTTCACGACATCAGCGGCCACCTTCCGGCCCGCGCCAACCTCCATCGCGGCACGCCCGATCTGCAGCGGGTCAACGCGCGACACGACACCGGCCTCGCCCCGCCAGACCACCTCCGCGGCTGGGGCCAGCGGCAGCCCGCGCTCCACCTGGCTCACATCCCCGCCCTGGGCATGCACCCATTGGCAAAACTTGTCCCGCGCTCGTCCGTCGTCCAGCGCCGCCTGCACCTCGTGAACGGCGGCCGCGGCTTGGACCCCGGTCGCGCCACGTGCCTGCACCACCATTGCCGCGGCAACCGCCAACACCAGATCGCGTAGGTCCGCCGGCCCGGCGCCCTGGAGCGCCGCCCACGCTTCATTAACTTCCAAGGCATTGCCGACAGCGTGCCCCAGCGGCTCCTCCATGTTCGTGAGCAAGGCCTCGGCGCGGATGCCCGCGCGCGAGGCCACGTCCAGCATGAGCCGGGCAAGCTGCCGGCCCTCTGCCCGCGAGGCATTGAACGCCCCCCGGCCAATCTTCACATCCAGCACCAGCGCGCGGGCGCCGCCGGCAATTTTTTTGGACATGATCGAGGCGGCGATCAGCGCCGGGCTGTCGACCGTCGCGGTGGCGTCGCGCAGCGCATACAGGCGGCCATCGGCCGGCGCCAGCTCCTGACTCTGCGCCGCCACCGCGACCCCGACCCGTTCAACCACCCGCGCCCACTCATCGCGCGACAGATTGACGCGAAACCCGGGAATGCTCTCCAACTTGTCCAGCGTGCCGCCGGTGTGAGCGAGACCCCGGCCTGACATCTTCGCGACCGGAATGCCTAAGCTGGCCACGAGCGGTGCCACCACTAAGGTGGTTTTGTCCCCCACCCCGCCGGTCGAGTGCTTGTCCACGGCTCCAGGCGACGGCGCGAGTGGCCCCCCCGACCGGGCCAAGGCCATCGTGAGCGCAAACACCTCTTCGGGGGACAGGCCCCGGAGATAAACGGCCGTCAGCCACGACGCCAGCTGATAGTCGGGGACGCTCTGGCTGGCGGCCCCGCGAGCCACCGCCTCAAAATGGGCGGGTGGCAGCTGGCGGGAATCCCGTGCCGCGGTCAGCAGGTCGCGAAAGTCGCTCACGCGGTCAGCTCCTTCCACCGGGAGGCGCCCGCCACCGGCGCAGGCACGCCCCACACCTCGGCCAGCGTGGCCGCCATGTCCGCAAGCGTCCTGCGCGGTGCGCCGATCTTGGGCACGACGCGCGCGCCACCGGCCAGCCATGGCACATCTTCCCGGGTGTGGTCCGACCCCGGCCGCGTCGGGTCGCACCCATGGTCCGCGGTGATCCACAGCTGCCCCGACGACCCCACCGCGGCCAGTGCCTCGGGCACCCAGGCATCCAGCTCCCCCAGCGCGCGAGCGTAGCCGGCCGGGTCTCGGCGGTGGCCGAACTGCGAGTCGAAGTCCACCAAGTTGACAAACACAAATCGCCGGTCAGCGTGGCGGCCCAAAGCGTCCAGTGTTTTGCCCAGCGCATCGGCGTTGGACTGGGTGGCCACCCGCTCCGCAAAGCCCACACCCGAAAAAATATCCCAGATCTTCCCGACGGCCACGGTCTCCACCCTGGCGCGGGCCAACGCCGCCGTGAAAATGTCCGCCGGCGGCGGCACGGCCCAGTCATGGCGGTGCGGCGTCCGCACGAAGGCGCCGGGCGCGCCGGTGAACGGGCGGGCGATGATCCGCCCCACCAAATGCGGCCCCTGCATCACCTCGCGGGCCGCTGCACACCACGCGTAGAGGGTCTCCAGCGGCACCACGTCCTCATGGGCGGCCATCTGGAGGACGCTGTCCGCCGACGTGTACACAATAGGAAACCCGGTCGCACAGTGCTGCGCGCCCAGCTCCTCGATGATCTGCGTGCCCGAGGCAGCGCGGTTGCCCAACAGCGGTCTCCCGAAGGCCGCCTCCAATTGCCGCACGACCGGCGCTCCGAACCCATCCGGGTAGGTTCGAAACGGCTCGGCCACAATGGACCCCATCATCTCCCAATGACCCGCTAATGTGTCCTTGCCGGCGGCCACCGGGTGGCATCGGACGGCCGACCCTATGAGGGGAACGTCAGGGGTGCCCGGCAGCTGTACGAGGCCCCTCAACCCAAGCCCGGCCAAGTGGGGCAGCGGCACAGGCAGGGCTGCGAGAGCATGGCCCACCGTGTTCGCGCCCTCATCCCCGTACTCCGCGGCATCGGGAGCGGCCCCTACGCCGCCGGAGTCCATCACCACCAGGCAAATCATCATGGCGCCCCGCCCCCCTGCCTTCCCGCCACCTGGCTAGGCGCGCGGATGAGCCCGCTCGTACACCGCCTTTAAGCGCGCGCGACTCACGTGCGTATAAATTTGGGTCGTCGAGATGTCCGCATGCCCCAGCATCTCCTGCACCGATCTCAAGTCTGCCCCATTCTCCAGCAGATGGGTCGCAAACGAATGGCGCAGGGTGTGCGGCGTCACCTCCTGCACAATGGCTGCCAGCGCCGCGTACTTCTTCACCAGCTTCCACACGCTTTGGCGCGTCAGCGCCCCGCCGCGCCGGTTGACAAACAGGGCGGCCGCCCTGGAGGGCCCCCGGGCCACAAGCCGCGGGCGGCCCGCGGCCAAAAAGCGGTCGACCGCACGCACTGCCGCTCGCCCCACCGGGATCAGTCGCTCCTTCTCCCCTTTGCCCCGGCACCGGAGGCGAGGGGGCGACGTGTCCCAGTCGTCGACGGTCAGCGCCACCAATTCGCTCACCCGAAGCCCGGTGGCGTACAGCAGCTCTAGGATCGCCCGGTCCCGCAGGCCCACCGGATCATCCGCTGGGCAGGCGGCCAGCATGGCTTCCACCTGAGCGATGGTTAGCACGCGGGGCAGCGGACGCACCAGCCGGGGCGAGGACAGGTGGCGGGTGGGGTCGGGCCCCGCGCCGGCTTGGTCCTCCTGATAACCATAGAACGACCGCAGCGCGGCGAGCCGGCGGGCCAGTGTCGCCTCGCTCAAGCCCCGCGCCGTCAGATGGCGCAGATAGAGCAGCACCGACGCCACCGCGTCTTCGCGCTCGCCGTCCGCCCCCTCGCCCAAAAACCGGGCGTAGTCCCGCAAGTCTCGCTCGTACGCATGCAGGGTGTTGCGCGACAGCCCGCGCTCCAGCGCCAGATAATCCAGATATTCCGCAATGGCCGCGTCCCAGTTCATGCGTCATCTCCTGCTGTCACGGGTTCGACGCGGCCCGGCGCGTTCCTGCCGAAGGAGCCCGGACGGCCGCGATCGCCCCGAGCCGCCGGAAGGCCCCCGCCCAACAGGCGGGGGCCTTCCTCGCGATGACTCCTGCCTACGGCACACCCAACAGCGTTTCGGCGGGCACGTGCTCGACGCCATGGGCCGTCGCCACGGCTTTGTAGGTGACGCGGCCGCGATAAGTGTTCAGCCCATGCCTCAGCGGGGCGTCGTCGGTCATGGCGCGCACAACACCCCGGCCCGCGAGGGCGCGGGCGTACGGCAGCGTGGCATGCGTCAGGGCCAAGGTGGACGTGCGCGGCACGGCACCCGGCATGTTGGCCACGGCGTAGTGAATCACCCCGTGACGTTCGTACGTGGGGTCGGAGTGGGTCGTCACGCGATCCACCGTGGCAATGCTCCCGCCCTGGTCAATCGCCACATCGATGATGACCGATCCCGGCCTCATGGCCCGCACCATGTCCTCGGTGACCAGGTGCGGCGCCCGAGCCCCGGGAATCAGCACCGCGCCCACCAGCAGGTCGCACTCCGCCACCGCCTCCGCAATGTTGAACTCGTTGGACATCAGCGTGTGCAGCCGACCCCCAAACAGGTCGTCCAACTGTCGCAGCCGCTCCCCGCTAATGTCCAGAATCGTCACCTCGGCACCCAGCCCCATCGCAATGCGGGCAGCGTTGGTGCCGACGATGCCGCCGCCCACCACGGTGACCCGTCCGGGGCGCACCCCCGCGACGCCGCCTAGGAGGATGCCGCGGCCACCGTGCGGCCGCTCTAAGAATTGGGCGCCCAATTGGGGCGCCATGCGCCCCGCCACCTCGGACATGGGCGTCAGGAGCGGCAAGGAGCCGTCCGGCAGCTGGACCGTTTCGTAAGCCACGGCCGTCACCCCATGCTCCACGAGCGCAGCCGTTAACGCGGGCACGGGGGCCAGGTGGAGGTAGGTGAACAAAATTTGGCCGGGGCGAAAATACTGGTACTCTTGCTCCAATGGCTCTTTCACCTTGACCACCATGTCTGCCGCCCATGCCGCCGCGGCGTCAGGCGCCACTTGAGCTCCGACCCGCTCGTAGTCCGCGTCCTCAAACCCACTCCCGCGCCCGGCCCCGCTTTCCACCACCACGCTGTGGCCATCGCGGACCAGCATCTGGATGCCCCCGGGCGTCAGTGCCACCCGATTTTCGTCACTCTTGATTTCCCGCGGCAACCCAATCTGCACTGGAGAAGCCCCTCTCCGTCAGGTCTCTCAACGACGCTCACTATAGCATAGCCTCCTGCGTGCATTCGTTCTCCGTTCGTGCCCCGTGCGTTCTCCGTTGGCTTCCGCTGGTGCTCCATTCTTTCTCCGCCCCGCCTGGTTTGGCGTCGGTCGGCCGGGCGTCTGGCCATCCGGGCTGTTGGCTATACGCCAAAGTGGGCCAGGCTCTTCATCAGCCAAGGTGTCACGACCGCCTGCGTGCCACTGCCGGCCAGGACGGCCACACCCGCCAGCAGGGCCACGGCGCTGTAAGTCCCGAACGACTCCCACAGCCGCCCCCTCCCGCGCCACGCCGGCCGGCTGAGCAGCTGCCACGAAAAGGCCACGCCCCCCGAGCCGGTGGCCAGCCAAGCTGGCACCAGCAGGAGATTGGGGAGGACGACGGCCACCAGCGCGAGTCCCACGCCTGTACTGGGCAGCAGCGTCACCAGCAGGGCCAAGGCGAACCCCAGCACAAACCCGCGAAACAAGACCGCCAGCAGCACCAAGGGCATACCCGCCACCGACAAACTCAGGATGTAAATGAGGCCCAAGACTTTCAGGTTGGTTCCGGCCGCTGCCAGAAACACGGCACCCGCGGGCAGGCCCGGCCCGGCTGCGACAGTCACCAGCTCGCGGACCCGAGCCGCCAGCTGCGCCGCCTCCGCCACCGGCAGCACATTGACCGCCAGCGCCCCCAGCAGGGTGCCTAGGAGAAAGGCCGCCATGACGAGGAGGCTGTAGGGCCGATGCTGGTCCCACCACCGGTCCCAGGTCTCCGCGGCATCCCAGCCCATCCCATCCCTCCCCCCGACTGTACGGGCTGGGGCGGCTTTTCATGAGTCGGACCCGAGGCGAATAACTCCCGGCGGCCGGCGTATTCTACCGGGGGTTGGACGCAGCGAACTCAGCGCCCCCCACAGGAGGCCTCCATATGAATGGGCAGCGCGGGGTGTGTGTCGTGGGGTCCAGTCGAGCGGTCGCCCGATGGCTGCACCGCTGGCCACGCGACTGGACGCTCGGGGATCTGGTGGCAGCCCTCGGCGCGGATGCGCCCTCGCCAGCGCCGGCTCAGTCCTCCAGCGGAATTAGCTCGCGAATCGCCCACCGATACAATAGGCGCGCTTGGCCGTCGGCATCCGCCACGTAGAGTACGTGGCGGCCCGCGCCCAACAGCTGCGCCGCAAACGGGGGACCCCCTGCCGGAACGACCGTGAGGCGCCGACGCTCCTCGCGCCACCGCGTGAGCAGCTGCGTCTCCAGATCCGACGCGTCCGGCCCTGCCCCATCGGCCAGATCCCAAGGGATCGGATCCTCGGACGGCGTCTCCTCGAGGGCAGCGGAGGGCTCGGGACCCAGCGCCCCTTCGGCAGGCGGCCCCTCGCGCTCTTCGTCCCGGGCCCCCCCCTGCGAGCCGACCCGCACCCAGCGCGGACCGACGCTCATCGAAAGTAGTCCTGGGGCAACACCGGCGGCGGCGGCGGATAGCGAAGCGTCCGCTCGTACGCATCCATGGTCGCTTCGACGGCTGCACGCTGGATGTCCCCGCGCACCAGCGCCACTCCCACCGCCAAATCTTCCTTTTGGCGCCAATTTAAGAAGGCCAATCCGACGTTCAAGACGGTCTGGTCCCCCAGCCGGCACTCCACCACCCCGCGAATGGCGATGGTCGACGTGATGCCCGGCACCTGCTCAATCGCGTTGACCACAGCCGCCGCCAGCGCGGTGGCATGCTGGCTGGGCAAGTTGCGGCCCAGAAAGCGGCCCTCGATCAAGCGCTGGGGGTCATGGGCGAACATGCAGGTGACCCCCGCGGTCAGCAGGCCCGTTTCCTTATCAAGATCCATGCGAAAGCTTTGGACCTGCAACTCGCCCAGGTCCAGATACTCCTCCATGCCCCGGACCTGAGCCACCGAGATGCGCTTGTGGTCGATGCGGATGGCCCACTTGGCGGCCAGCAGGCTCTCGATGTCGCGCACCACCTGCTTGGCGGCGCGCCGATCGGTCGCCAGCACATGCACTTCCTCAATGTATCCCACATCATTCACCGTCACGCGGGCCCGATGCACCCCCGGCAACTTGGTCAGCAGATCCTCGATGTCGTCCACCGACACCCGCTCGGCCTCGGGCGCACGCGAAGCGCCGCCCTCCGCCTCCGGCTCCGCCGGCGGCTCAGTGGTGCGCTTGGCCATAAACCCCTCCGTGAGAACGTTATTCGGGGAGATACGTCCGCCGCACGCGGCCAATCTGCTCGAGCCGCGCCAGTGCCAGGCGGTCGGCCGCCTCGTAGGTTGGAATATCTTCCTCCTCGGCGATCCGTATCACTTCCGCTACTTGCTGTCCAATTTGTGCCACCCTTTTATACGCTCGATCGTGGTGGTATCCGTCCGGGTGTAACTCATCAGCCACATTGACCACCCCGCCGCCATTAATGACGAAGTCCGGGGCGTACAGGATGTGTCGAGCCCGGAGCGCGTCGCCGTGCCGAGGCTCCTTCAGCTGGTTGTTCGCGGAGCCGGCCACAATCCGGCACGCCAGCCGCGGGATGGTCTCATCGTTCAAAATCGCCCCCAAAGCGCAGGGAGCAAAAACATCACACGCGACATCATAGATGGCGTCCGGCTCCACGACGGCCGCCCCCAGCTCCTGGGCCATGCGCTCGGCGTGCGCGGGCGTGATGTCCGCCACCGTGAGCTGGGCCCCTTCCTCATGCAGCATGCGGGCCAGCGCGGCCCCCACGTGTCCCAGCCCCTGAATCGCCACATGGCGGCCCTGGAGTGACGGCGACCCGTACACGTGCGCCACCGACGCCTTGATCCCTTCCAGCACCCCCAGCGCCGTCGCCGGCGACGGGTCGCCGCTGGTCTCCTTCAATCCGCCCACGAACTGCGTCTCGCGAGCCATGGTCTCAATGTCTTCGGCGTTGATGCCCACGTCCTCGGCGGTGATGTACCGCCCCCCGAGGCTCTCCACCAAGCGGCCAAAGCTGCGCAACATAGCCTCTGACTTGGGCGCATCCGGCTCAGCCCAAATAACCGACTTGCCGCCGCCAAGATCCAGGCCCATCGCCGCGTTCTTAAATGTCATTCCCCGCGAGAGGCGCAGGGCGTCGGTCAGGGCCTCTTCTTCCGTCGCGTAGTGCCACCGCCGGCATCCTCCCAGCGCCGGCCCCATCGAGGTGTCGTGAATGGCCACAATCGCCCGGAGCCCCGTGGTGCGGTCGTACCAAAACACGACCTCCTCGTGGCCGTGCTCTCGCATGGCATCGAACACACTTGTCGTGCTTACGGGAAGTCACTCCTTTCGCGCCGCGCGTGAGGCGCGCGGCCGGTCCGCCCGTAATGATCGCACACCAGTCCACGCGGCACAACTTCCTGCCCCCCGCCCAGACGGCACCAGGGCGCGGGGAGCCCCCGCGCCCTGGGAGTCCGCTGGCCTAGCTCGCCTTCATCTGCATACGCAGCCGGTCCGCCACCATGGCGATAAATTCCGAGTTCGTGGGCTTTCCCCGATCGCGGTTCACGGTATGCCCAAAGATGCTGTTGATCACGTCCACGTTGCCGCGGCTCCACGCCACCTCGATCGCATGGCGGATCGCCCGCTCCACCCGACTGGGGGTCGTCTTATACTGCACCGCAATCGCTGGATACAGCTCCTTGGTCACGCCCGACAGCAGGTCCACCCGCTCAATCACCATGATGATGGCATCCCGCAGGTACAGATAGCCCTTGATGTGCGCCGGAATGCCAATCTCGTGGATGATGTTCGTCACCTCAATGTCGAGATGCCGGACGGGCAGCATCTGCACCTTGGTCCCGGTCGACATGCCGAAGTTCCCCACCGGCCGCCGATCCGCCGCGACCGTCCCGCCCAGCTGCCGAATCCGGGCCGCCAGCACCTTCAAGTTGAACGGCTTCAGAATGTAGTAGTCCGCGCCCAGCTCCAAGGCGCGCTGCGTCATCGTCTCTTGGCCAAACGCAGTCAGCACCAGCACCTTCGGCCGGTCCACCGGGTCAACGTCGGCCAGTCGCTCCAGCACGCCGACCCCGTCCAGGTGGGGCATGATGATGTCCAGCACCACCACATCCACCGCCGTCGCCGACAGAAACTCCAGCAAATCCACCCCGTGGTGAACCGTCCCCACCACTTCTAGTCCCTCTTCGGCGGAGATGGCTTCCTGCAGCATGTCGCAAAATTCCCGGTTGTCATCCGCTATCAGCACTCGCGTTGGCACTCGACACCCCTCCGTCCATCAGTCCTGCACCCGCCGCCAAGGCCTTTCGGCCCGCGCGCGCAAAACTCCTGCCCGTGAGGCGGCAAAACGTACCAGATTCCTCGACACCGTTCGCCATCTCGTGCGGGGGCGTGACAGCGGCCCGCCCCTCTACGGCCGCGCTGCTGGCGGATGGCGGCCCGGCGCGGCGCTGGGGTCGACCACTGTCGAGAACAAAGCCACACCAGCCAGCGAGGCCGCCGCCATCAGCCCAAACAGCCCCGAGAATCCATGCACGACCATCGCCAGCGTCAGCACAACCGGCCCGATGGCTAGGCCGAGCGAGCGAAACACGGCCATCAGCCCCAGCGCTTGGCCTGCTTCGTGGCTGCCGTACAGCCCCAGCCCCAGCCGGTTGAGGGGGGCGCCCATGGTGAGGGCGGTCCCAGCCCCCAGGGCCACCATGGCCCCGAAGAATCTGCCCACGGTCAGGGGCGGCCACGCCAGCAGCACGCCGCCCACGGCAGCCAGCAGGAGTCCGAGCATCAACACGCGCCGGGGTCCCACCCGGTCCACCATGATGCCGCCCACCCCGGCCAGCACGGCGCCTGTAAACGCCGCGGGCAGCAGCGCCAGCCCGGAGGACAGCACGGAGAAGCCCAGCGCCCGCTGAACCAGCGTGGGGACAAACACCGACGCGGACAGGTCGAGCCCCACCAGCGCCGCGCCGGCGACCAGCGCCAAGCCCGACCAATTTGCCAGCGGGGTGAGATTCAAGAAGGGCACGGGCATGCGCCGCTGCCGCCCGACAAACACCGCCAGCAGCACCAGCGCGGCCGCCAATATTCCATAGCGCACCGGGCCCACGCTGGACAGCGTCAGCAGCGCGGCGGCCAGCAGGCCGGAGAACACCGCCCCGCCAACCCAGTCCGGCACCGCCCGGCCAGTGTGGATGGCTTCCGGCTCCTGCCCGCGGCGCACCATCCGCCACACGATCGCCGCGAGCGGCACATTGATGGCAAACACCCACGGCCAGGAGAGATACTGGCCGATGGCCCCCCCGACCACCGGCCCGATGATGCTGGCTGCGCCAAACACGGCGCCGAACATGCCAAGCGCGAGCCCCCGGCGATTCTCCGGAAATTGCTTCATCCCTTCGGCCTGGGCGTTGGGGTAGACGGCGCCGGCCCCGGCCCCCTGAATCATCCGGGCCACCAAAAACATGGGAAGCGACGTCGACAGGGCCGCCAGCAGCGAAGCGACGCCGAACGCCACGATGCCATACGCCAACACGCGGCGGTGGCCCAGCCGATCGCCCAACCCACCGGCCAGCACGGTGGAGGCCACATACGCCACCGTATAGACGGTGACCGTCCAGGCCGTCCACTGAAGTGTCGTGTGAAACGCGTGCTCCAGCAGCGGGAAGATGGGGCCCAAGACGCTGGTGTCCAACGCCCCAATAAAGACCCCCAGCATATAGGCCGACAAGCGGTTCCAGTTGAGATGGAGAGGTTCCCGCGTGCGGCCACCGCCTCGGGCTCGCGGCCTCACAGGGCTGCTCCCGGTGCCCCGACCTCACGCGGGTGGCTGGGCAGCGTCTGCACGGCCAGATAGGCCAAGTCGAAGAACAAGAGGGTGACCAGACCCACATGCAGCATCTCGGCGTTCACCGACAGATGGGACAGGATCAAGTAGGCCCCGCTGGCGATTTGGAGCGCCACCAGCCCCAGCGCCACCTGCGCGCCCCGCCACAGGTCGGGCCGCGCCTGCCGCTGCCGCCGGGCCGCCCACCACAGCCCTGCCACCATCAGTCCATCGGCTAGCGCCCCCAGGCGGTGGGCAAAAATCAACGCCTCAAGCCCATGAAACCCGGGCCACAGCTGGCCATTGCACAGGGGCCAGCCCTGGCACGCCTCTCCGGCTCCGCGATGCGCGACGTAGGTGCCCCAATAAATCAGCACCAGCGTGTACAGGAGCACCAGCCAGATGTAGCGCGCCATCGACGGGGTGAGGCCACGCTGCCGGAATTCCCAGCCTGTGTGGGGGCGCTCGCGCTGGCGCAGGACGGCATCCAGCAGCCCCAGGCCCGCAAACGCGAGCAGCGCAAATCCAAAGTGGCTGGCCAACAGGGCGGCCGACTCCGGAGCAAAGATGGCCGCCGCCCCAAGCGCCGCCTGCACCACCACAAACAGCACGCAGATCGCGGCGAACAGCCGCACTTCCAAGGGGTGCCGATATCGCCGCCATGCCCAAATCGCCACCACCACGACGAGCGTGCCAACCACCCCGGTGATGGCGCGATGCCAGTATTCCACTTCGGAGCGCAACCCCGGTCCGGGCGTCACGCCGCCGTTGCACAGGGGCCATTCAATGCCGCAGCCGTCGGCCGAAAACGTAAAGGTGTCCAAAAATCCAATGAGAATCACCACGTAGAGTCCCACCGTGGCGGCGTCGGTCCACCGGCGCAGGGCCGTCAGCGAGCGACCGACCGTGGGCTGTCGGCTCATATCCCAAACACCTTGAGCAGGTTGATCGTCGTAGGTCCTGGCGGAAAAACCAGGTACAGCAGGCTGAACACCCCAAGCCCCGACACCACCGTCACAAACCACGCCGCGGCGGTCCACGGGGCGATCCGCCGGTGCGATCGGTAGTGCCGCGCCAGCGCCCGCCGGAGCGTGATGATGCCCATGATGGCCGCGCCGGTCGCAAACAGCGTCTGCGTCTGCAAAAATACTTGGTACGCGGTCGTCAGATGCGCCGGGCCGCCGAAGGCGGTATCCCCGTAGAACACGGTTTTCGTCAAATACGATAGGAAAAATCCGAGAGCCAGCCCTGAGGCGGTCAGCATAGCCGCGCGGTGGGCCCGCACGCGGTGGCGGCGGATCAGAATCCACCCGGTGGCGACCGCGAGACCGCTCGACAGCATGAACGCCTCGTTGAGATAAGCCAGCCACTCCCCCGGAGATGACACCCCATCACCCTCTTTGGCCCTCTTCGGCCTCCCGTACGGCTCTGGCGCCGCCGGACCCATTATAGAGAGTGCTCTCTAACAAAGTCGATTTGCCACCCAGGGACCCCCGCGCCACCACGGCCCGGCGCCAGGACGCCCGAGCCTTGGTCTGTCGGGGCTCCTGGCCGGCGGTAGGGAGGTGTGGCCTTGTGCCCGGCCCTGGGGAAAGAGGGACCCTCGGTTGGGATCTTTGGGTCGTTCGGCCTCGGACAACCGGGCCACCGGGCCCAAGGCTCACCGCCCCCCAGCGGGGGGCAGCATCCACTCCGCGTAGCAGCCGTAGCCCCAACTGGGCCGACTCACCAGGACGTGAGTCACGGCCCCCACCACGCGCCCGTCCTGCAGGATGGGGCTGCCGCTCATGCCCTGGACGACCCCCCCAGTCAGGCGCAGCAGCCGGGGGTCGGTCACCCGAAACAGCAAGCCCTTGGTGGCCGCGTGGCTCTGCGGATAGGCCCGCTCAATCCAGATGCGATACGCCTCCGGGCGATTGCCCGACACCACCGTCAAAATCCGCGCGGGGCCCGGGTGAACCTGGTCCGGCACCGCGAGCGGCATCGTGCGCGTCGGGCCCACGGCCGGCGGCCGGATCAGGCGGCCCGTCAGGCCAAACAGGCCATTGGACGCCACCGTGCCATCCACCAGCTCCGGGCCAGCCAGCACGCCCACCTTCTGACCCGCCCGGTTCGGCTGTCCGGGCACCACCCCCACCACGGTGGCCGCCATGACCCGCCCCGACGCGATGCCAACCGGACGGCGCGTCAGGCCATCGCTGATCGAGTGGCCCAGGGCGGCGAAGGCTCCCGTGCGGGGGCTCCAGAACGTGAGCGTGCCGACGCCGGACGTGTGATCCTGCACCGTGACCCCCACCTGGTAGCGATGCGCCGCCGGATTATAGAGGGGATGCACCACCCGCACCAGCGTCTGGCGTGCGCCCTGGTCGGTCAGGGTGATGGCACGCCCCAACCGGCCGGCCACCTGGGCCGCGTGCGTCAGAACCGCACCGCTGGCCGCTGGCTGCCCGTTGACCGCCAGGATCACATCCCCCACCTCCACACCGGCCGCTTCAGCCGGGTCCACGCTCCCGTGGGGGCTGGGGAGCGGCCGGTAGCCCGTGACCATCAGGCCCTGGGTGCGCACTAGCACCCCAATGGACTGCCCCCCCGGCACCACGCGCTGGGGCGGCACCACGCGCACGGGCACCCATTTGAACGGCAGCCAACCGAACCACTTGAGCTGAACGCCGTAGTGCCCCACGTGCTGTGCCGAGACGGCGAGCCCGTGGCCCGCGTGCCGGACCGACAAGCCTGGGCCCGCCTCCACGGCTACCGGAAGCCAGCGGGCCCACGGCACCACCACGCGATCGGCCACCGGCACCTCCAGGCGGCTTGGCAGCGTGGCCACATCCCGCACGGGCCCGGATGCCGCCAGCGCCACAAAGCCTGCCGACAGCGCCACGCCGGCCGCCGCCCGCCGGGCGCGGCGCCAAGCACCGTGGAGACCGTCCTGTTCGTTGGCCATCGTGCACCTCCCCGCGCAGCGCTGTTGCTGTCTTGCTGCTTAACGTGCCTTGCCGGCCGGCGAAGTTGCCCGGCAAACTTGACACGGATTGGCGGCCGTGCCGATCACAAAACCCGGGGTTGATGCCCCGGGTCGGATTGCGGTCGCTATGCAAAATCCTGCTGCCGATCCTCCCAGCGTTTCACCAATCGAGGTGGCTGGTCCGAGCGGCGTGCGCACACGCCATCAGGAAAACATGCCGTCACCCACGCGGTCGCAATGCATCAGTAAAGCACCGCCACGACCGCTACACCCCAAGCCACGCCAGCCAGCACTTCCCACAGCGTGTGGCCCACCAGCTCGGGCAGGTGTTCGGGGTGTTGGCTCGCCAACACGCCTTCGCGCTGGAGGCGATTGAGAAATTGGCCCTGGTGGCCCACGACGTGCCGGATGCCCATCGCATCGTACAGCACGATCAATGCAAACACGGCCGCAATGGCAAACAGCCCGGAGTCAAACCCGTGCTGGTAGCCCAACCCGGTCGCGAGGGCGGTCACCATGGCCGAGTGCGAACTGGGCAGGCCCCCCGCACCCCAGGCGCGACTCCAGTCCCAGCGCCCGGTGCTGCCCAGGTGGGTTAGGACTTTCAGCAGCTGCGCGGACAGCGATGCGCCCACCGCCAACACCAAGACGCGGTTTTCCTGCAGCAGCGCATGCGCCAGTTGACTAATCAGCCGAGCCGCCTCCCGTCGCCGCCAGCAAGTCCTCGGCGTGGCGAAGCGCCACCGGGGTGATCGACCCACTCAGCATCCGCGCAACTTCCGCCACCCGATCCGCCGGCGCCAACGGCACCAGCGTCGATCCGGCCTCGTCGTCGCGGTGCTTGACGATGCGCCAGTGGCGCTCCGCACGGGCCGCCACCACCGCCTGATGGCTCACCACGAGGAGCTGCTGGCGCCGCCCCAGCTCCTGCAGCACGGACGCCACCCGCTGCGCCGCATGGCCACCCAATCCCTGGTCCACCTCATCAAACACGAGCGGGCCGCTGGTGCGGCGCACCAAATTGAGCGCCAGGAGCAGGCGCGCGCGCTCCCCCCCAGAGGCCACCCGATGAACTGGTCGGGGCTCGTGGCCCGCGTTGGCCGAAAACCGCCACGTCACCGTGTCAGCCCCGTGGGGGCCCGGCGGCCCCGGCTCCACCTCGATGGTGAACACGGCATCTGGCAGGTCCAATTCGGGCAGCACCGCACCCACGCGGGCGGCGGCCTCGGCCGCCGCCTGGCGTCGGGCCGCCGTCACCCGCTCGGCAGCGGCCCGGTAGCGCTGCTCCGCCTCCGCAATTTGCGCGTCCAGGCGAGACAGCCGAAACGCCGCGTCCTCCACGGCCTCCAGCAGCCGCCGGCGGTCCGCTAAAATGGCCAGCAGGCCTTCCAAGTCCGTGTCGTAGCGCCGGCGGGCCCGAGCCAGCCGGTCGAGCCGCTCCACCCACGCCGACACCTCGCCGGCATCCTGGTCCACGTCCGCCATGCGCTGGTACACCTCATGGCGCACCTCGCCCGCGGTGGCGGCCGCTTCGCCCACCAGGCCCAACGTGGATGCCGCGGCCGGGTCCCACTCGACGACACTCCCGAGCGCCCGCTCCGCGGCCGCTAAGCCGGCGACGGCCGCCTCGACATTGTCCAGAGCCGCTTGGTAGCCGGCCGCCACCTGCTGGGAGGCGTGCGCCCGCGCCACGCGCTCCGCCAGCCGCTCGTCGGCCGGCGGGTCGATCGCCAGCGCCGTGAGCATTGCCACCTCGTCGCGCCACTCCTGAACCGCCGCCTCGTGCCCCGCCTGCTCCCGGAGTCCCTCGCGCTCCCGCGCGAGGGCGCTGGTGTCCCCCCACGCCCGCGCCACAGCCTCTAGGCTGGCAGCGTCCACGCCCGCATCCAGCCAGGTTCGGGCGTAGCCCACGTCCCCCATCTGCTGGTGCTCATGCTGGCCCGATAGGTCCACCAGCCCCGACAGCGCCGCCCGCGCGGGGCCCAGCGGCACCACCTGCCCCTGCAGGCGAAACACCCCCCGGCCATCTCTTCCCCACTCGCGCTGAACCAGCAGGAGGTCGTCGGGCTCCACGCCCAGGGCCGCTAGGCCAGCCCATACAGGCTCTTCGGGCGCCACGGCGATGGCCACGCGCACCCGTGCGCGCGGGCCAAACGTCCCCACCTGGTCAGCCTGGACCCGCGATCCCAGCGCGGTATCCAGCGCACTCACCAGCAGGGACTTTCCCGCACCCGACTCCCCGGTCACGACGTTGAAGCCGGGCGTCATATCCAGCTCCGCCGTGCGGATGACGCCCACATTTTCAATGGCCAGCTGCTGAATCCACGTGGTGCCCATCACCCGCCACCCCTCATGACCGACCCTTCTGCCAGCCGCGCAGCACATGGTAAAAATTCCAGCCTGGCCGCCGGACGAGCGCTACGGGGCCGGAGGCTCGCTCCACGGCCACCTCGTCGGCATCCTCGAGCTGGAACCCCTCCTGGCCGTCGACCGTCAGCAGGGTATCACGGTGCTCAGCACGCACGCGAACCTGCACCGTGGATCCGTCCCCAATAACCACCGACCGGTCGAAGAAGCTGTGGGGGCAGATGGGAGTCAGCAGCACCACCCGAAGATTGGGGTTCACCACCGGGCCGCCCGCCGACAGCGAATACGCCGTCGACCCGGTGGGCGTGGACAGGATGAGCCCGTCACCCCGATAGGTGGTCACGAAGGACCCATCCACGTAGGCCTCCAGGTCCACCAGGCGGGCGAAGGGCCCCTTGGTAACCACGACATCGTTGAGCGCCCGAAACCGCGCCACTTCCGCCCCGTGGCGGCGCACGACGGCCTGCAACATCATGCGCTCATCCAGGACATACCGGCCTTCCAAGAACTCCGCCAAGGCCGCGTACACGTCCGGCACCTCCACCTCCGTCAGGAATCCCAGGTGGCCCAGGTTGACGCCCAACAGCGGCCGGCCGTGCGCAGACAGCTCCTTGGCCGCCCGCAGGAGCGTGCCGTCCCCGCCCAGCACCACGACGAACTCAACGGCCCGCCAGTCGGCCAGGGGCCGCACCGCCGACTCCAAGCCTGCCCACTCACCCAACTCCGGAGGACACCACACGGCGATGCCGCGTGCGGCCAGCCACCGTGACAAGTCGCGCGCCAGTCCCCGCACCTGCTCCTTTTCGGGATTGGGCCAGAGGCCCACGGCCCTCATGGGGCCACCCGGCCGCGCCGGCCATAGGCCCCGGCGAGCGCGTCGGCGATCGCCTCGTCCGGCATTGCCGCCGCTTGGGCTCCCCGGACGAGGTGCAGCCAAAATTCGCGATTGCCGTCCCGCCCGGTCACGGGGCACGCCATGACGTCCGTCCACGCCAAATCCCAGTCAGCCATGGAGCGGCCGTAGTGCTGGAGCACCCGGCCCACCGCCTCCCTGTCCCTGACCACGCCACCCTTACCCACGTACAGCGGCCCCACCTCAAATTGGGGTTTGAACAGCGCCAGCACCAGTCCGCCGGGCGCGACTGTGCGAGCCACCGGGCCCAGCACCCGGTTCAAGCTGATGAACGACACATCGATTGAGGCCGCGTCCAGGAAAGTCCAGGCACCACCGCCTGCGCCTTCCTCGGCGGCCGCCAATTGGCTGGCCGACAGGTTGCGGGCATTCACCCCGTCCAGGACCACGACGCGCGGGTCCGCCGCCAGCGGAGCGCGGAGCTGGTGATGGCCAACATCCACCGCGTACACGCGCTGGGCGCCGTGGCGGAGCCAGGTTTCCGTGAAGCCCCCCGTCGACGCCCCCACATCCACCACGCGCCATCCGGTCGGCGCCACACCCCACCGATCCAGCGCAGCGCCAAGCTTGCCCGCGCCGCGACTGGCCGGGAGGGCAGCGTCCGCCTCCCGCTCCACACGGCTGTCCGCCAGGACCCACTCGCCGGGGCGCCGGACTGTTCGGCCGTTGACTCGGACGAACCCACTCCGGATGGCGTCTTGGGCGCGCGCTCGACTGGAATACCACCCCTGCCGCATCACCGCCCGATCCAGCCGCTCGCCCGCCCGGTCCACCTAAGCGCGGCGCCGCGCGGGATGAAGCCAGCCGGCCACCCGTGCCGAAATGGCTTCCGGCGTGAGGCCGTACTCCGCCAGGAAGTGCTCCACGGGCCCATGATCAATAAAGGCGTCGGGCAGCGCCAACACGCGCACGGGGGTGGCCACGGCGTCTCGCTCCGCCCATTCCAGCACCGCGGCGCCAAACCCACCGGCCGCCACGTGCTCCTCTAAGGTCACGATGAGCCCACTCTCCCTGGCCGCGCCTTTCAAGAGTTCCTCATCCAGCGGCTTGGCAAATCGCGCGTTGGCCACCCCCACGCGAAATCCCCGGCGCCCCAGCTCCTCCGCCGCCGCCAGCGCCGTGTAGACGATGGGGCCAAACGCGATGAGGGTAACGTCCTCGCCATGCGCGAGCCACTCGCCCGCGCCCCAGGGGACGCCGACTAAGGGATCGGTGAGCGGCACGCCCCGGCCCGGTCCGCGCGGGTAGCGCAGGGCGACCGGCCCCTCCCGCTGAAAGGCGCTGTAGAGCAGCTGCCGGGTGTCCGCTTCGTCTTTGCCCATAGCCACGGCCATATTGGGAATGGCCCGGAGAAACGCCACGTCGTACACGCCCTGGTGCGTGGCGCCATCGGCGCCCACGAGCCCCGCCCGGTCCACGCCAAACACCACCGGCAGATTCTGATGCGCGACGTCATGCACCACCTGGTCGTAGGCGCGCTGCAGGAAGGTGGCATACACGAGAAAGGCCGGGCGCATGCCCGCGGCGGCCAGCCCGGCCGCAAACGTCGTGGCGTGCTGCTCCGCGATGCCCACGTCAAACGCGCGGTCCGGGAACACCGCCTGGAAGCGATCCACCCCCGTGGAATCCGGCATGGCCGCCGTGATCGCCACCACCCGGGGATTGTCCCGCGCCATCTCAATGAGCGTGTCGGCCACCACCTGGCTGTAGCTGGGCGGCTGGCTTTTCTTCACAAATTGACCCGACACCACATCAAACGGCCCCGGCCCATGAAACTTGGCCGGAGCGGCTTCCGCGGGGTGAAACCCCTTGCCCTTCTGGGTAATGACATGCAGCAGCACCGGCCCGTCCACTGCGGCGGCCCGCTCCAGCGTGGGGATCAGCTGACTCAAGTCATGCCCATCCAACGGCCCCAGGTACAAAAAGCCCAATTCCTCAAAAACATTGCGGGGCAACACCAAGTGCTTGAGGCCGTCCTTGACACGCTCCGCCGCGCTGTGGAGGCGCCCACCCACCAAGGGCAGGCCACGCAGCAGCACCTCCACATCCTGCTTGAGGCGCCGGTACGACGGACGCACCCGCAGGTCCGTCAGATACGCAGACAGCGCACCAACATTGGGAGCGATGGACATGGAGTTGTCGTTCAACACCACAATGAGCCGCCGCCCGAGGTGCCCAATTTGATTCAGCGCCTCCCAGGCCAAGCCCGCCGTCATCGCCCCGTCGCCAATCATGGCCACCACGTGGTGCGACTCATGGTGCAAATCTCGCGCCACCGCCATCCCCAGGGCCGCAGACAGAGAGGTGGACGAGTGCCCCGCCTCCCACACGTCGTAGGGACTTTCGTGGCGCTTCAAAAATCCGCTGGGGCCGCCCAGCTGCCGCAGGCGCTCAAACTCCCCGCGGCGCCCGGTCACCAGCTTGTGGCCATACGCTTGGTGGCCAATGTCAATCACCAGCCGATCGCGCGGCGTGTCAAACACCCGGTGCAGCGCCAGCAGGACTTCGACGGCGCCCAGGCTGGCCCCCACGTGCCCGCCGGTGCGGGACGTGGTGTGCAAAATCGCCCGGCGCACTTCGGCCGCCAGCTGCTCTAAGTCCTCCACCGGCCAGCTGCGAAAGTCCGCTGGGCTCTCCACCCGATCAAGCCACGGATACTGCGCCAGTCCGCCTTCCCCCGACGCCGTGTCTGGCTCTATCGCCATAGCGCCCGCCTCCTTCCCCCGATCCCCCGATGCGTCGCTTAGTGATCCCGCTCTACCACAAAGGTAGCCAAGGCATGAAGGGCGTCGGCAGAGGCGCCATGAACCTGCGACAGGGCGATGGCCAGCTCCTGCTGGGCGATCGCCTGTGCTCCTTCGATGCCGTGCAACGTCACGAACGTAGTTTTGCCTTGCCGTGCGTCGCGGCCCGTCGCCTTCCCCATCAAGAGCTGATCGCCGGCCACGTCTAACATATCATCGGTAATCTGAAAAGCCAAGCCGACCGCCTGGCCGTAGCGCGTGAGGCGCGCCACCGCCTCGGCGTCGCCCGCCAGCACCGCCGGCAGCACCGCCGCCGCCGTGATGAGGGCCCCGGTCTTGTCGCGGTGCAGGGCCAGCAGGTCGTCCGCCGAGACCCCGCTCTCGTGAGCCGGCGGATGCAAGTCGCGCACCTGGCCACCCACCAGCCCGGCGGGACCGGCCGCGCGGGCCAGCGCCCTAAGCGCCTCCACGCGCCGCTCGGGCTCGGCCCGGCACTCCATCAGCCACTCAAAGGCCATGGGCTGCAGTGCATCCCCCGCCAGGATCGCCACGTCTTCGGACAGCGCGCGGTGCAGGGTCGGCCGCCCGCGGCGCAGGTCGTCGTTATCCATCGCGGGCAAGTCGTCGTGAATGAGGGAATAGGTGTGGATGAGTTCCACGGCGAGCGCAGCCGGCAGGAGGTCTTGGGGGTCCAGCCCCAGCCACCGCCCGGCCGCCATCACCAGCGCCGGACGAAACCGCTTGCCCGGGGCAAGCAAGGCATACCGCAGCGCCTGATACAGCGGGGTGGGCTCCGCATGGTCCGGCGGCAGGCGCCGGTCCAGCTCGGCGTCCACAACGCCCCGCACCTCGTCGAGCCATGCGCCGCCGGTCAAGGCCGCGGCTCCGGGCCGCCCAGCCAGGTCACGGCCTCCGTGCCCCCGGGCCCGTTGACCGCCGCTTCCGCCGCGTCCAGGAGCCGCTGGGCCTCGGCCGATATTTGGCGCCCCTCCTGAAACAGCGCGACCGCCTCGTCCAGGGACGTGCCCCCGCCCTCGAGCTGCTTGACGATGGCCTCTAGGCGCTCCACGAGCTGTTCAAATCGTCCCGGCGCCGCCTCAGTCATCCCGCACCCCTCCGTGTGTTCGCCTATCCGCCGTCATGACCGCTGCTTCGCGGTGCCGCGAGGGGCCGCTCCGCCGACACGGCCCAGCTTCCGTCTCGCCACCGCACATCCAACTGCTGGCCGGAGACGACCGTGCTGGCCGTGACCGGGTGGCCCGCCTGGTCCGCCACGAGGGCAAATCCCCGCGCCAGGACGGCGGTAGGATCCAATCCCGCCAGGCGGTTGGCCCACTCCGACAGGACTCGGCTGTCCAAAGCCACCACCCACCGGAACCGGTCAGCCGCCCGGTCGGCCCATCGGTCCAGCGCCACCCGCCGCTCGGCGAGGAGTCGCTCGGGGCTGCGCAGCACGCCGTGCTCCACATAGCCTGCCACACGCCGCCGCAGCTCGGTGATCCGGAGCGACAGCCAGCGGGCCGCGCGCTGGTCCAACTGAGCCAGCTGGCGCGCCAGCTGGCCATGCTCCGGCACAGCCAGCTCCGCGGCGGCGGACGGTGTGGGGGCGCGCATGTCTGAGACCAAGTCCACCAGCGTCGTGTCGATTTCGTGCCCCACCGCCGACACGATGGGCCGCGGGCACGCGTACACCGCCCGCACCACGCGCTCATCGTTGAACGCCGCCAGGTCTTCGCTGGATCCTCCGCCTCGGGCGACGATCACCACATCCACCCCGGGGTACTCGGCGATCCGAGCGAGAGCGGCCACGATGCCCGCCGGCGCTCCTTCGCCCTGCACCGCCGTCGGCGCCACCACCAGGGGCATCCCCGGAAACCGTCGCTGCGCCACCGTGATGATGTCGTGCACGGCCGCCCCGCTGCGGCTGGTCACCACGCCCACTGCCCGGGGCAGCACCGGGAGCGGCCGCTTGGGCCGCGACAGCAGGCCCTCGGCCCGCAGCCGAGCCAGCAGGGCCTCCAGCGCCTGCCGTTCGGCCCCGGCCCCCAGCGGCTCCATCTGCTTGACGTACAGCTGCACGGCTCCCTGGGGCCGGTACACCCGGACCTGTCCCAGCACCGCCACCTGCTGGCCCGCCTGCGGCTGAAATCCCAGGGCCTGCGCGTCCTGGCGAAACATGACCGCCTTCAGTCGGCTGGCCGCATCTCCCAGGGTCAGATACCAGTGGCCCGACGCCGGGTGGTGCTTGGCTTCCACCAGCTCTCCGGCCACCCAGCGCAGCTGCAGGCCGGGCGCCTCATCCACGGCGTGAGCCAGCTCACCCACCAGCTGGCTCACGGTGATGATGCTACGCTCCCACATCGACGGCGCCTCCCGCGGCTTGAACGGTATTGGCCAGCAGCGTCGCCACCGTCATGGGGCCCACCCCCCCCGGCACGGGCGTCAGCGCCCCGGCCACGCCGGCGACCTCGGGGGACACGTCGCCCACAAGGCCCGACGGGGTCCGCGTGATGCCCACGTCCACCACCGTGGCGCCGGGGCGAATCCACGCCCCTGGCACGAGGCCGGGGTGCCCCACGGCGGCCACGACAATGTCGGCCTGCTGCGTCTGCTCCCACGGGCGGGGGCTCTGTCGGTGCAGCACCGTCACACTCGCGTCCCGATGCAGCAACAGCAGCGACAGCGGCAGGCCCACCAGCGCACTGCGCCCCAATACCACGGCGCGGCGGCCGGCCACGGGGATGTGGTAGTAATCCAAGAGCGTCATCACACCTCTGGGCGTGCAGGGCACGAGGCCTGGCCGGCCGCTCACCAACCGCCCCAGGCTATCGGGGTGGAGCCCGTCCACATCCTTGGCCGGATTGATGGCCGCGATGACCTGCGCCGCATCCACCTGCCGCGGCAGGGGCAGCTGCACCAGGATACCGTGGACGGCTGGGTCCCGGTTCAGGGCCTCCACGGCACTCAGCACCGCGCTGGTGGACGCCGTGTCGGGCAGATTGATCTGCACCGACGCGATGCCCACCTCTCGACACGCCTTCACCTTACTGCGCACGTACGCCCGCGACGGCGGGTCCTCCCCCACCAGCACCACGGCCAGCCCCGGAACCCGGGGCCCGGACCAAGACGCTACCTGAGCGGCCAGCCTCTTCTTGAGAGCCTCCGCGGCGGGCCGGCCCAGCAGCCACACCACGCCGGACTCCGGGGGCGGACCCGCATCCGTCATGTCCGCCCCTCCGGCTCCTTCAGGTTCCTCGCCGGGACGGCCGGGCGCAATTCCTCGGCGGCGCGCCCCAACACCCCGTTGATAAAGCGCTTCGCCGCAGGCGTGCTGAATCGGTCCGCCAGCTGCACCGCTTCGGCGATCGCCACCGCCGTGGGCACGCTGGGCTCGTGCCCCAACTCATACAGGCCCACGCGGAGGATGGCACGATCCACCGTACTCATGCGCTCCACGCGCCACGCCACGGCCAAGCGGTCCAGATCCCGGTCCAACGACACCCGATTGGTGATGACCCCATCCAGGAGCCGCTTCGCGTAGCGATGGCCGCTCTGCCCCATGCGCGGCACCGTGCGCTCGGCCAGCCGGCCCGGCTCCGCCGACACGAGGTCGTGCTCGTACAGCCACTGGACCGCCGTCTCCCGCGCCTTGCCCCGGCTGGATCCACGAAACGTCACCGGGTCACCTCCCTCGGTCCGTGGCCCCGGCATCGTGGGCCCCTGTGGCCGCGAGGCGCTGTGCGCGCTTCGCTCCGGCGGCGTCCGGCTCCCCCTCGGAGGGAAACGCCACACCCTGCACATGAATGTGCACTTGGCGCACTACAAGGCCGGTCATGGTTTCCACAGCCTGCTTGACGCGGTGTTGCACCTCGTTGGCCACTTCAGGGATGCGGGATCCAAACGACACCGCCAGGTACAGGTCCAACGTGGCCACCCCATCCGCCACGTCCACCTTGACGCCTTTCGACAAGCTCCGCTTGCCCAAAAGCTCCGTGATGCCACCCACTAAGCCCCCGGACATGCCCGCCACGCCCGCCACTTCCGTGGCCGCCATACCGGCGATAATCTCCACGACATCATTGGCGATATGCACGCTGCCCCCGTCGACGGCCTCGTCTTCCACAATGCCCTCCTCTCTCTGACCTTCTCTCTGACCTTCTGGTCACGATGGTCAGGCGCCCGCGATGCGGTCGGCCAAAAAGTGCGTCGACAGCTGGCCCGCGATGAACGCCGGGTCTTCCATCAGCTGGCGGTGGAGTCCCAGCGTCGTGTGCACGCCTTCGACCTGGAACTCATAGAGTGCCCGCCGCATGCGCGCAATCGCTTCCGGGCGATCGCGGCCCCACACCACCAGTTTGGCCAGCAGCGAGTCGTAAAACGGCTGCACCTGATACCCGGGATAGGCCCCTTCATCAACGCGCACGCCCGGTCCCAGCGGAGGCACCCACGTGGTTACCGTGCCCGGCGACGGCCGAAACTGGTGCTCGGGGTCCTCGGCGTTGATCCGGCACTCAATGGACCAGCCCGCCATCCGCACATCGTCCTGCCCAAAGGACAGCGGCTCCCCAGCCGCGATGGTGATTTGCTCCTTGACAATGTCGATGCCCGTCACCATCTCCGTCACCGCATGCTCCACCTGAACCCGGGTGTTCATCTCCATGAAGTAGAATCGCCCATCTTCGTCCAGCAGAAACTCCAGCGTGCCGGCAGAGGTGTAGTCCACCGCCCGCGCGGCCTGCACGGCGGCCTCACTCATGGCCGCCCGCAGCTCGGGCGTCAGAGCGGGCGACGGCGCCTCCTCCATCACCTTCTGGCGGCGGCGCTGGAGCGAGGACTCCCGCTCCCCCAGCGTCACCACGTGGCCGTGCTCGTCCGCCAGGACCTGAATTTCAATGTGCCGCGGGTTGGCAATAAAGCGCTCCAGATACACGTCGGCATTCGAGAACGACGACTGCGCCTCGCGCGCGGCCCGCTCAAAGCTTTCGGCCAGCTGGTCTGCCGACTCTACGATCCGAATGCCGCGGCCGCCGCCGCCGCCGCTCGCTTTCACCAGGAGCGGATAGCCGATGCGCTCGGCCGCCCGCCGCGCCTCCTCGACGGACGCCACCACGCCGTCCGAGCCGGGAATGACCGGCACGCCGGCCTGCGCCATCGTGCGCCGGGCCGCCGCCTTGTCCCCCATGCGCTCGATGGCGGCCGGGCGCGGGCCGATGAACTTCAGATTCCAGATGCTGCACACCTCGGCAAAGCGGTGGTTCTCCGACAGGAACCCATAGCCGGGATGAATGGCCTCGGCGCCTGTCTGGACCGCCGCGTTGATCACGTTGGGAATGTGCAGGTAGCTCTCGGACGACGGGGCAGGCCCGATCGGAAAGCGCTCGTCCGCGTAGCGGACGTGCAGCGCGTCCCGATCGGCCTCCGAATACACCGCCACCGTCTGGATGCCCAGGTCTCGTGCCGCGCGCAGCACGCGCATGGCAATCTCTCCACGGTTTGCCACCAGGATCTTCTTAAACAGCCTCCACACCTCCGCCTCTGATCCACCCTATGACACCACACGGCGTCGGGGGTGTCCAGAGGGTCAGGAACTGCCGCCAGGCCCCGTCTTGGGAATGATCACGATGTCCTGAGGGGGAATGCCGGTGATTTGGGTCGTCGTGTCCGCAATCTGCGCCACCTGCTGGGTGGTGAGGCGGGACTGCCCAATCACAATTTGCGCCGAATTCGGGTCCAAGGTGACCACCGCCAGCGGAAATCCGTGACCCGAGAGCACGCCTTCCACCTGCATCGCCTGCTTCCACGACTGCTGGTCCTGCACCAGGGTGAGCTCGGCCTGGCTGCGGGCCGAGGCCGACACGCTGGTATTCTTGATGATGCCCTGCAGCGTGGCGATTTCACGGCTCATCAGCTGGTCCCGACTCTGCTTCAAATTGGCGAAGTAGTTCGCCGTCATCCGGCTGGATGCGCCCGCCGGGCTGGGAGGGGCGCTTGCCGCCTGGCTGCCGCCCGAACCCGCCGAGCTGGGGCGGTGGTAGGCTACGTAGCCCACCAGAACCGCCAGCACGCCCAGAAACGCGATGAACCGCACCAACGCTGACCGATTCATGGCCCGATCGCCTCCTCGACATCTCGATGCTGCTGGTTGACACCCACGACCCGCTCTTCCTCCGACGCGTTGCCACGTCTTCTCCCGCCGGCTTATTGATCCGGCAGCACCACCACCTGATAGGCCGACACCTGCAGCAGGGTCTCCACCGCCGTGGTGATTTCCTGACGCACGGCGGGCGAGCGCGCTCCGCTGGCCACCACGACCACGCCCTGAATCTGAGGCGCCAGCACCCGCTGGCTCGAGCGGGGGGGCCCCACCACCGTGGTGGACCCCGCCGCCAGGGACACCGCCACGTGGACCGATCCACTGCCAGGGATGGCGGCCACCACACCCGCCACTTGGTGGCCGATTTGCGCCGCCTGGGCGCCGAGCCCCGTGCTCCCCGCGAGGGCGGTGGACGGGGCCGCCGGCGGGCGGCTCTTGGCAGCCCCGGCGCCCCACGAGCCCCACGCCACCAAGGCCAGGCCCAGAGCGCCCACCACCAAGAGGCGCCACACGGTGGACCGGTCATCCTGCCACAGGTTACCCAGGGTACTGCGCCAATCCGGCTTCATGGTCTGCTCTCCCCCTTCCGCGGCCCGGGGCCGGCTGCACCATTACGTGCACCTGCCCGGCGGGCACCTGCATCACCTCCTCTACGGCGGACCGTGCGGCGTCCGCCACCCCGGGCGGCATCCGGGCCCCCCATACCACCACCTCGACGCCGGCAGGCTGGCGCGTGACCGCCGCCCCGGCCACTCCCGGCAGACTCTCGATCACCGCGGCCACCTCCTGGCGCTCCTGGCGGCGCACCAGCTGCGCTAGGTGGCTGGGACGGCCTGCGCCCAGCCATCGACTGGCGCCGGCACGGGTGAGGCCCCGCACGAATCCCCATACCGGCCCAATGAGAGCCAGCAGGATGATGAGGCCCGCGACCAGCGCGGCATAGCGCTTCAGGTCGCCCACGGGCAAGAGCCACTCCAGCAGCGTGGCCAGCAGGGCCAGCACGATGAGAGTGCGGACCCACTCCGCCACGCCCGGGATCACGGGGCCACCCCGCTGGCGGTGGCGACGACCATCGACACGGTGAGGAAAAACATCAGCGCCACCGCAGCCCCCACCGCGGCCAGCAGCCCCAAGCCCGCCGCCATCGCCTGAAGCGTCTTGCCCACCCCGGCCACGCCCAGAGGCTCGGCCCCTGCCGCCGCCAGCCGGTATAGCAGGCTGAGCAGCAACACCTTGACGAGAGGAAATGCCACCGTCAGCATGACGCCGAGGGCCACCGTCACGCCCACGGCCGTGAGCAGAAGTCCCGACGACCGCAGCACCACGTCCATCGCATCGGAGAACAACTTGCCCACGACAGGAATCGCCGCGTTGGTCAGGAACTTGCCAGTGCGGAGCGCGAGCCCGTCCGCCACCTTGCCGGCGGCATTCTCCATCGCCACCGTCGCGAGAAACACCGTCAGCAGTCCGCCCAGGCTGAACGTCGCCACCTGCTTCAGCAAGCCGGCGAGCTGGGTGAGGCGAAACGCGGGCATCCAGGCCGACACCACGTCCAGCGCCACGGCCAGCAGAACCAGCGGGAGGACCCAGTCGGTGGTGGCCAGCGCCACCAGGTTCACGGCGGCCACAATCAGCGGGTGAAAGAGCCCCGCCGACGTGAGCGCCCCACTGGATGCCATCAGCACCACGACCACCGGAATCGACGCCTCCATGAGGTGCAGCAGGCTGTGCATCATGCCCGCGATGATCCCCACGGCGGTGCCAAACGACGACAGAGCCACGGCCACGAGCGCGGCGGTCACCACCAGCTGCGCCACCCGGGCGACGTCTCGCCCCGGGAACGCATCGGCCAGCCGCATGATCACGGCACCCATCACCGTCAGCACCAGCAGGATCCCCAAAAGCCGCCCCTCCAGCAGCACATCGCCGCCGACAGCCTGCAGCAGGGCATTCAGGAGCTGGTGCACGTGAAACGGGTTCTGATGCGTGAGCAGGGCGTGGACAACGTCCCTCACCGACAGCGGATGCGCCCCCGATGCTTTCCCCAACGCCTCCAACGCATGGTCCAGCTGGGCCGTGTTCAGGGTTTTGAGCTCCTCGGCGGTGGGGTTCACGGAGGCGGCCCAGGCCGTCGGCCCGCACCCCACCCCCGCCGCGACACTCCCTCCCAAGGCCAGCATCCATCGCCACGCCCTCCTCCCCACCCTCCCCACCCTCCGATCCTCCTCGCCTGGCCCCACTCTGCCGCCCCCAGCCCATTACCCGGGAATCATTCGGAAAAGCAGCTGCACAATGGCGGTCAGGACCGGGACCGCCAGCACCAGGATCAAAACTTTTCCGGCCAGCTCCACCTTGCTGGCCAGGGCTCCCTCCCCGGCGTCCCGCGCCACTTCCGCGCCCAGCGTGGCCACGTACGCGATGCCCAGCACCTTCAGCAGCAGAGCCAAATAGAGCCCGCGCACGTGGGCCAGGGCCGCGATCCGGCCCAGCGCCGCCACCACCTGTGCCAGCGGGACCATGATGGCGAGCAGCAGCACCACCGCCGCCGCAACCCGCACCACCATCGCCGCCGACCGGTGCTGAAACTGGCCCAGCACCACCAGAAGCACGGTGGCCGTGAGGCCCACGCCCACCAGGCGCAGGGCCGTCGCCATGCCCAGCACGCCCTACAGGTGGAACAAGGTGAGCACCGTCTTGAACAGCTGTCCGATGACCTGCACCACCATCAGGAGCATGACGGCCACCCCCCCCACCGCCACCAAGTTCCCCAGCTCCTTGCGGTTGACGCGGTCCAAGATTTCGTACGCAATCGCCACCACGAACCCAATGCCTGCCAACCGCAGGATGAGGTCGATGTTGACCATGCCGCCTCCTTGCCCCCAGGCGCCTACGCCACCAGCACCGCCAGCGCCACCCCCGACAGCGCCACCACGCTCGCCAGCGCGCGCCCCGTGCCATCGCGTGCCCGCCGCGCTTCCACTTCCAGCCGCCGGAGCCGCTCGCGGCACGCCTCCAGATGGCCCACCGCCTGCTCGCGCGAATACCGTCCCAGCACGGGCCCCAGCTCGGACAGCACGGCAACGTCCTCGGGGGACAGGAAGGCGGCGGCCCGCACGCTGTCGCGCCACAGCTCGTCGGTGCTCCGGTCCGATCCCAACCCCGCGACGAAGCGCTCGGTCACCCTCCACACGCCCGGTGGCGAGCCGGCTCGAGCGGCCGCCACGGCCCGCCCCAGCTCCCGCCCCTGCCACCCCACTTCCGAAGCCAGCCGCGCCAGCCACGTTTGCCACCCCTCGAGCTCCTCCACGCGGCGGGCATAGGGCCGCTGGGCCACTCGGCCGGCCAGAAGTCCCGCGAGCGCCAACAGCATGGCGCCCAGCACTCTCAGCGACCACGGCGCCGGCATCAGACGCGGACCACCCCGTGGAGCCGCCCCTGTGGCCCCAGCTCCACCAGGGCGTCAACCACCAGATTGCGGAGCAGGGCGCCCACGACGGGGTGCCTCCGGGCCTCCGCCCGATCTCCGGCGTGGGCGGTGGCCAACACCGCACATCCCGACCGCCGGGCCCACTCGAGCGCCGCCACGTCCTCCATGCCCCCCACTTCGTCCACGGCCACGGCATCGGGGCCCAGCGCCCGCACGGCGGCACGAAGCCCCGCCGGCTTGGGCCAGCCGTCCAGCACGTCGGTGTGCGCTCCCAAGTCAAAGCGGCCCGGGCCCGCGCCGCCCTGAATCTCGCTGCGCTCGTCCACCACCACCATCCGCTGGCCGGCGTCCGACCACTGGCGCACCACGTCGCGCAGCACCGTGGTTTTGCCCGTGCGCGGCGGTCCGATCAGCAGCAGCGAGGGAGCCGCCCGATCCGGCACGGCGGCCCGCACGGCCTGCAGCACCGGGTCGGCCGCGCCGCGCACCGCCCGCGCCACCCGGATGTCGACGCCCGTCCAATCGCGCACCGTGGCCACCCGCCCGTCCTGAAGCACCGCCCGCCCGGCAAGGCCGGCTCGATGCCCTCCCGGGAGCGTGAGAAACCCCTCCGCCAGCTCCGGCTCGTGCGCATAGAGCGAGCGCGCCGCCAGCCGCTCCACCAGCGCCCCGAGCTCGTCGGCCTCCAGCACGGGGAGGCCCGCCGGGCGGTCCGAGACCCCGTGTGGCCCTAGGTACGTCCACCACCCCGCCCCATACAGCGCGACCGGGCGGTGCAGGCGGAAGCGCATTTCCTCCAGTCCGGCCGCCTGCTCGCGGCGTTGGCTGGAAAACCGCACGAATCCGGGCACCAGCGAACTGGGCACCCACTGTTCGAGCCCGGCCGCGGGACTCGTGGGCAGTGCGGTCAGCATGCCACCCCTCCTCTTGGCTTGACCCTGGTTGACTCGACGCCTGGTCGCTAAAGGTATGGGACGGGCCACCGCCGTAGACCGCCTGGGCCATCCCGTGAACGCGCCGGACCCACATGACGCCCGGCGCACGCGAAAGCCGCTCGCCCCCGGCTGGGACGAGCGGCTTGGGTGCGGCGGCGGCTTTACTCCTCCCGGCGGATATGCGCCCCGGCGTGCCCCTTCGTGGTGCGGTCGACCAGCGTGTCGGCTTCGGCCGCCTCGCCTCCGCCGTCTTCGTCTTCGTCGGTGACGAGCCGGTCCGCGGCGCTGTCGAACACCACATAGCCGCAGTGTGGGCACGTCAGCTCGACGCCGTCTTGAGAAAACAAATGCTCCGCATAATAGCTGGGCTGGTCACACTGCGGGCACTCCAACTCCACATACGCCTCATCATCGTCGAAGTCGCCTAGCTGCTGCGACGGCCCCCCGTCGCCCAAAACGCCGTCATCCTCGTCATCCTCGTCATCATCGTAAAGCGACTCCTCCAGGCACAAGAGGTCGTTGTCGATTTCCTCGACATAGTCTTCCACCTCTCGCTGGTCCTGGCGCAACTCATCGACGTCCAGCGCCACCGCCCGCAGGACCTGAATAACCTCTGCCAACACTTTACCCTCGCGGCCCGACTCCGCCAGGTCGTACCGCTCGGCCAATCCCGCCACGTAGGCCACCTTGCGCCTGAGTTCCGCCATGCGCTCCCTCCTCCGCGCCATTAAGGTGCGCGCGGCGAGACGCTTTCATACGGCTCAGGCGCGGCCTAGGTACTGGCCCGTGCGGGTGTCCACCAGAATGCGGTCGCCGGTTTCGACAAACAGCGGCACCTTGACGACCGCGCCCGTCTCGGTGGTGGCCGGCTTGTTGCCGCCACTGGCGGTGTCGCCCCTCAGTCCAGGGTCCGTCTCGGTCACCGTCAGTTCGACGGAGTTGGGCAGTTCGACGGAGATGGGCGCGTCGCGGTACAGCACAATGTAGCAGGTCATGTTTTCCTTGAGGTACTTCACACCCTCGCCAACCTGGTCTGCCGACAGCCCAATTTGCTCGAACGACTCGGTGTCCATGAAGGTGTACTCGCCGCTGCTCTCATAAAGATACTGCATCTCGCGCCGCTCCACCTTGGCAGCGGCCACCCGCTCCCCCGCGTTGAAGGTGCGCTCCACCGTGCTGCCGGTAAGCAGGTTCTTCATCTTGGTGCGCACAAATGCCGAGCCCTTGCCCGGCTTGACGTGCTGAAATTCAAGCACCTGCCACACCTGGCCGTCGTACTCGATGGTCACCCCGTTGCGAAAGTCGTTGCTGGATATCACGAGCGTCCCCCTCCTTCTTCCTCCACGCTTGGTGCGGCTGGCCCGGGCCAGCCGCCCTGGAGAAGCGCCTCCAGGGCCAATCGGTAGCCCAGCGGCCCCAGGCCGGCAATTTGGCCAGCCACCACCGGCGCCAGCACGAGGCGGTGACGGAACGGCTCTCGTCGAAAGACGTTCGTCAGATGCACCTCCACCACGGGGTAAGGCAGTGCGGCGATGCAGTCCCGCAGCGCGAAGCCGTAGTGCGCGAGGGCGCCGGGATTCAGAGCGACGCCGTCGAGGCGGCCCACGCCCGCCTCCAAGAAGTCGATGAGCGCGCCTTCGGCATTCGACTGATGCGCCTCCACCGCGGCGCCGTGGGCTTGGCCCCAGACTACGAGGGCCCGGATGATCTCGTCCAGGGATGCCGCGCCGTACACAGTGGGCTCGCGCTCGCCCAGCCGCCCCAGGTTGGGGCCATTAACCACCGCGAGCCGCGTCACGCGTCCACGCCCGGCAGGGGGAAGTGCCGCGCCAGCCGCTCGACGTCGTGGCGAACCGGCGCCGCCGCGGTGTCGTCGGCGGCGCGAAGCGCCCGCCCAATCAGCCGACCCAGCTGATCCATCTCTGCGAGCCCAAAGCCCCGGGTGGTCACGGCCGGTGTCCCGATGCGGATGCCGGACCCAATGGCCGGCTTTTCGGGGTCGTACGGGATCGTGTTTTTGTTGACCGTAATGTGCACCTTCGCCAAGCGCGCCTGCGCCTCCCGGCCTGTCAGCGACAGGGGCCGCACGTCCACCAGCATCAGGTGGTTGTCGGTTCCGCCCGACACCACGCGGAGCCCCTCCGCCACGAGGCTGTTGGCGAGCCGGCGCGCGTTTTGCACGACCTGGTGCTGGTAGGTGCGAAACGCGGGGGTATCCGCCTCGTGAAACGCCACGGCTTTCGCCGCGATGAGGTTCATGAGCGGCCCCCCCTGCAGGCCGGGAAACACGGCCTTGTCGACCGCCTTCGCCCACTCGGGGCTCCGCGTCAGAATGAACCCACCGCGCGGCCCTCGGAGCGTCTTGTGGGTCGTCGAGGTGACAAAGTCCGCATAAGGCATGGGGTTCGGATGCTCGCCCGCCGCGACGAGGCCGGCGATGTGGGCCATGTCCACCATGAGCAGGGCGCCCACCTCGTCAGCCACGCGCCGAAACGCGGCGAAGTCGATGACGCGCGGATAGGCCGTGGCTCCCGCCACGATGATGCGCGGCCGCTCCGCCAGCGCGCGCTGGCGGACCACGTCCATGTCAATCCGCTCCGTCTCCCGGTCCACCCCGTAGTCCACGACGCGATAGAACATGCCCGAGAAGTTGACCGGGCTTCCATGCGTGAGGTGACCTCCCTGGGCCAGCGCCATCCCCATCAAGGTGTCGCCGGGTTTGAGGGCCGCCATGTAGACGGCCGTGTTGGCGGGCGCCCCCGCGTGAGGCTGCACGTTCGCAAAGGCTGCCTGATACAAGCCTTTCACACGCTCCTGGGCGAGTCGCTCGACGACGTCCACCCACTCGCAGCCCCCGTAATAGCGCCGCCCGGGATAGCCCTCCGCATACTTGTCCGTCATGACCGACCCCATCGCCTCACGCACGGCCGGTGATGTCCAGTTTTCGGACGCAATCAATTCCAGGTGAGACTGCTGCCGCGCCAGCTCGCCGGCAATCGCCGCATGCACTTCGGGATCCACTTCCGCCAGCATCGCGTGCTCCTCTCTCTCTGGCCGTCTCGACTAGCGGCCGGGGGGCCCCTCGGCCCCGCCGGCGGCGCGCCACCGGATGTTGGGCCGGCGCGCGGCCTCGGCCTCGTCCAGCCGCCCCACGGGGGTGTGGTGCGGCGCCGTCTTGAGTGCCTCCGGGGTGGCGTCGATTTCCTTGTCGATGGCCGCCAGCGCGTCGGCAAACCGGTCCAGCGTCTCCTTGGATTCGGTCTCCGTGGGCTCGACCATCAGCGCCTCTTTCACCACGAGGGGGAAGTAGACGGTCGGCGGGTACACGCCATAATCGATGAGCCGCTTGGCCACATCCAGCGCGGACGCCCCCCGCTCCTTCTGGCCGGCCAGCGTCAGGACAAACTCGTGCATCACCGATCGGTCATAGCGCGTGGGAAACCGGTCGGCCAGCCGCCACCGCAGGTAGTTGGCGTTCAAGACCGCCGTGTGGGCCACGTCCCGGAGCCCCTCCGGGCCATGGCTCAAAATGTACGCCAGGGCGCGGAGCACAATGCCCACGTTGCCATAGTACGACCGCACCTTCCCGATGGACTGGGGGCGGTCGCCATCCCACGACAGTTCGCCGGACGGGGCGCGGCGCAAGCGTGGCCCAGGCAGGAACGGCTCCAGCACGGCCTTCACCCCCACTGGTCCCGACCCCGGGCCTCCACCCCCGTGAGGTGTGCTGAAGGTTTTGTGCAGATTCAGGTGCACGACGTCAAACCCCATGTCGCCCGGCCTCACCTCACCCAGAATGGCATTGGCATTAGCGCCGTCGTAGTACAGGAGGCCCCCGGCCTGGTGGACAACCTCAGCGATCTCCAGAATCTCGTCCTCAAACAGCCCCAGCGTGTTGGGATTGGTGAGCATGAGGCCGGCGGTGTCGCCGTTCACCAAGCCCCGCAGCGCGGCCAGGTCCACTCCGCCGCGCACATTCGACGGCACCACGGCCACTCGGTAGCCCGCCATGGCGGCCGTGGCAGGATTCGTTCCATGGGCGGAATCCGGAATGATGAGCGTGTGGCGCTCCTCGCCGCGGGCCCGAATCAGCGCCCGCATCAGCAGCACCCCCGTCAGCTCCCCCTGAGCGCCGGCCGCCGGCTGCAGCGTGACCGCATCCATCCCCGATATTTCCCCGAGAATCTCCTCCATCATGGCGAGCAGCTCCAGCAGTCCCGGAACCGTCTCCTCCGGCTGGAGCGGATGCACGCGCTGGAAGCCGGGCAGGGCCGCCACCCACTCGTTCACCTTGGGGTTGTACTTCATCGTGCAGGACCCCAGCGGGTAAAAGCCCGTGTCCACGCCGTAGTTCATCTGCGAGAGGGCGGTGTAGTGCCGCACCACATCGTTTTCGGCCACCTCCGGCAGCCCGAGCGGCGCCGTGCGCGCCAGGGACGGCCCCAGCAAGGCGGCCTCGTCCACGGCCGGCACGTCGGGCGCGGGCAGCCGCACTCCGCGGCGTCCCGGATGCGACCGATCGTAAATGAGCGGCGTGCGGTCCGCCTGCTGCCAGTCCGTACCTACTGCCATGTCGACACCGCCTCCACCAACTGGTCCAACTCCGCCCGCGTCCGCTGTTCGGTCACGGCCAGTTGCCAGCCGCCGGCCCACGCCGGGTCCCAACGCCCCATGTCCCATCCTCCCAAAATCCCCCGGTCCAGCAGGTAGCGGTTCAAATCCGCTACGGATCCCGGCACCGTGAGCGCCACCTCGAACAGATAGGGGGCGTCCGGCGCCATGCGCGCGAATCCCGGCAGCGCGGTCAGCCGATCCACAAGATAGTGCGCCTTGGCCGCCGAGAGGCGCGCGACCTCCCTGAGGCCCTCGGGCCCCAGAAGCGCCAGGTAAATCGTCGCCTGCAGAGCATTCAGCGAATGATTCGAGCAGATATTCGAGGTGGCCCGCTCCCGCCGAATGTGCTGCTCGCGCGCCTGGAGGGTCAGGACGTAGCCCCGCTTGTGCGAGCCATCATGCGTGGCGCCCACCACCCGGCCGGGCAGCCGGCGCACCAGCGCCTCCTGCACGCAGAAGAAGCCAAACGTCGGACCGCCGTACTGAAGCCCATTGCCCAGCGGCTGACCCTCGCCCACCACGACGTCAAAGCCCATGCGGCCCGGCGGCTCAATGAGGGCCAGTGCCACCGGGTCGGCTGCCGCAATGGCCAGGGCGCCGCGCTCATGGGCCCACGCCGCCAGCGGCCTGAGGTCGCGCACCCGCCCCATCACGTCCGGCTGCTGCACCACCACCGCGGCCGGGGGCTCCGCCAGCGACGCCAGCAGCTCATCCAGCGACTGGTCCGCAGCCGGCACCACCACGCGGCCCCCGCGGGCCGTCACGTAGGTCGCCGCCACCTGGCGGCTCTCGGGAAACACGCCGCGATCCATGACCACGGTGAGCCGATGCGTCGTATCCAGCGCCAGCAGGGCGGCCTCGGCCACCGCCGACGCGCCATCGTACATGGACGCCTGAGCGGCCGCGAGCCCCGTCAGCCCCGCCATCATGGACTGGAACTCGTAAATCACCGCCAGCGTGCCCTGAGACAGCTCCGGCTGGTAGGGCGTGTACGAGGTCGCAAACTCGCCTCGGCCCGCCAAGGCGCCCACGGCCGACGGGATGAACCGGTCGTAAAACTGCCCGCCCAAAAAGCACACCAAATCCTCTGTGCTCCGGTTCTTGGCGGCATCGCGCCGCATCGCCGCCTGGAGCTCCATCTCGGTGAGGGGGCCAGGCACGCGGAGCGGCCGGCCCAGCCGGGCCGCGGCGGGAATATCCTCAAACAGAGACCCTGTGTCCGAGAGACCCAGCGCGGCCAACATGGCAGCGCGGTCATCGGCCGTGTGGGGAATATAGCGCATCGTATCGTGCCGCTCCTTCGTGAAATAGGCTCAAGCTAGGCTCGCCGTCGGGTGCGCCGCCCGTGTCCCGCAGGGGACCGATGTGCCCGTCAATCCGGCAGCGCCCGATACCCGGCAGCATCCAACAGCACTGGGCCCGCCGCGATGGGCTCCTCCGGGTCCACCCGCACGAGCCACCCCTCGCCGTAAGGATCCTGGTTCACCAGCTCGGGGCGGTCCTTGAGCTGCTCGTTGACGGCCACGACCGTCCCCGTCACCGGCGAAAAGAGATCCGACACCGACTTCACGGACTCGACCACGCCAAACACGGTGCCGCGCTCCACGTGCCGCCCCACCTCGGGCAGGTCAAGAAATACCACGTCCCCGAGCGCGTCCTGCGCATGGTCCGTGATGCCCACCGTCCCGTCGCCGGCAATCCACTCATGCTCCGCCGTGTACCAGCGGCCCTCGGGTACCTTGCCACTTGCCATGCGTGCCCCCCTCTTCTCTTCCTGCCACACCCCTGCACGGCCCGGCCTTACGACGGCCGCCGGTAGAACGGCAACTTCACCACAACCGCCGGCACCGTCCGGCCCCGCCCCTCGACCATCACGGCATCGCCCGCCTTGACGCCCCACGCGCGCGGCACCAGCGCCATGGCGATGGGCACCTCCAACGTCGGCGAGTGTGTCCCGGACGTCACCACGCCTTGCCCCGGACTCCCGGCCCGCCGGACGGCGTATCCGGCCCGCGGAATGCCCCCCTCGGCACGGAGCCCCACCAGCCGCCGCCGCGGTCCCGCTTCCTTCTGCTCCAGTAGGGCGTCCCGGCCGATGAACCCCCCGGGCTTCTCCCACTTCACGAAACTGCCCAGTCCCGCCTCGAGCGGGGTGATGTCTCGCGCCAACTCGTGCCCGTACAAGGGCAGCCGCGCCTCGAGGCGCAAGGTGTCCCGGGCCCCCAGCCCCACCGGCTGGACCCCGTGGCGCACCAGCGCCTCCCACAGCGCCGGCGCCTCCCCAGCCGCCACATACAGCTCGAAGCCGTCCTCCCCGGTGTAGCCCGTGCGGGAGACCAAGGCCCGAACCCCCGCGACCGACACGCCCTCCCGAAAGTGATAGTAGCCGATATCGCCCACGGCGCGGTCGGCCAGGTTCTCGACTGCGGCGACCGCGCCCGGCCCTTGGACGGCGATGAGGGCCACCTCCGCCGACACATCCCGCACGGTGACCTCCTCGGGCCTTTCGGCCGCCGCCGCGAGCATCCAGCGGTGGTCGTCCTCCCGGTTGCCTGCATTCGTGACCAGCAGATAGCGGTTCGCGGCCCGCCGGTACACCAGCAAATCATCCTGCGTGCCGCCGTCCGGCCGGCACATGGGGGTGTACAGGGCCTGACCGTCTTCCAGGCGGCTCGCCCAGTTCGTGACCAGCCGGTCCACCAGCGCGCCGGCCTCGTCGCCTTCCACCAGAAACTCGGCCATGTGCGACACGTCGAACATGCCGACGTCCGCCCGCACCCGGCGATGCTCCTGCAAGATCCCCTCGTAAAAAATCGGCATCCAAAATCCGCCGAACTCACCCATGCGGGCTCCCGCCGCCTCATGCCAAGCCGTCAAAGGGGTCGTGCGCCACGGGCTCGCGGGGGATGTCTCTGGCATGCGACGCCTCCTCTTCTTCTCGGAACGTGTCATCCAGGCGCTCCCGATTAGTGTACCGAACTTACTGCCGCTTGCCGGCGCGCCCGAGCCCCTCATCCCCCTAGCGTGCGCGCCAGTGCCTCATCCACCAGTGCCGCCGGCACGGCGGAGCGCACCGCGCGCCCGGGAGCCGCCAGCAGCACCCACGACAGCTCATGGCTGGTGGCCTTCTTGTCTTTGGCCAGAAACGCTCGCACCGCGGCCTCATCGAGGCCGCGCGCCCGCGTGGGCATGCCCCACCGCTCCAGCACCCGGGCGAGCGCCGCGCCCACCGCGGGATCCAGCCCCAGCAGGCGCTCAGACAGGAAGCAGGCCGCCAAGAGCCCGATCCCCACTGCCTCGCCATGGGCCATGGGGCCCATGCCGGCCGCCGCTTCGACGGCGTGGCCCAGCGTGTGGCCCAGGTTCAAAAGGCTCCGGCCCCCGTCCGCTTGGCGCTCCTCGGGATCGCCGGCCACCACCCGCACCTTGAACTGCGCGGCCGCCTCCGCCAGGCTGGCCAGCTCCGGACGCCCTTCGGGCGGAGCCGGCAGCGCCGCGGCCCGCTGCCACGGCTCTCCCCCTAGCAGCAGGGCCGCCTTCACCACCTCGCCCAATCCGGATCGCCACTCGCGCGGGGGTAAGGTGTCCAGCCACCCGGGGTCGGCCAGGACGAGGTGCGGCGGGTGAAAGGCCCCCACTAGGTTCTTGCCTGCCGCCAAGTCGATGGCGGTTTTGCCGCCAATGGCCGCGTCCACCTGTCCCAGGAGGGTCGTGGGAACCGCCAGCCACGGCACTCCTCGCAGATAGACCGCGGCAGCAAAGCCCACCGCGTCCGTCACGGCGCCGCCGCCGACGGCTGCCAGCCAGCCGTCTCGCCGCACGCCGTGCGCCAGCGCGGCGGCCACGATCTGCTCGATGGCGCCCCACCGCTTCACCGATTCTCCGCCAGCCAGCACCAGCCGCCCCACGGCCATCCCCGCTCGCTCCAGCGGCGCCGCCACCGAGTCCGCGCGGTCGGCCACCGCCGCATCCACGACCATCAGCCCCCGGGTATCGCGCCAGGTGTCGGGCACATGCGCCCCCAGGGCCGCGAGCGCGCCCGTGCCGCCGACCACCACGCCGGGGCCCTGCGGCTCAGTCCACATAGCCTGCCTCCCGAAGCCGCCGGGCCAATTCTGCCGCCACCGCCTCCGCGGGCGGCGCGCCGTCGATGACCCAGTGCGCCGCCGCCGCATAGGCACCCTGCCGCTCCTCCCACAGCCGACGGGCCGCCGCCGGCCCATCGGCCCAGAGCGGGCGCCCAACGCCCGTGACCCGCTCCTCCAATACCGGCCAGTCGGCCTTGAGCCACACAACGAGACACGCCCGCTGCGTCAGGATGGTGCGGGCTGCGGCGGTGCACGGCGTTCCGCCCCCCAGCGCCCAGATGCCCGGCTCCTCGCGCATCAGGTGGCGCAGCGCGGCCATCTCCGCCATGCGAAACGTCGGCTCGCCCCGCGCGAAGAGAGCCGCAATGGACTCGTGCTGCTCGGCCGCCACCCGCGCATCGAGGTCTTCAAACCGCGCGCCCAACGCCTCCGCCAGCCGTCGGCCCACGAACGACTTGCCAGCCCCCATGAACCCAATGAGGGCGACGGGCTTTAAAAGCGTCGGACTCTGTCGCCCCACTGCTGCCATCGCTCCTGAATCTCCTCCAGCGAGTCGCCGCCAAACTTCTCCAAAACCGCCGCGGCCACCACGTGCAGCGCCATGGCCTCCCCCACGATGACGGCCGACGGCACAGCCGTCACATCGGATCGCTCCACCTGCGCCTCATAGGCCTCTTTCGTTGCAATATCCACGCTGGCAAGCGGCTTTACCAGGGTCGACAGCGGCTTCATGCCCACGCGAATGACCACAGGCGCCCCGGTGGTGATGCCTCCTTCAATGCCGCCAGCCCGGTTGCTGTCACGGTAGAATCCTTGGGCCGCCGACCAGCGAATGGGGTCGTGCACCTGCGAGCCGGACGCCTCGGTCTGGCGAAATCCCGTGCCCATTTCCACCGCCTTCATGGCCGGAATCGACAGCATGGCCATCGCCAGCTGGGACTCCAGCCGCCGGTGCCACTGGACGTAGCTGCCTAAGCCCACCGGCAAGCCAAACACGCGCACCTCAAACTGGCCGCCTAGGGTATCGCCCGCTAACTTGGCCGCGTCGATGGCGGCCGTCATGGCCGCCTCCGCCTCGCGGTCAATGACGCGCACCGGGGACTCGTCCACCCGGTCAAACTCGTCCGGCGTGTACGCGCGATCGGGGACGGTATGCGGGCCAATGCGCACGACGTGGCCCGCCACGCGCACCCCCAGCTCGGACAAGAAGGCCCGCGCGACAGCGGCGGTCGCGACCCTCATCGTGGTTTCGCGGGCGCTGGCCCGCTCCAGCACGTTGCGCAGGTCGCGGTGCCCGTACTTAATGCCCCCAACCAGGTCGGCATGCCCCGGGCGCGGACGCGTCACGACGCGGTCCGGCTCGCCGGGGTCTGGCGACATGCTCTCTCGCCAGTTTTCGTAATCCCGATTGCGCACCAAGAGAGCCACGGGGCTCCCCAGCGTGCGCCCATGGCGGACGCCTCCGAGGATTTCCACCCGGTCCTGCTCAATCTTTTGGCGGTCGCCGCGCCCGTACCCCTGCTGGCGCCGAGCCAGGTCCCGGTCCACCTGCGCCCGCGTCAGCGGCACCCCCGCCGGCACGCCCTCCACGACACCCACCAGTGCCGGGCCATGCGATTCCCCCGCTGACACCCATCGCCACTCGCCCACGTCCATCGTCCCCTCCTGCCGCTGCGACCCTCTCGGCGTCCACTCTACCGGGTCTTGACCCCCCATGCCAGTGGGCGCTCGTGTATCCTAGACGCGCCCCCGCTGAGAGCTGGACAGGAGGCGACGGAGATCATGGCGAGCACGGCGTGTGCGGACGACGGATTCGTGGCCGCCCATGCCGCCTCGGTGCGGGCCCTGGTGTCCCGCCGCGTCCCCGCGAGCGCCGTGGACGACGTATGCCAAGACATCTGGCTCGCGTGGTGGCAGGCCAGGTCCGCCGATCGGGCCATTTTGGACCCGGAGGCTTTCCTGCACACGCTGGCCACCCGCCGCGTCGCCGACTTCTATCGGGCCGGCCGCTCCCGTGCGGGGGAGCATCTCCCAGCGGGCCTGCCGACCCGCCCGGACGACGAGCCCCTCGAGAGCATTCTGCGCCACGTCAATGTCGTCCCGGGCTCTTTGATGTGGCGGCGGGTCGTGGATGGATACACCCTGCCGGAGTTGGCGCAGGAATTTGCCTTGCCGTTGGGCACCGTGAAGTCGCGCCTTCACCATGAGCGCCGGAGCCTCGCGCGCCGTCTGCATGACTGGCGCCATCCCGAGGCCGGCAGCCGCCCCCTGGCCCTGTGCCCCTGCCCCGTGTGCCGCCGCATGCATCAGCTTGCGATGACAGCTTCCGTCCCCACGGATTGGCACCAGGCGCTCTCGGTCACGGTCTCTAGCACCTTGGCCATGCGCCTGGATGCGACGCTGCGACACTTTTACCCGCTGGCCGAGCCCGTGGACGTGGTATCCCAGTCGCGAGGGTGGCCCCGGCCCACCCAGATCGAGACGGTGCACCGGCGAAGCTTGCTGAGCCGGTGGGGGCCGGCGGTGCCCACACCACATGGGCAGCCCCAGGTGGGATTCACGCTGCAACCTGAAGACGCCGCGGCCGTTATGGTGCACTCGCAGCTATCCGCCGCCGACAGCGAGCGCCTCGGCCTTGTCCAAGCCGGGCGCGAGGGGTTCATGCTCAGGGTGCCCGTGACGCCCTCCCGTGACCTGGACGACACGCTGTGGCTGCAGCTGCCGGCCAATGCGCGGCTCGAGGCCGCGAGTCCCTCCCCCGTGTGGGTCGGCGCCGTCCACGGCGCCGCCGCCGTTCTGTGGCGCCACACCAGGAGCCTGCCCACATTCCCGACGGCCGTCGCACGCTGGGACCGAGGCTAGCGGGCGGCCGAGAACCTTTTTGCGCCGGCAGCCGACCACACCACCGTCAGAGCTCCTGACGGGAGGTGCGGCCCCATGGACATGGATCCGAACACACCCACCAGCGTAAAAGCGCCCGCCGGTCCGCTGCGAGCGTGGCTGCCGTTCCGGCGCCCGAGCCTGGGCCTCTTGGCCGCCGGGCAGTGGGTATCCACCGTGGGCAATGCGCTGAATGGGCTGGCGCTGGGATGGCTGGTGCTGAGCGCCACCGACAGCCGGGCCGCGCTGGGCTTCGTGAGCGGAGCCGGCGACGCGGTGGGCCTCTTTACGATGGTGTCCGGCGTGTGGGTGGACCGCTGGAACCGGCGCCGGGTCATGCTGGGGGCGGACCTGGTCCGCGCGGCCGCCGCGTTGGCGCTGGGTGGGCTGGCCCTGGCCGGGCAAGCCAGCCTGGGTGCCATTGTGGCGCTCGTCGTGCTGAGCCGGCTGGCAGGCACGTTCTTTGCGCCGGCCTCGTTTGCGCTGCTGCCGGAGCTGGTGGATCGTGAGGAGCTGGGCGCGGCCAACGGCCTGCTGGCGACCGCCCGCACATCGGCCGGTCTGGTGGGTCAGTTGGCCGGCGGCGCGCTGCTGGGCCTCTTTGGGCCCGCCGCGCTGTTTCTCCTCAATGGGGCGTCATTCGCGGCGTCCAGCGCCTCTTTGGCCATCATCCGCCCGCGCCCGGCCGCTCCCGCCGCCACGCCAACCTCCTCCCCCGCCGGAGGCGCGACGCGCCTCTGGCGTGATTTGGTGGAGGGGCAGCACGCCATCTGGCGCGATGCATTCCTGCGGCGCCTCGTGCCCATCGCCATGGCGGTCGGCTTTTTCTCGGTGGCCATCTCCGTGCTGGACGTGGCATGGGTGCGCCAGGTGCTGCATGCCGGCCCGATCATCTATGGGGGCTTCTGGGTGGCCGCCGGGGTGGGCGGCCTGGTGGGCAGCGCGGTGTCCCACCGCCTCGTGCAGCGCTTGGCCGTTGTCCCGCTGAACGTCGCGGCGCTGATCGCCGTGGGCCTCACCGTGGCCGCGCTGGCGCTCGTGCCCAATGCCGCCTTCGACCTAGTGTGCATGCTGGCCATGGGGCTCGCGCTGGGCGTGCAAAGCACCAGCATCAACACGGCGCTCCTGCTGATGGTGCCCGAAGAGGCCATTGGGCGGTCCATCGGAGCCATCGGCGCCCTGTCGAACGCCACCGGCCCGGTGGGGGCCGTCGCCGCGGGCCTCGCCGCCACCGTCTGGCCGATATCACGGGTGCTGTGGCTCTCGGGCGTCTTGGTGGCCCTCACGTCACTCGGGCTCTTGGGCGTCCGGGCTCCCGCACCTGGCGCGCGCCGCTGACATGCGTACGCCGCGCGCGAGCCGCTCATACTAGCGCGGCGGAGGTGAGCCATGAGTTCCAATTCGCCACCCATCGATTGGACCCCCATGATGATCGGGCTGGCCGCCGGCGTTTTGAGCCGCATGCTCTCCCTGAAGTCCGGGCGGCGAGACTATCCCGGGTATCCCAGCGGATACGTCATCCAGGTGGCCATGGCCCTTATCGCCGCACTCATCGGGGCCGCCATCGTCACGTCGCTGGTCGCCAAGCAGCTGACGGCGGCCACCTTCCTGACGCTGGCGGCCACGCAGTTCTACAACCTGCGTCAGGCGGAGCGCAATACCCTGGACAAGGAAGAACAACTCATCCTGGTGCCGCGCGGGCCCTCGTACATCGAGGGCATCGCGCGCACGTACGAGGCGCGCGCCTTTCTGGCGATGCTGGTGGCACTGGCCGTGTCCGGCCTCACGGCTTGGGCCGGCGTGGTTCCGGGCGTGCTGGGCGGGCTGGGAATCCTGGTGCTCTCCCAGCAGATGATGGCGGGTGCCGTCGTGGGGGATGTCATCGACGTGACTCCAGGCACCATTCGCTTCACCAAGGAATCGCTCCTGTACGTCGATGACGTCATGCTGATGGAAATTGGGCTGCCCCACTCGCGACAGCGCTGGATGGCGGAGGGATACGGGGTCATTCTGAGTCCCAAGGGTCCGCGCGGCCAGGCCGTGCTCTGGAACCTGGCGCAGCGGCAAGCCATTACCCACGAGGCCGTCACCGCCGTCGGCGTGCAGAAGGACGTAGGCTACCCCGAGCAGGGCGCGCTCACACGCATGGAGCTGCCGAACGCGACCGGCCGTGCCGCCCTAGGCGTCATCCCCGTCGATCGGGATATGGCGAAGCTGGTAAAAGCTATCCGCCAGACGCCCCTGCTGGAGAGCGGCAAGTGGAACCGCATCTCAAGCCCGGTGCTGGTTCAGGGGCCGATGGGTGGCGCCGGGTCGTAGGCGGCGGGCGCAGGGGTTGGCCGCCGCCGCCCTCCTAGCCGGCGCCCTCGTGCTGGCGTGGGCCCCTCCCCTGTACGGCTGGCGCTGGCCCGTGGAGGCGGCGGCCCTTCGCGTCAGCGTCTTAGCGGATCCCCAGCTGTCCGCGGGGCCCTTTCAAGTGGCGTATCCGCCCGGGCACCGTGCGGCCGCCGCCTTGGTGCTGCAGGATATCCAGCGCGACTACCGGGTGGAGCGGGCGAGCCTCGGCGTGACCCTATCCATCCCGCTGCTGGTGGTCATCTATCCCACGCGGGCCGCCCTGAACACCAGTGCCGGCCTGCCACCGGGTGCCAACAACATTGGCCTGTACGATGCCGCGACCATCCGGATCGATCTGCCGCGCGCCTGGATCCCACGGGGTCCTTGGCGTCCCCGGTTTCAGGCGGAGGGGCCCGTGGCCCACGAGCTGGGCCACGCGCTGTTGGATCGCGCTGGCCACGAAAACTACCCCGCCTGGTTCAACGAGGGGGTGGCCCAGTGGGAGGACTACCGCGCCACGGGCTACCAGTGGCTCACGGCCAGCAACCAGGTGGGCAGCGGCGCGGGCGTCTATTCCTGGGCGGCCCTCACGGGGCAATTTTACGCACTGCCGCACCAGTCGCTGGCGTATCGCGAGGGATTGAAGCTGGTGGAGTATCTGAGAAGCTCCGGCTACGGTGGCCCCGCGCGCTTCCGCCGCTTCGTGCACGCGCTGGGCGGATTCGCGTCCTTTGGAGCCACCATGCAGGCGGTGTACCAGATCCGACCGTCGGCGCTGTATCGCTCCTGGCGCCGCAGCCTGCTGGAAGGCGGATCGGCGCCTCAGCCTTAGGTCCCCACCGCAAACAGCGGCAGCTTGAACCGGCCCCGCAAGAGCGGCACCCACAGCCCCGCTACCAGCAAAAACAGCAGGCCTGCCGGGATGGTGAGGGCCGGCACGCCGACGCCCAGCACGCCGCCCGCCAACAGCGTCACGATAGCGGTCACCATCGACGCCCACGGCAGATAGCGGCCCGTCGGATAGTGAAAGCAGTGCGCCTCCTTGGCCGCCATAATGGACAAGGCCGCCAGAGTGAGGGCCACCGCCACCCCCGGCATCCAGGCGGAAGCCGCGACGGCAGCCACGGACAGGCCCAGCACGCCGGTGCGCCACTGGGCCACCCACACCAAAAACACGTACGACGCCGTTAGGGTGGCGGCCAGGAGCCACCCCAGCGATACCCACGCCACCGGCGGCACACCCAGCACGAGGCCCACCCCAAATCCGGCCAGCCCCGCCGCCGCTGCGACCAGCGCCCAGCGATACACGCGATCCCGCTCCGCCGGATACGGCGGCATCTCAACCCCGTTGGGCGGCGTCAGATGCTGGACCAACTGCTCCTGATTCACGACCCACCCCGTCTTTCCCGACCCTCAGGGGCGGATACCCCCACGACCACGGACAGCACACCCGGAATGCGCAGAAGCGACCGCCGTGCGGACACGGACGGGGCGATGTTCACGCCAATTCGCCGGCCCTGCCGCCGCTGCGGCTCCACCACCACCACCTCGGCCGGCCCGCCCCAATCACGGGCCCACTGTGCCAGTCGGCCCACCGCAGCCTCATCAGCGCGGTCCACCTGAACATACACCCGCCCATCGGGTCGTGGCCAGACCGACGGGCCCCGTCCCCGCTCCGCGGCGGGGTGCGCCGGCGGCGCCTCCAGGAATCCAAAGTTCAGCTGATCCCCAGCCACGGCGCCGCCTCCCACGCCTGCCAAGCCGTCCAGCGCCCCCGCCCGCACCAGCGGCTCGAGGCTCGCCGGCCCCCACCGGCCGCCGCGCAGCTCCGCCACGTGGCGGAAGCCCTCGGGGGGCCGTGTGCGCACCACGTCACGGCCCCACTCCCGCGACAGCCCGCGGATGGCCGAGAGGCCCAGCCGGATGGCGGGCTCGCTCGCGCCGACAGCCCCGGGCTCGAGCGTCGGCTCCCAGGCGCTGTAATTCACGTGCGGGGCCAGCAGCTGAACCCCCTCCCGCATCGCCGCCAGGGCAGCCGCGCCCCCTGCGTCTCCGCCGTGCGCCGCCAACTCCCCGGCCCAGAACGCCTGGGGCGCGTGCGCCTTGACGTAGGCGGCATAGTAAGCCACCAAGCCGTAGGCAGCCGCGTGCGCCCGGTTAAAGCCATATTGGGCAAACGGCACCACCTGCTGCCACAGGTGCTCCGCCTCCACGGCGGGCCCTTGGTGATGGCGGACCCCGTCGACGAACCGCTGCCGCTCCGCCTCCAGCAAGTCGCGATCCTTTTTGGACACCGCGCGCCGAAAGAGGTCCGCCGCCGCCCAGTCGTATCCGGCAAAGGCGCGCGCCACGGCCATCAGCTGCTCTTGGTATACCAGGATTCCCAAGGTGTCCGCCAAAAGCTCCTCAAGCGGCGTGGAGGGACGGAAACCCTCCCGGCGCCGCCGCAGATACTCGCCGATTTGCTCCATCGGCCCCGGCCGATACAGCGAAATCACCAGCATGACGTCCTCGAGGCCGCCAGGGCGCATGGCCCGCAGCAGCTCGCGCACGCCCCGGCCATCGAGTTGAAACACGCCATCGGTATCGCCTTGGCCCAGCAGCACGCTGGTGGCTGGATCATCGAGCGGCACCCTGCCAAACCCCGGCGGCAGGCCGGCCAGCTTCGCGGCGTACTTGAGCGCCGTCAGCGTTCTTAGGCCCAGCAGGTCAAACTTCACCAGCCCCAGCGCTGCCAGCGCGTGCATGTCAAGGCCGGTCACCGCTTGGTCCTCATGGTGAATCACGGGACTCCACTCGGTCAGAGGGGCCGGCGCGATGACGACGCCTGCCGCGTGCACCGAGGCATGGTGCGGAGTCCCTTCCAGTTGGGCCGCCACGCGGCGCCAGGCGCCGCCACCTCCGGCCGCCCCTCCCAGGGCCGCGTTCAGCTCAGCCGCGGGCACCGCCAGCACCCGGGCCGTCTCGCGGAGCGCCGCTCGGGGTCCCAGCGTGCTGTAGGTGCCAATCTGGGCCACCCGATCCGCCCCATAGCGCTCCTGCAAGTACGACACCAGCTCGCCGCGCCGCGTGTCTTCAATGTCCAAGTCAATATCCGGTGGGCTCGCGCGATGGGGGTTCAGGAAGCGCTCAAACACCAATCCCCAGCGCAGCGGATCGACCTCCGTGATCCCGAGGCTGTACGCCACCAAGCTGGCCGCGGCGGATCCCCGCCCTGGACCGACCGCAATGCCGCGCTCGCGCGCCGCCGCCACGACGTCCGCCACCACCAAAAAGTAATCGGCAAACTTCAAGGAGACAATGGTCGCCAGCTCCTGCGCGAGCCGGTCCTGATGCGCGTGGGGCACCGCGCCCCGCCAGCGGGCGGCCAGCCCGGCCCGCGCCTGGCGAGCCAGGAGGTCGGCGGCCGAGGCGCCCGCGTCAAATCGGACGGGCGACGGCGCCCGAGGGAGCACGTGATCCGATACCGCCTCCACGAGGTGGGCCCACGCTTGGACGGCCGGGTGGTGGGCGCCAAAACGGCCCGCCAGCTCGGCGGCCGGCACCGGGGGCCCCCCCACGTCGGCGGCGGTCGGTTGCGGCCCCATGCGGCGCAGCACGGTCCAGGCTTCCCGGGCGTCGGGCGCCCCAAACCTGACGGGCGCGGCCGCGATGGGAGGCCACCCTCCGGCGGCGAGAGTGTCGGGGCTCGAGACCATCATCCACCCGGGACTCTCCCGCGGGGGCACCAAGGCGGTGCCAGGACGCACCAGCCACACGAGGTGCCTGTCGTCCATCACCTCCGGCGGCCGCGGCGGCCCCGGCGCGGCGAGCTGGCACAGCAAGGGCCACCCTCGGCGGCTGCGGGCGACCACATGCACCACATCCACCCCGCGGGCGCCCGCGACGGGCACCGCCGCACCGACCATCGGCTTGAGGCCGGCAGCGGTGCCGGCTTCCACCCAGGCCACCGCCCCGTTGAGGTTCTCCCAATCGGCCAACACCGCGGCCGTGTACCCGTGGCCCGCCAGCAGGTGCGCCAGTTGGGCAGGCGCCCCGAGCGCCCGGCCCAGCGACCAGTGCGACCAGACATCGGCCGCCACCGCCGTCATGACCCGGCCTTGCGCTCCCGCTTGCGCTCGTGCCGATCCAGCGTCGCCTTGCGAATGCGCAGGTTAGCAGGCGTAATCTCCAGCAATTCGTCACTGGCCAGATATTCGAGCGCCCCGTCCAAGGTCAGCGCTCGGGGCGTCGGCAGCCGGATGGCCTCTTCCGACCCCGTGTTGCGAACGTTGGTCACGTGCTTTTTCTTGCACACGTTAATCTCGAGGTCCTGCGGCCGGCTGTTTTCGCCCACCACCATGCCGGGATACACGGGGGTCATCGGGCCAATGAAGAGGACCCCCCGCTGCTGGGCGTTGTCCAGCGCGTAGGCGGTGGCGGGGCCCGCCTCCAGCGCCACGAGGGCCCCGCGCGGCGCGGCCGTCATGGGCCCCGCGTAGGGCCGGTAGCCCAGAAACAAGTGATTCATGACGCCATAGCCGCGCGTGTCCGTCAAAAACACCGAGCGAAAGCCCAAGAGGCCGCGGGCCGGGACGTGAAACTCGAGGCGGGTTTGGCCGGGACCGGCGGGCGCCATCACCTGCATGGCGGCGCGCCGCGGCCCCAAGCGCTCCATGACCACCCCCACGTACTCATCCGGCAGGTCCAGCACCAAGTGCTCATACGGCTCCATCCGGCCCTCGGGCGTGTCGTGCATAATCACCTCCGGCTTGGAGACGGCCATTTCAAAGCCCTCACGCCGCATGGTCTCCAAGAGGATGCCCAAGTGCAATTCCCCGCGCCCCGACACCCGAAAGACGTCGGGGTTCTCCGTGTCCTCCACCCGAAGGCCGATGTTGCGCTCCTGCTCGCGATACAGGCGCTCCCGCAGGTGTCGGCTGGTCACGTACTGCCCCTCGCGGCCCGCAAAGGGGCTGGTGTTGACGCCGACCAGCACGGTAAGGGTGGGCTCGTCAACGGTCAGGGGCACCAGCCCGACGGGGTTGTCGGGGTCGGCGATGGTGTCGCCAATGGACACGCCGTCAATCCCCGCGACCGAGACGATGTCGCCAGTCCCCACGTGCTCTACCTCGACGCGCCGCAGCCCCACCCGGCCAAACAGCTTGGCGACGCGGCTCCGCGTAACCTGTCCCTCGTGATTGACTAAAGCCACCGTCTGGCCGGCCCGAATGCTTCCCTGGGACACGCGGCCAATGCCGAGGCGGCCCACATAGTCATCATGCTCCAGGGTCGTGACCTGGAGCTGGAGCGGGGCCTCCGGGTCGCCGGCCGGAGCCGGCACACGCGCCACAATCGTTTCGAACAGGGGGCCCAAATCGTCGTGGCCGGCCAGCGTCGGGCTGGGCGCCGCCACGCCCGCCTTCGCCGCGGTGTACACGATGGGGAAGTCGAGCTGTTCGTCAGTGGCGTCCAGGTCCATAAAAAGCTCCAAGACGCCTTCAAGCGCTTCGGCCGGACGCGCGCCGGCCCGGTCCATCTTGTTCAGAACCAGAATGGGATGCAGGCCAGCCGCCAGCGCCTTGGTCAGAACATAGCGCGTTTGGGGCATGGGTCCCTCCAGCGCATCCACGACGAGCAGCGCGCCGTCCACCATGCTGAGCACCCGCTCCACCTCGCCCCCGAAGTCCGCGTGCCCCGGCGTGTCGACGATGTTGATCCGGTAGTCGCGATAAGGCACCGAGGTCGTTTTGGCCAAAATCGTGATGCCGCGCTCGCGCTCCAGCTCGTTGGTGTCCATCGCCCGCTCTCCCACCTGGCCGGGGTCGCGGAAGATGCCGCTCTGGCGCAACATGGCATCCACCAGCGTTGTCTTGCCGTGGTCCACGTGTGCGATGATGGCAATGTTGCGAATGTGGCTCTGCGCCACCAGCTCCAAAGTGTCCACTGTCCTTAGCTCCAAACTTCGTCCAAAATTCTTCCGCCGTGCTTGGTCGCGCTGCCCTCTAGCCGTCGGCCCGACGCCGCAGAAGCAGTCAGCCTCCTAGTGTAGCGCAACCGCTCGTGTGAGCCAAGCGCACCACCGAACCGCCATCTGGGGGACGTCTCGAGGATGCCGCGCATCGCGTCGGTCGGCTGCCGCCACGCCACCCTGGCGAGGACTACACGGCTCTCGATGCGCGGGTCGCGCGCGTCACCGGCCGAGGGCGACAGCGAAGGAAGAGCCGGGTGCCAGCGCCACATGGCCACAGCCCTGGCTGCGGGCGCCGTACCCGCTCTTGCGGCCGGCGCCCGATCTTCTCCAGATCTTCTCCATATATTATGGATGGCCTTCTGGATGGACGAGGCTCGCCGCCGTCTGTTCGATGACGGGCCGGGGGACATGGATGCCATTGACCTCGTTGGCGTCGCCGTCCGGCGGTCAGTGATCCAGGTGCGCTGCCACCAGGGCTCGAAACCGCTGGCCCCGCTCCTCAAAATTTCGGAAGGCGTCATAGCTCGCGGATGCCGGCGACAGCAGCACCACGTCCCCGGGTCGGGCGGCCTGCAGGGCCGCCTGGACGGCCTCGTCGAACGGGAGGGGGCCGATCAGGTGGGGGCCCGTGCCCGGGGCCGCCGCGGCCCGGATGGCGTCGGCGATGGCGGGCCCTGTCGGCCCCGTGAGCGCGACAATGCGGGCCCGCTCCGCGAGCGCGCGGCCCAGCGCGCTGTAGTCCAAGTGCTTGTCGTATCCTCCGGCCACCAGCACCAGCCCGCGCGCCTGCCCGCCCCAGCGATCGGCAATCGCCTCCAGCGCCGCCAGCGTTCGGTCGGGGGCCGTGGCGATGGAGTCGTTGATGTAGCGAATGCCGCCCTGAACCGCCACCGGCTCCAGCCGGTGCGGCACGCCGCGGAAGGCTGCCAGCGCCGCCGCCACCGCCCCGGGGTCGGCGCCTGCCCGGAGCGCCAGGGCCATCGCCACCAGCGCGTTGTGAACGTTCATGCGGCCGGGCAGCTGCCAGTGGTCCAAGGTCTGGACCGGAATGGCGGTCCGACCGGTCTCGGGACGCCACATCATCGTCCGCCCGTCCAGATACGCCCCGCGCTCGACCGGGCCGGTCAGGGACACCGTATCCCGCTGCCCCCGATGCTGGGCCAGCGCCGCCGCCATCAGCGGCGGGGGCGCCGCGTCGGTCACCAGGAAGTCGTCGGGGCCCTGAAACTGAAAAATGCGCGCCTTGGCGGCCGCATACTCGGCCATGTCGCGGTGGTGGTCGAGGTGGTTCGGGGACAGATTCAGCACGGCCGCCCCGGCCGGGCTCCTAGTCACCAGCTCCAGCTGAAAGCTCGACAGCTCCATTACGACCCAGTCGGCGGGCTTGATGGCATCCACGCTGGCCAAGAGACTTCGCCCGATGTTGCCCCCCACGTGCACGGGCCGGCTGCCGTCTTCGACCAGCATGGCCCCCAGCAGCGTCGTGGTCGTCGTTTTGCCCGCGGATCCTGTTATGCCCAGCACCGGTGCTGGGCACGCCGACAAAAACAGGTCGGTCTCACAGGTGAGCACCGCGCCGGCCGCCAGCCGCTGCACGTCGGGGTGGTGCGGCGGGATGCCCGGCGTGAGATAAATGCGGTCGTACGGGGCGTGCGCCAGCGCCTCTTCCATATAGCTCGGCCCGACGGCCCACCGGACGGACTGCGCCTTGGGGTCTACCACGCCGTCGTGCCGGTCCGCCACCGTGATCTGGGCCCCCCGCGCGGCCCAGTACGGTAACAGCGGCGCGTTGTTGATGCCAAGCCCCAGGATGAGAATGCTCTCCGGCGCTGCCACCGCTATTGCACAGGGACCATGAGGCGGTCCAGCCGGGCAAAGGCCTCCGCCAGCCGCTCCTCCGACGACGCCAGAGACAGGCGCACCGCCTGCGGTTCGCCAAAGCCAGAGCCCGCCACCGCCGCCACGCGCGCTCCCTCTAGCCAGGCGCGCACCACATCGTCGCCGCTGGCAATGGTCACACCGGCCAGCGTGTGGCCCACCAGCGCCGTGGTGTCCACCCAGAGATAAAACGCTCCATCCGGCACGCGGCCCGCCAGCGGAGCCGACCGCGCCAGCCACTCGCCGGCCATCTGGCGGCGGGTGGCAAAGGTACTCCGCATGCGCGCCACTTCCGGCAAGGGGGCTGTGACGGCGGCCAGCGCGGCCGCTTGGGCAATGGACGTGGGGTTGCCGGTCGCCTGTCCCTGCAGGCGCTCCATGGCGGCAATAACCGGGCCCGGCCCGGCCGCGTACCCAATCCGCCATCCGGTCATGGCAAAGGTTTTGGAGAGGCCATGCACGTAGATCAGCCGGTCCCGAAGATCCGCCGCAGAGGCAAACGATCGGTGGACGGCGGGGGGATACACCAATTGGCTGTAGATTTCGTCGGAAATCACCCATAAGTCCCGCTCCACACAGAAGGCGGCGATGCGATCCACTTCGGCCGGGTCGATCACCGCGCCCGTCGGGTTGTTGGGGCTGTTGACCACCAAGCCGCGCACCCCCGGCTGCCAGGCGGCCTCCAGCGCCGCCGCCGTCAGCCGATGCCCCTGCTCGGCGGGCGTCGGCACCGGAACCACCGTGCCTCCGGCGAAGCGAATGTGCTCAGGGTAGGTGACCCAGTACGGCGCCGGCACCAGCACCAAGTCGCCGGGATTCACGAGCGTCAGGAAGGCGTTGAACAGGGCTTGCTTTGCGCCGGCGGAGACCATCACCTCCGTGGGGGCGTACGTAGCCCCCGTCTCGGCCTGGATGTGCCGCGCCAGCGCCTGGCGCAGCGCCACGGTGCCCCCCGCGGGGGTATAGTGCGTGTCTCCGGCGCCAATGGCCGCGACGGCGGCGGCAGCCACCGCCGCGGGCGTGTCAAAGTCGGGCTCGCCGAGCCCCAGGTTCACCACGTCGACTCCGGCAGCAGCCAGCGCCTTGGCCCGCTGGTCCATGGCCAACGTGGGGGATGGGGTCAAATTAACGACCCGCTGTGCAAGTTTCATGGGCGCCTCCTTCAAAAACCCCACGAGCAGTGGACTCCCGGTCTGCTCAGCGGGGCGGTGTCTCGTGAAACAGCTGGTCTGCCCACAGGTCCTGCAGCATCTGCTCCAACCGGGCTTCCACCAGCTCCAGAATACGCTCCCCTTTCTCGCGTGTCCCGTGTCGGCCGTCCCCTGTGACCGCATGGCGCAGCACAGTCTTGCGCGCGGCTTGGTCCTTGAACCGAAACTTCGGCCGATACGGATTGACGCCGGCGTGAGCCATCTCCACCGCGCTCGGCGCCAAAGCCAACATCACCGATGTTTCATCCTCACCCGCATGGCCCTGGCCCGCCGTGACCGTCAGAATATCTTGGGCATAGTCCAGCCACCAGTTGCTGATTACCACCCGCATGCCCGCATCGGCCAAGCGCTCCGCCGCATGGCCCAGGGCGCCGTTGTTGCCGCCATGGCCATTGACGAGGATCAAGTGGCGAATCCCCCAGCGGCTCATGGCCAACCCCACCTCAGCCACGTAGTTCTCCAGCGCGGCCGCGGGAATGCTGAGCGTCCCGGGCCACTCCTCCAAGTCCCAGGAGTGGCCAAACGGCACCGCGGGCGCCACCAGGAGCTCGTCGGGGTGCCGCCGCTCCAGCCGCCGGGCCAGCTCGGCAGGCGCAATGTTGTCGGTCCCGAGCGGGCAGTGAAAGCCATGCGCCTCCACCGTCCCGGTGGGCAGAATGGCCGTCGACACTTTCCCCATCACCGCTTCAAACTGCCGCGTCGTCATCTGCTCCCAATACATGGCCATCCCCCGGCTTCCCTATGGATTTGCGCGCGGCGGACGGCTCCGGTCCCGGATCCATTTGGCGATCCGGGCCCCCACACGCCCGGCTTCTGCCGCGCTGAGCCCGCCCCAGCCCAGATCGCGCACCTTTTCGGCCAGACCCAGCTCGCCCGCCGCCTCCCACTTCAACGCGATGCGGGCCAACTCCTCTGCCGTCGGCTCCTTTTTAGGACGCACCGGGCTGCCGGCTGACTTGACCGTCGTCATCTCACACCACCTCAGGCGAAAGCCTGCCCCCGCCACCTACAACTGAGCCGCGGCTGCATGGGCGCAAGCCGCGGCCCGACGGCGCTTGCCGAGGCCGGTCCTACTTCAGGGTGGTCAGCCACCCCACCAGGTATTTCAAGGCGGCGGGCGGCAGGTTCAGCTGGGGCATGCCCCCCTCAGGCTGCACCAGCTGGTGGCGAATTTCGGACGCGGTCAGGATGCTGCCCACGTTGGTCAGCGGAGGCGGATAGATGTACTGCCCATCAGGCAACTTGAAGACGCCGGTCTGGTTGCCCAGCGGACCCAGCGCGTGGCAGGTGGCGCACGAACTGGTGTAAATCGCCATGGGCTCGGCCGCCACCAGCGTCTTGTGCGTGTACACGCCATTGGCCGTAAAGTAGCCAAAAAACACAAAGCCAAACAGCAAGATGGCCAGCATCACCGGGCGCTTCAACAGGCGCCGCTCCTTGTGCCGATCGATGAAGGGCACGCCGATGAAAATCATCACACCCACCGTGGGCAGAGCAAACATCAGGATCCAGTCCAGGGATGTGAGCCCCAGTACGCTCCAGTAGTAGCCTCCGACGTCAAACAGGTTCTGCACCCAGTAGAAGTACCAGTCGGGCGCGGGCTGGAACGCCCAGTCGCCCGGGTCCGCGCGCGCGCCCAGCGGCACCGGCGTAAAATGCGCAAACAGCACCAAGACAAACACTGCCACAAAGCCCACCACCAGCTCCTTCAGCAGGTGTTCGGGCCAAAACGGCACCACCGTTGGGCTTTGGTACTCCTTGGCCTGGTGCCCAGGGTGTAAGTCATCCGCCATTGGCGCCCCTCCTCGGTCACACAGTCGTCGGAACCTCTCGTCCGGCTTAGTACGGCCCCGTGATCCCGTTGCGGCGAATCATGAGAAAGTGGAGCCCCAACAGACCCAGGAGGGCGGCCGGCAAGAACAGCACATGCACCGCGAAAAACCGCGACAGGGTCGCGGCCCCAATGCTGGGTCCGCCCGCGACGGCCAGGAACAGCGCGTTGCCGATAAAGGGCACGTACTTCACGAAGTTGACGCCCACCTGGGTGGCAAAGTACGCTTTTTCATCCCAGGGCAACAGGTAGCCCGTGAAGCCAAACCCCAGAATGATCAGCATCATGAGGCTGCCGACAATCCAGTTGAGCTCCCGGGGCTTTCGATACGCCCCCATCCAGTAGATGCGCAGCATGTGCAGCGTCACCATAATGATGATCAATGATGAGCCCCAGTTGTGCATCGCCAGCACCTGGCTTCCGAAAGCCACCTGGGTCATGATGTAGTGCGTGGAGTTGTACGAGTTAATGATATCAGGAACATAGTACAGGGCGAGAAACATGCCCGTGACGAACTGCGCAATGATGAGCAAAAACGTGACGCCGCCGAAGCAATAGACAAACGCTTTGACATGCTCGCTCGGGTTCACATGATCCGGCACGGGATGGTCAGCCAAGTCGCGCCACAGCGGCGAAACCATTAAGCGTTCGTCCACCCATTGCACCAAGCGCGTCCACATGCTTGCGTCCTCCCCATCGGGCCCTGGGGGGCAGGCCCGACGTGTTTTAGTCGACCGACCGGAGCAGCAGGCCGACCCTGCGCCCAAGGGGCGCCTCCGACCGGAGCCTGCCGTCCCAAGCGTCTAAGATTCGCGGCCATAAACCCGGTGGGTAAGCCGTTGTCCTGGGCTGTTCTCGAAAGCTGTTGTCATCATACGGGCGTCCAGAAACCCCGTCAATCAACAGGGCAGGAATTGATTGGCCGTCCTTGCAGGAATCAGCGCACGCCCGCCACGGCCACGCCGACAAATAGAAAGTAAAACGCGCCGGCGCACACTAAGTCCCGCGGGGATAATCCTCGGCGCCGCACCGACAGATACACAAACAGCGCGGCCGCGAGGGCCAGCACGCCCACGGCCCCCTCCAGCGGATTGAGCCGCCACGGCGTGAGCCACATGCCCAACGCCGGCACCAGCGACGCCTGGAAGGCCATGGCCCCCGTGACATTGCCCAAGGCGAGCGCGTCGGCGCCGCGCCGAATCCAAATCACCGAGTTGAGAACTTCCGGCAGCTCAGTGGCCACCGGCGTCAGAATCACCGAGAGCAAAAACCCGCTCCATCCGCTCTGCCGCGCCCACACTTCTAAGGCCGTCACGAAATAGTGCGCCCCCACCACCAGACCGGCCAGCGCCATCGCCACCTGTCCCACCACCACCCAGAGCGGCGGCGGCACTTGTCGCGTCAGGTGGAGCGCGGTGGTGGGCGTCTCGGCGGGCGACTGCCGCCCCGACCGCAGCACGGTGCGGGCAAACACCAGGTACGCGACGACCAACCCACCCGCCCAGTACGCTTTGACGGGCTGGGGCAGCCAGGTGCCCAGCAGCGCGGCACCAAAGACCGCCAGGAAGAAGCTCAAGTCACGCGCGACCGCCTCTGGGCGGGCGGTCCGCGGGCGCCCGCGCCATCCGGGCCATCCCAGCGATACGCCCAGCACGAGAAACCCCAGGGTGGCCAGCATAAAAGGGGCCCCGAGGATCGCTCCCAGGCCCACCGCCGCCGCGCCGCCCGCCCCCGACACCAGCGCGATGACCGGCACCAGCGTCTCGGGCAGGGCCGTCCCCAACGCCGCCATCAACGTGCCGACGGCGCTGGCATTCAAGCCCAGCGCCTTGCCCAGCCACTCGATCCCGTTCGTAAAGTAGTCCGCCGACAGCACGATGAGAATCATGCCCGAGAGAATCACCAACAGCATGGCACTGCCCCTTGCCCCGCCCTTGAGGCAGTATACGGCTAGGGGGAGCGGCTCATCCTCCCGTGGTCAGCCCGGCATAGCCCCGCTGCCGCATCACCTCGTACATCGCGAGGGCCGCCGCGTTCGAGAGGTTTAGCGACCGCAGCCCCGGACGCATCGGAATCACGCGCCAGCGGTCGGGATGGGCGGCCAGCAGGCTGTCCGGCAACCCAGTGGATTCCCGGCCAAAGACCAGCACGCTGGCGTCGCCATACTGGGTTTGGTCGAAGCGCTGGCCGCCTCGGCTGGTAAACAAGTGCAGGCGGTCGGGATGCCGAATCTCATCGGGCAGGGCATCCCACGTCGCATAGCGGCGCACCTCCACGAGATGCCAATAGTCCACGCCGGCGCGCTTGACTCGGGGGTCGAGCCACTGGAATCCCAGCGGCTCCACGAGATGCAGGCGCGCCCCCACGGCCGCACACGTCCGCGCGATGTTTCCTGTGTTGGGCGGAATCTCCGGCTCCACCAGCACGACGTCGAGTGTCACGGGCTTTCGGGCTGGCGCACTAACGCCTCAAAGGCATCGTACAGGCGGCGGGTGATGGGCCCCGCCGCCGGCCCCAGCCGGCGGCCGTCCACGGTGGTCACCGGCTCCACACCGCACCCCGTATGCGTCAGGAACACCTCATCCACCTGCGCGAGGTCCTCTACGACGACCGGCTCCAGCCGAACCGGGATGCCTGCGGCCTCCGCCAGCTCCAGCACCACCTGCCGGCTGATGCCCGGCAGGATGTAGTTGGTCACGGGGGCCGTCTGCACCGCGCCGTCCCGCACGACAAAGAAGTTCGCGGAGGTGGCCTCGATGGCCATGCCATCGCGCACAAACACGGCATCGTCGGCCCCGGCGCGGCGCGCCTTCTCCTTGGCCAGCACGTTGGGCAAGAGATTCACCGTCTTGATCCAGCACTTCGCCCAGCGGTCATCCGGCACGGTCACCACTCGAATGCCCGCGAGAAATTGATCTGGGGGCAGCGCATGGTACGGTCGGCACCAGGCCAGCACGGTTGGGGGAACCGGGGGATCGGGAAAGGGATGGTTGCGCGGCGAAGCCCCGCGGCTGACTTGAATGTACACCAGGGCATCGGGGATGGACGCGCCCTCCACGGCCGCCAGCTCATGCACCACTTCCTCCAGCTGCCGCAAATCCAGCGCCGGGAGCCACACCCCGGCCAGGCTGCGTCCCAGGCGGGCTAGGTGCGCCCCCAGCCGAAAGGGACGGCCGTCATACAGTCGAATCACTTCGTACACGGCATCCCCAAAGAGAAAGCCGCGATCGTCAAAGGACACACGCGCCTCGCTCTCGTCCACAAATGCCCCGTTCAGGTAAACGCGCACGGCTCCCCTCCTATCTTCTCACCCCGCGCGGCCCCGCGCGTCTCAGCCCATATGCCCCAAGTGCTCCGCCAGCACCTCGTGCGCCTCTTCGGCCTCCCCGTCTGGCACCAGAATCTCAATGCTGCCCTTGCCGTCGGCCGAGGAGTCAATCGGACGCATCGTCACCATGAGGCCTTCCTCCCGCAGTACGGCGACCAGGCGATTGGCGGCCGCGGAGCTTGTGGCGATGTATACCACTGTCCACATCGTTGCGCCTCCTTTCCTGTCCCTCCGCACCCCTGATGGGTCGGCATGGACGCGGAGCGAGTTATGCCAGCTCCAAGGGATGCGACTCGCCGGATCCGGATCCCTTCTCGCCCGCCGCCCGCATGCCTGAGAGGCCCGTCGCGACCAGGGACAACAGGGCCAAGCCCAAGAAGGCGGCATGAATGGCCGGCACCCACTGGCTCGGGGCCGCGTGGGTGGTGCTGACGCCGAGCCCCAGCAGAATCGCCGTCATCACGGCGAGGGAGAATGCGGTCCCAAAGCTCATGCCCAGTGACCGCGACATGTTCAGAATCCCGCCCGCCACGCCCAGATGCTCCTTGGGCGAGCTGCCCATGACGGAGCTGTTGTTGGGCGGGGTGAACAGACCCAATCCGGCCCCCACCAAGAGAAGCTCACCCACCACGATGGGAATGCTCACGCCGGACCCGAGGGTGATGCCCAGTAGGAGGCAGCCGACGGTGGTCAGCCCCATGCCCGAGGTGGTGAGCACCCGTGATCCATACCGATCCGCCAAGCCACCCGCAATCGGGGCCAGCACCGTCATGGCCACAGGCACTGGGGTCAGCAGCAACCCGATGGTCGCTTCCGGAAAGGCCAGCACTTCCTTGAGGAAATACGGCATGAGCACCAGCGTCCCGAACATGGCCGCATACGACAGCAGTCCCGTGATGTTGCCGATGGTCATGGTTTTAATGCGAAACAACTCCAGGCGCACCATGGGCGACGGGAAGCCCGCCTCTCGGCGGATGAACAGCCACAGCAGCACGAGGCCTAGGGCAAACAAGCCGAGAATCGACAGCGCGGTCCAGCCCCAGTCTGGCCCCTCGGTAAGGGCCAGCATGATGCTCACCAGAAACCCTGCGAAGTAGGCCATGCCGCCCCAGTCAAACGGCGCATGCGAGTCGCCTGGCCGGTCCTTTGGCAGAATGAAGGCCCCCAGCAGCGTCCCCACAATGCCCACCGGAACGTTCACATAAAAAATCGCCCGCCACCCAAACAGCGCGATGAGCGCGCCACCAACCGCCGGGCCGATGCTGAGGCCCACGGCCTGGGCCGATCCCTGAAATCCAATGGCCTTGCCGCGCACGCTCGCGGGCACCGTGGCGGTAATGATGGCCACGGAGTTGGCCTGCAGCATCGCGGCGCCCAGCGCCTGCAGAACGCGCGACGCGATGAGCATGGGCAGTGAGAGGGCGGCGCCGCAAAGCGCCGACCCAATGATGAACACCAAGAAGCCAAACGTGTAGAGTGGCCGGCGGCCAATCATATCCGCGAAGCGCCCAATGGCCGTTACGGCGCTGGCCAGCGTCAGCAGGTAGGCAATGAGCACCCAGCTTGCGTCCCCGGCCGTCGCGTGGAAGCTGCCTTGCAGCGTCGGAATAGCCACGTTGACAATGCTGGCATCGACGGCGGCCATGAAGGCCCCCACACACACGGTGGCCACCACGTACCAGATGTAGTTGGGCTTCTTGGTGAAACGGGGCGACGGGAGTGCCTCCCAGCGCGCCTTTAATCCCGTCGCCCCTGGTCCCGGCTGCCCACCGGGCTGCTCCCGGCGCTTGACACCCATACCGCCACCTCCTCTCCTGCCGCCAGCCGCTCGCCGCGCTCCACCACGACAAAGCCGTCGGCCGTCAGCATTTGGGTCATGATGCGCGACGCCGACGGCGGGGCTGGGGGCATCAAGAGGTGCGCCACCAACTGACCACCCTCGTCGGCCACTAACTGAGCCTGAATGATGCGCGTCAGATCCGGCGAAGGCGCCACGGCCGCCGCCAGTCGCGCCGCGACCCGGCGGCGGGCCGGCGCCGGCCGATGCGCCATCTTGGCCAGCGCGGGCGCCACCACCATCTCGAAGTGGACCAGCACGGCGTATGGCCACCCGGGCAGCAAAAACGCCGGCCGGCCACCCAGGCGCCCCAGGGCCGTTGGACGGCCGGGGGTCATGCGGATGCCGTGGGCTAACAGTTGACCCACTTCACCCAACACGGCCGGCATCAGGTCGTGCAGCTCTTCCACCGGCATTTCCTGAAACACCGGGATGCTGGCCCCCGTGCCGCCCGAGCTCACCAGGACATCCCAGTCGGCGCGGTCGCGGGCCCTCTCCAAGCCGTCGCGCACCACGGGATACCGGTCCTCCAGCCGACCGAGCCACACAGGGTCGGCTCCTGCGGCGCGGACCATGGCCATGAGGACGCTGCCGTTCACGTCATAAACCTGCGCCGCCCCCAGGGGCTGGCCCAAAGGCACCAGCTCATCGCCCGTGGACACGACGCCCACCCGGGGGCGGCGCCACACCTCTATGTACTCCACACCCTGACTGGCCAGCGCCGCCACATCCACCGGTTCTAGCACGCGGTCGACGTCGACCAGCACTTGACCCACATGGAAATCCTCGCCGATGGGCGAAATGTGCTGGCCGGGACGGACAGGCTCCTCCACCTGCACCATGCCGTCCTGGACGCGACACCGCTCCACCAAGGCCACGGCATCCGCCCCCTCCGGGACCATCGCCCCGGTGGTGAGCATCATCGCCTCGCCGGGTCCCACGCTCCGCTGCGGGGGATGTCCCGCCGTGGTCTTGCCGACGACGGCGAGGGCCCGATCGCGATCCTCAGCCCGCAGCGCATAGCCATCCACCGCCGAACGCCGAAAGGCGGGCAGCGGGATGCGCGCCCGCACCGCCTCGGCCGCCACGCGGCCCACGGCGTCTGCCAGCGGCACCGATTCCTTTTGGGCTACCGGGCTTACGTTCGCCAGCCCAGCCGCCTGAAATTCCGCCAAGCTCAATCGACGGCGGATGTCACCCCTTGTCTCCGTGTCGCCTTCACTGCCTTCTCTAACTGTCACGTTCTGGCCCTCCAACTCGCGCCATTATCCCATGTTGACATGGCAACGTCCATGACAGGGGCGTATCCAGCAGGAGCCCAGGAACCCGGGCACACGATCCCGGCTCAGCCGTGCGCCTCGCCTCACCATAAATTAGCCAGCGGGCCGTGGCGTGCAGGATTGCTGGATGGGGCATACAGCGTTTGCGGATGCTGCCCAAGGGCACGGCCTGGGCTCGGCCAGCCCTCGCAAAGCGGCAGCCACGGCGGCCCATGGGCTGGAGTTGGTTACAGCCGGCCCCGCCTACGGCGCATGCTTCACGTGCGGGACATCCCGGCTCATGGGCGTGAAGCCTACGCCGAAATAGAGGTCGCGAGCAGCCCGACGCGCGCTGCTCCCGACACAGGCCACCAGCATGGTGTCGGCGCCCGCCGCGCGCGCCTTGTGCATGCCGTGCCACATCAGCGCCGCGGCGAGCCCCTGCCGGCGATAGGCCCGATGCGTCCCGACCGGCTCAAATTCGGCGGTGCGGCTCACCGGATCGAACCAAGTGATGGCGGTCGCCACCAGCGTGCCGTCCGGGGCTTCAATCAGCACGTGCAGGTCGGCGCGATACGGCCAGGTGGCCTGTACGCCGGCCATGGCCGTCGCTTGAAGCGACGACGGGTACCACGCGTCGAGGTGGGCGCGCGTGGCGGCCTCCGGGCCGACATCCGCCGCGGACCGGAAGCGAAAGCCCGGCGGCAGGATCGGGTACGACAGATTGGCCAGCGGCCGCCCGCTCCATAGGTGCCAGTCGCCGCCGTCCCCGGCCTCCTCCTCATCGAGCACATAGCCGTGCGCCGGCAGCCGGGCCAGCATTTCCGCGTCCGCATCCTGCGGGATGATGCAGCGGTCGAGGCCTGCCGCCTGCTCGGCGTACCAGACGAGGATTTCGTCCAAAAGGTCCGAGCGGCCCGGATGGACCTGCCATGTGAGGTTTGCGCTGTTCACGGTGGCGGCCGCCCCATCAGTCCGCGCCACGGAGAACGGGAGCTGGGCCCACGCCCAGGCGTCTAGGCGGCCACTGCCGTCAGCGCGCGGCCAGAGCCGGATGCGCCACGTGTGGCCGATCGCGGCCCGGTCCTTGCCGAAGTTCCAGGCGAGCTCCCCCACGGTGCCCCCGCCCACCAGGATCTCGGGCCGCAAGACGGTGACCTCTTGGGCCAGTCCCTGCATCAGCCGGAGCTGCTGCGCGCCAAACTCCTGCGGGCTGTCCACATCCCCCATCATTTGTGACCTCCTCCGTCCAAGACAGGGCTTGCCTATCGCGAAACACAGACGGGACACGGTGCGGCCGGCAGCTCTTCCTTGTGCCACCCGACTGTAACACGCCGTGCTCGCTCGTAGGCGGCACCACTCCAGGAGCGCCACGGGCCCCAGGGAAACGCCCCGGCGGCTGTTTCAGCTGCGAGTCAGACGCCGTTGGCCAATGCCCCGTCGGGTCAGGGCCGAGACTCCGGCGGCGCTATCGCCGGGTGTCATGATGTGCCGAAGTATGGGGGCCAAATTGGACGGAGCCCGTGCTGGCGGTGCGCGTGGAGGGTGAGCGTCTTGCCGCTGGGCAAGGTGATCATCCACCGCTCTGAGGCCAGTATGGCGCGGAGATGCTGGGCGGCGGGGGGCATCCCATCGGTGTTGTAATAAATCAGGGTCACGGGCCAAGCGGTGTTGGGCACCCGAGCGATGTCCTGCGAGTACTCCGTCGACTTCACGGACAGCCGGTGCCAGGAGGCCGCGATGCCCCAGCCGCGTTTCCACACGATGTTGACGGGCCACGCCACATGCAAGCCTTGATAGGCCACGTAGGAATAGTACATGCTGTTCGGATAGACGGCGGCGCAGGCAGTCCAACGTCCATCGGTTCCGCAGTAGATGAGGGCACCCGGCGGGGGCTTTGGGATCGAGTAGCCAGTCGAGGTGGGGGTGGTGAACACGGTCCACGCCGGCGTGAACACATAAACCGCCACACCCACGGCCAGCAATCCCACCATGCCGGCTGCCGCACGGATCCAGCTCCGACGCGAGCGCCACCCCACCGCACGGGCCACTTCATCCCAGCTCCCCGTGTCTCCTCTCGGAAGCAGGCCCGGCGGAACCGCGGCCAGCGCGCCCTCCTGCTCGGATCCCGCCCGTCGAGGACTTTCTCCCCCATGCTCAATATTGCCATGTCTCGCCCCGGCTTGCTCGTGGCAGCGAGCTTGTTCGGAGCCTGGCCGGAGGAACGGAAACCGTCGGCAGCGGCGCGTCTACGCCCCCTGAACATCACTCCGGGCCGGCACTCGCCGGCAAGGGTCGCGGCGGTGTCTCGCACACCCTCGGGAGCCCCCAAAGCCGAGGGCGGCTGTTGTGTCGCGAGGGGCGGACTTCCTGGCGACAGGGACAGCGTCTCGCGGGCCACCTCCCGGCGAGGGCCAACCGGCCATGCTAACCTAGTCGGGGGGTGGCGGCTTGCCTTTTGACGCCTTGGTCATGCGGGCGGTGACGCATGAGTGGGAGCCGGTGCTAACCGGTGCCCGGCTCCTGGCGGTGCGCCAGGACGGGCCGCGCGTCTATCTTTCCGTCGGCGGCCCGACCGGCGCCCGCACAACCCTGCTGGTGGTGCTCACCCCGGCGTACCGGCGCATTCAGCGCGAAGACACTGTCCCTCGGGCGGCCCGGCCGTCGGCCTGGGCGGATCGCCTGCTGGGCGCCCGCATCCACGCCGTCAGCCAGGTGCCGTGGGAGCGGGTGTGGCACTGGCAGCTGGAGCTCGCGGACGAGGTGGGCCGCACGGCGCCCGCCACCCTGGTGATCGAGCTGGCTGGGCATCTCACCAACATCCTGTGGATCGCGAGTGACGGGACGGTGGGTGACGCATACCGCCGCATCGCCCCCGGCCGCCCGGGCCGGACGCTGTATCCCGGCGTGCCTTACACCCCGCCCCCGCCGGTGGCCAATCCGTGTGCGACGGGGCGCGTGCAGGACCTGCCGCCGTGGGCCCGGCGCATGGTGGCCGATGGCCGAAGCCGGCTGGATGACCTGTGCCGGGCGTACGCCGCGGGCGCCTTTTCGCCGTGGGAAGGGCCGGGACCGGACGGGGCGCGCCACGTGTGGGTCTTCCCCCTGTCCGAGGCCTGGCAGGCCCAGGACAGCTGGAGCCGTGCCTGGGCCCGGTGGGGAGACGCCCGCGAGCGCCATGACGCGCTGGAGGATGCTCGGCGCAGTGCCCTGGCCGCCTTGGACCGGCAGATGGAACAGGTGGAGCGCCAGCTGGCTCGGACCGCTGCCCGGGCGGCGGACGACCCCGAGCGGTGGCGGCGGCTGGGCGACGCCCTCCTAACCGTAGGGCCCAGCTGGGGCGACGGGGCGCGGCCCTCCGCCCTCGTGGACCCCGTGACCGGCGATCTCGTCGAGATTCCTTGGCGCGACGAGGACGCGGGCTACAAGGACGCTGCCCAGCACGCGTATCACCAATACAAGAAGGCTAAAGCCGCCGAGGCGGCCGAGCGGCGGCTGGTGCCCCACTGGACCGCCTTGAGGGGCCGCTTGGCCGGGCAGCGTGCCGCAGCGGCCGCGGCGGACAGCCTGGCCGCGCTGGCTCAGCACACCAAGAGCCCCGGACGGCTGACCGAGGCCCGCGACAATCCGCATCTGCCGTACCGGCGGTTCGTCGGTCAAGCCGGCACGGAGATTTGGGTGGGCCGCACCGAGGCGGAAAATCAGTCCCTCACCTTCCAGGCCGCCCGGCCCGATGATTTGTGGTTTCACGTCAAGCAGTACCCGGGATCCCACGTCCTCCTGCGGTGCGGCAAGAACCCGGCCCCTCGCCCGGACGTGGCCGATGCGGCCATGTTGGCGGCATTTTACAGCCGGGCGGGCCAAGGCAGCTCCATTCCCGTGGACTACACCGCGCGCAAGTTCGTGAAGAAGAGGCCGCACGGCCAGCCGGGCCAGGTGCTTTACGTCCGGGAGCAGACGATCTACGTCACCCCCGACCCTCTGGCGCTCACCCGGCTGGGCGCCCGGCGGGAGCAGCTGGCGGAGGCCCCGCCCCCCTCGCGCTAGGCCAGCTGCTTAGGGTGAACCAGGGGCACCATGCCGGCCTGGCACAGCGGACACGCCTCGGGAAGCCACGACGCCATCGGGAGCCGCAGCACCGCCGTCACCGGCAGGGGAAAGTCCCCATCCGCCGCGCGGCGGTCCACCAGCACGCCCACGCCGACGACCGTGCTGCCCACTGCCTCAAAGGCCGCCCGCGCCTTTAAGAGTGATCCGCCGGTGGTCATGGCATCCTCCACCAAAAACACCCGTTGCCTCGCGAGAGGGCCAAATCCGCGCCGGACCGCCATAGACCCCTCCTCGGTCTTTTCGGCGTAGAGGGCCACGCGGCCTCCCCCCGCCTGATGGGCCAGTGCCCACGAAAGCGCCACGGCGCCCAGCGCCGGGCCGCCCACCGCCTCGGCTCCACTGGCCTCCACCGCCGGCACCAGCGCCTCCAGCCAGTGCGCCAGCCGGCTCGGATGCGCCACCAGCCGGGGCAGGAGCAAAAACGTGTCGCTGTGCCGGCCTGATGTCAGCGCAAAGTGGCCCGACAGGAGCGCATCCGTGGCCGTCAGGTCTTCCAGCCACCGGGGCCCCGCCGCCTGCTCCTCGTGGGGTGCCTCACGCATGCGTCATCCCTCCCTTCACCTCAGCCACAAGGGCCGCCAAGGCGGCCGGGGGGTCCCCGGCGCTCAAGATGGGCCGCCCCACCACCAGGTGCGTGGCCCCCGCCGCCACGGCCTCGGCCGGCCGCACCACGCGCGCCTGGTCTCCAGCCGCTGCGCCGGCGGGCCTCACTCCGGGGACCACCAGCGCCAGCATGGGCCAGCGGCGATGCAGCGCCCCCGCTTCCGCCCCCGACGTGACCGCCGCCCCGATCCCGGCCCGGGCGGCCATTTCCGCCAGCGTCTCTGCCCACACGCGGGCCGCTGGCGCCCCCATGGCCGCCAACACGTCGTCTCCAAGGCTCGTGAGCACGGTCACGGCAGCCAGCGTGAGCCCTGGACCGGCCGCCTCCTGCGCCGCGGCCAGCATCGCAGGCCCACCCGCCGCATGGACCGTGAGCAGCTCCACCTCGAGGCGGCCCGCCTGGCGCACGGCTCCGGCCACCGTATTGGGAATGTCGTGAAGCTTGAGGTCCAGGAAAATGTGCTCGCCGCGCGCCGTCCAGGCGGCGACGGCCTGGGGCCCGGCAGCCAGGAACAGCTCCAATCCCACTTTGAAGTGGTGGTGCGGGTAAAGGCGCGCCATCCACTCTTCGGCCTCGCGCGCGGTGGGCACATCCAGCGCCACCCACACCGTCACTTGACCCTGACTTCCGATCTCACTCTCGATCTGACTGTCGATCTGACTGTCGATGGCAGGCGCCCCCTTCCTGTCTCTGTCCGTCTGGCTCTCCATCTCCGCCCGGCTCCTCCGTGCACTCACGCGGGCCACCGCCCGGGGTGAGCCGCGCCAATGGCCGCCCGGACACTGTCAAAGCCATACCGCGCCAGCACGTCCGGCAGCTCGCGGATAATCGTGGCCATGGCGTTTGGCCGGCTGAAGGTGGCCGTCCCGACCATCACAGCACTGGCCCCAGCCAGCAGAAACTCCACGACATCAGTGGCTGTCTCGATGCCCCCCATCCCGACGACCGGAATATCCACGGCCTGAGACACTTCCCACACCGCCCGCACGGCAATGGGGCGAATGGCCGGGCCCGAAAGCCCGCCGGTCACCCCCCCCAGCGCGGGCCGCCGGTGCTCCAGATCGATGGCCATCCCCACCAGCGTGTTGATGGCCGAAATGGCATCGGCGCCGGCCGCGGCCACCGCCCGGGCCATGCCCGCCAGGTTGTGCGTGTTGGGAGACAACTTCACCCAGACCGGCAGCGCGGTGGCCGCCTTCACCGCACGCGTCACGCTCGATGCCTGGGCCGGGTCGTGGCCAAACTGGATGCCCCCTTGCTTGATGTTCGGACAGGAGATGTTGAGCTCCAGCGCCTGGACGCCCCGCTCCCCGTCCAGCCGGCGGGCGACGGCGGCATACTCGTCCTCCGTCCGGCCAATGATGTTCACCACCACCGTGGCCCCGCGGTCCCGCAGATACGGGAGGTCTTCCGACAGAAATCGCTCGACGCCAGGATTTTGGAGGCCGATGGAATTCAGCAGGCCCGACGGGGTCTCCCACACCCGCGGAGGCGGATTACCTCGCCACGGCTCAGGGGAAATGCCTTTCACCGCCACGCCGCCCAACTGCGCCACATCCACCAGCCCGTCATACTCCGGCCCGAAGCCAAACGTCCCCGAGGCGGCCAGCACCGGGTTGGCCAGCCGCACCGCCCCCACCCGCGTCGCCAGATCCATCGCTACGCCTCCCCCTCGGCCCCGGCCCACCACAGGCGCCGCGACGAAAAGACCGGGCCATCGTGGCACACCCGCACCCACTCCGGCTGCCCGTCGCCGCCCACCCCAGGCACCACACACGCGAGACACGCTCCCACCCCGCACCCCATGCGCTGCTCGTACGCGAGCCAGCAGGGCCGCTCCTCCCCCACGAGCTGGGCGACCGCCGCCAGCATGGGGGTCGGCCCGCACGCCCACACTTGGCCGCCATCCGTCCGGGCCAGCCAGCGCGCGAGTGGGCCCGTGACCCGGCCGCGCTCCCCCAGCGAGCCATCGTCCGTCGTGAGGGACAGGTCCAACCCCAGCGCCCGGAAGTCGTCCGCCATCACGAGCGCGTCGGCTGTTCGCGCACCCAGCACCACGTCCGTGGGATGCGTGGCGGCCCAGCGCTGGGCCGCCACAAAGAGGGGCGGAATCCCGACGCCGCCCCCCACCAGTAGCACAGGGCCGGCTTCTGGCGTGGGAAATCCCTTGCCCAAGGGGGCCAGCACATCCAGCCGGTCACCCACCCGGCGCTCCGCGAGCCACCGCGTGCCCGCTCCGACCACACGAAACAACAGCCCCACGCGCCCGTCGGGGGTGGCGCGCGAGAAGGAGATGGGGCGGCGCAGGCTGCCGGGCGTCCACACGTGGGCAAACTGCCCAGGGGTGAGATCGGCGGCAAGGCGGGGCGCCTCCAACAGCAGCTCCACGTGCTCCGGCGCCGGCTCGCGGTGCTCGACCACCCTGAGCTCACACTGAGGCATGGCGCGGCTCCTGCCAATCCTGCAAGGCGCGGATGACGAAGGGTGACCGGCTCTTGGACCGGAATCCCGCCAGAGCCGCCGTGAAGGTGTCCAGTGAGGTGAAGCACCAGATGCCCGACTCGACGGCCGTCCTCCGGATGTAAAACCCTTCGGACTCCGCGGCCCCGCCGTGGGTGATGGTGTTCACCACCAAGGCATAGGCGCCGCTGCGAATCTGGTCCACCAAGTTGGGGCGCCCCTCCGCCAGGCGGCGCACCGGCATGGCCGGAATGCCGTGCGCCGACAGAAGGGCCAGGGTGCCCGCGGTGGCCGCCAGCCGATGGCCCAGTCGGTGCAGTTCCGCCAGCAGGGGCAGCGCCTCGGCCTTGTCCTGGTCAGCGATGGTGGCCAGCACCACCCCCTGACCTTGCAACCGGAAGCCCGCCGCCAAAAACGCCTTGTACAGGGCTGCGGGGTAGCTGGCGTCAATGCCCATCACTTCGCCGGTCGACTTCATCTCCGGGCCAAGCGCGGAGTCCACGTCCGACAGCTTCGCGAAGGAGAACACCGGCATCTTCACCGCCACCGACGCCGGCGGATCCATGAGGCCGGACGGCACGCCCAGGTCGGCGAGGCGCTCGCCCAGCATGGCCGCGATAGCCCAGTCCACCAGCGGGGCACCTGTGGCCTTGGTGATGAACGGCACCGTGCGGCTGGCGCGCGGATTGGCTTCCAGCACGTACACCGTGCCGCGGTGCGCGACAAACTGGATGTTGATGTGCCCCTGAATCCTAAGCCCCCGCGCCAGCGCGGTGGTGGCCCGCACCACCGCCTGCTGCACGTCGGCGGTGGCGGTGGGCGGCGGCAACACCGCCACCGAGTCGCCGGAGTGCACTCCCGCACGCTCGACGTGCTCCAAAATCGCCGGAATAACCACGGTGTCGCCGTCGGAAACCGCATCCACCTCCAGCTCCATGCCGGAGAGGTACCGGTCCACCAACAGCGGGCGACCGGGACGCATCGTGGCTTCCTCGGCCAGGTAGCGCCGCATGTCGGCGGGCCCTTCGACGATGCGCATCGCGCGGCCGCCCAGCACGTAGGACGGCCGCACCAGAACCGGGTACCCAATCTGCTCGGCGGCCGCCAGCGCTTCGGCCGCCGTCGTGGCCGTCGCACCCGGAGGCCGCATGAGGCCCAATTCGGCCATCAGGGCGTCAAACCGCTGCCGGTCCTCGGCGCGGTCCATGTCACCGACGCGGGTGCCGAGCACCGAAACCCCCGCGTCGGCCAGCTGCGCCGCCAGATTGATGGCCGTCTGGCCGCCGAACTGCACAAGCACCCCGCGGGGGCACTCGAGATCGACGACGTTCAAGACATCCTCCAAGGTGAGCGGCTCAAAGTAGAGCCGGTCCGACACGTTGTAGTCGGTTGACACGGTTTCGGGATTGCTGTTGATCATGATGGCGGAAACCCCCCGGCGGCGCAGCGCCTCCAGGGCCACGACACTCGAGCAGTCAAACTCGATGCCCTGCCCAATCCGGATCGGGCCGGAGCCCAGCACCACAACCTTGTCGCCCCCGAGCGGCTCCGCCTCATTCTCCTCTTCGTAGCAACTATAGAAGTAGGGCGTTTGGGCCACAAACTCCCCCGCGCACGTATCCACCATCTTGTAGGTCGGCAGAATCCCGCGCGAGCGGCGCAGCGCCCGCAGGTCGGCGGCCGTCTTCCCGGTGAGGGCCCCCAGCCGCGCGTCGGAAAACCCGAGCTGCTTTAGGCGGCGGAGCTGTGACGCCAAGCGCTCTGGGCGCGCCGCCAGCTCCTGCTCCACCGCCACCAGCCCGGCCAGGTGGCGCAGGAACCAGCGGTCAATTGCCGTGGCCGCATAGAGGGTGTCCACCGCCTCCCCGCGCCGCAGGAGCTCGGCCACCATAAACAGCCGCCGATCGGTGGGGGCGCCCACGCCACGCAATAGCTCGGCGCTCGGCACGTCCGCCAGCTGGGGGTCCACGAGGCCGTCTTGGCCGACATCCAGGGAGCGAATCGCCTTTTGCAGCGCCCCGGGAAACGTCCGGTCAATTGCCATGACTTCTCCGGTGGCTTTCATCTGCGTGCCCAGCCGCCGGTCCGCCCGCGGAAATTTGTCGAAGGGCCAGCGGGGAATCTTCACGACGACATAGTCCAGCGCCGGCTCAAATGCGGCGCTGGTTTTGCCCGTGATCGGGTTCAGGATTTCCTCCAGCGTATAGCCGAGCGCAATCTTGGTGGCCACCCGCGCGATGGGGTATCCCGTGGCTTTCGAGGCCAGCGCGCTGGAGCGGGACACACGAGGGTTCACCTCGATGACCCGATACTCGCCGCTGGTGGGGTGCAGCGCAAACTGCACATTGCAGCCGCCGCGGACGTCCAGCGCGGCCACGATGTCCAGGGCCGCGCGCCTGAGGCGGTGGTAGTCGCGGTCAGACAGCGTCTGGCTGGGCGCCACCACGATCGAGTCCCCCGTGTGCACACCCACCGGGTCCAGGTTTTCCATGTTGCACACCACGACGGCCGTGCCGCGCGCGTCGCGCATCACCTCATATTCAAGCTCCTTCCAGCCCGCAATGCTGGCTTCCACCAGCGTCTGGTGAATCGGGCTGGCATCCAGCGCCCGCTCGGTGGCGCGCGCGAGCTCCACGGCATCATGTGCAAATCCGCCCCCGGTGCCGCCGAGCGTATACGCGGGCCGCAGGATGACGGGAAATCCGATCCGCTCCGCAAAGTGCAGCGCCTCGTCGACAGTCCGCACGGTTTGGCTCTCGCAAATCGGCTGACCCAACTGAATCATGGCTTGGCGAAAGCGCTCGCGATCCTCGGCCTGCTCGATGGCGGGCAGCCCGGTCCCCAACAGCTCCACGCCCAAGTCGGACAGCACACCCGCACGGTCCAGCTCCCGCGCCAGGTTGAGTCCCATCTGCCCCCCGAGGGTGGCCAACAGCCCATCCGGACGCTCCTGGGCCAGCACGTTGGCCAAAAAGGACACCGTCAGCGGCTCGAGATACACCCGATCCGCCACCGCGGGATCCGTCATGATGGTGGCAGGGTTGCTGTTGACCAGCACCACCTCCACCCCTTCTTCCTTGAGGGCGTGGCACGCCTGCGTCCCGGCGTAGTCAAATTCGGCCGCCTGCCCAATGATGATGGGCCCCGACCCAATGACGGCCACCCGTTTCAAATCCTCGCGCTTAGGCATGGGATGCCGTCCTCCCTTCGCGGCTATCGCGGACGTAGGTGGCAAATTCGTCGAAGATGCGGGCGGCGTCATGGGGGCCCGGGCCCGCCTCGGGATGGTGCTGCACGGTGATCACGGGACGCCGCACATGCGCCAACCCCTCGATCGTGTGGTCGTTCAGGTTGGTAAACCGCACGCGGTACTCCCGAGGCAGTGACGCGCCGTCCACCGCGTACCCGTGATTGTGGCTGGTAATGTCCACCTGTCCCGTCGCCTCGTCGCGCACCGGATGGTTGCTGCCGTGGTGGCCAAACTTCAGGGGGAAGGTGCGCCCTCCCGCCGCCAGCGCCACCAGCTGGTGGCCCAGGCAAATGCCGAGCGTGGGATAATGCTCCACCGCCTCGCGCACTAGGTCCAGACGCCCCGCCAAATCCTGGGGGTCTCCCGGGCCGTTGGACAGCACCACGCCATCCGCGTGCAGGGCGCGCAGGTCGTCCACCCTCGCGGTGGAGGGCAGCACCACCACCCGAAAGCCGCGCCGCGACAGCTCGTCCACAATCCCCCTCTTGAGCCCATAGTCCACGACGGCCACGGTGGGGCCGTCCCCCGGGACGACGTAGGAGGCTTGGGTGCTCACACTGTCGACGATGCCCGCCAGGCTGAACCCCTGAACCACCTCGCGGCGCACCGCGTCGGCCAGCGGGTCCCCCGCATGCAGCACGCCCACCTCCGTGCCCCGGTCGCGGAGGCAGCGAGTCAGCGCCCGAGTGTCCACCTCGGCCAGCACCGGCACGCCATGCGCGCCCAGGTAGTCCCGCAGCTCCATGGCGGCGTCTCCGTGCGAGGCGACTTCGGCTTGGTGCACCACCAGCCCCCGGAGAGCGGGCGCCGCCGACTCGCACCAAGCGGGCGCGGCGCCGTACGACCCAATGAGGGGGTAGGTCAGCACCACGATCTGCCCCGCATACGACGGGTCGGTGCAAATTTCCTGATACCCCGTCAGGGCGGTGTTGAAGACAACCTCGCCCACCACCCGGCCCCGCGGCGGCTCCCCCAGCCATCGGCCGGCAAACTGACGGCCGTCGGCCAGCTCCAGCAACCCGTCGGCACTCACGACACCACCTGCCCTTCCCGAAATGTAAAGCGCCCTCCCCGCACCGTGGCCACCGCTCGGCCATAGAGCACATGGCCGGCCAGCGGCGTATTGGCCCCCCGGGACTGAAAGGCCGCGGGGTCCACGCGCCACGACACGTCGGGGTCGATGAGCGTGAAGTCCGCCGGTGAGCCGGGGACGACACCCGCGTAGGGCTCCCCCACCACATCGTGGGGACCCGCGGTCACGAGCCCCATGAGCGCAAGCGGCGTGAGCCGCCGCTCATGATGGAACACGGTCAGCAGCACCCCCAGCAGCGTCTCGATGCCGCTGATGCCAAAAGGCGCCGCGGCGAACGGGCCCCCCTTCTCGCCCGCGGCATGCGGCGCATGGTCTGACGCCACCACGGTGACCACGCCCCGCTCCACCGCTTGGCGCAGCGCGTCGCGCATGCCGGCGGGGCGGAGCGGCGGGTTCACCTTGGCCATGCCCGTCGGGTGCCACTCGGCCAAGGCGTCGTCGGTGAGCAGCAGGTGGTGCGGTGATGCTTCACCCGTGGCATGAGCGCCTTGCGCGCGCGCCCAGGCCAGCGCCGCCAGCGTGTCCGGCACCGAGCAGTGAGCAAAGTGCAGCCGCCCGCCATAGGCCCGCAGCAGGCCCACGTCCCGCCACGCCATGACCGACTCTGCCGCCGCAGGCATGCCGGCCAGTCCCAGGCGGGCGGCCACCGCCCCCTCGTGGGCCATGCCGCCGTGGGCCAACTCAGGATCCTCGAGGTGTTGAATGATCGGCGTGCCATGTTGTGCGCTGAACGCCAGCGCTGCGGCCATCAGGCGGCTGGAGGCCACGGGGTGGCCGTCGTCGGAAAGCGCCCGCGCGCCCGCGCCGCGCATGGTGTCCCAATCCGCTGGGCGCGCGCCCTGCGACCCCACGCTCACCGCCCCGATGCCCCAGGCCGCGACCAACCCCACCTGGGCCACCCGGCCCAGCACGCGATTCATCGCCGCGCCGCTGTCAATCACCGGGCTCGTGTTGGGCATGAGGCCCACCACCGACACGCCACCCGCGGCCGCCGCCCGCGAACCCGACCCAATGTCCTCCTTGTGCTCCTGGCCCGGCTCGCGAAAGTGCACGTGCAGGTCCGCGACCCGGGGCACCAGCCAGAGGCCCCGGCCATCCACGATCTCGCCGGCGGTGTCCGGCGCCGCCGGCGGCTGGGCAAACCGACCGCCTTCGTCCACGTAGACGTCGGCCACGGCGTCGGTGCCCGCGAACGGGTCCACCACCCGCACGCCGCGCACAGAGAGCGCGGTCACAGCGCTTCCTCCGGTGACACCAGATCCACGCCGTCCGACCCGTCAACCTCCACGAGGCGGACCGCCACCCGCTCCGTGCGGGCGGTCGGCACGTTCTTGCCAACGTAGTCCGCGCGAATCGGCAGCTCGCGGTGGCCCCGGTCCACCAGGACAGCCAGCTCCACCTGCTGCGGCCGGCCATGCTCCGCCAGGGCGTCCAGCGCAGCCCGCACGCTGCGGCCCGTGTATAGCACGTCGTCCACCAGCACGACACGACGACCCCGCGTCGCGACCGGGGCCAGCGCCGCAGCCGGCCCCACCCCTCGCTCGTCGTCCCGCCAGGGGCCAATATCCAACCCGCCCGTCGGGATGTTGGCGTCCTGATGCCCGGCAATCACCGCCAAGGCGTTCGCGAGCCGCCGGGCCAGCGGCTCCCCGCGCCGGCGGATGCCCACCAGCACCACGTCGTCCAGCTCACGGTGCCGCTCCCAGACCTCATGGGCTACCCTCAGCCAGGCGCGGCGCACCGCCTCGCTGTCCATGATCTCCCGCCGCCGCTCTCCCACAAAAAAACCCCTTTCCCGCACGGGGCGTGCAGAAAGGGTAGGGTGGGTCCCGTTCCCTTCCTGGCCTCACGGGACCAGATTAAAGGTGCGAGTCTCTGGTCGGAGTCTAGCCTGTCCCATCCCGCACGTCAAGACCACACCGGCTCTAGGCTAATACCGGTGGGATCGGGCGGGCCAGGTGTGCGGGCCGATGCGGGTCCCGAGCTCCCTCTCCGCGCGCCTCGGTCATGGCTGGTGGCTGCCGACCCAACTTGCGAACGCGGCCATCACCCGATCAAAGCGCTGGGCGCCCGCGGCCGAAAGCGTACGGTTGGCCGCGGCGCGCTCCGCGGGCAGAACATCGCTCTGAAACACGTTGGCCACATGCAGAGCCCACGCCCGGCCCGAGGACCCACTGGCCGCCGGGCCCTGGGTAGCCAGTGCCAGCTCCAAGTCCGCGGTGTCCAGCGCGGTCAGCCCCGCCGACAGTGCGGGCACCGGCTCAGACCGATTGCCCTGCCAGATGTAGCGGTCTAGCCCCGCATGCGACAGCGTGTCGGCCAGGGTCGACGCTTGGAGCCAGAGCGCCGAGGCGCTGGCCCCGGCCGTGCCGTTGGCAATCGAGCGAAAATCAAGCGCCATGGTGGCCTCGTCCTGGAGCACCGTGCTGCCGATGTCGCCCCCAGGAGCTGGCACCGGCCCGGGGGAACTGCCATGCAGCGCGTAGCCCAGCACGCCCCCCACCACCAGCGCGGCCAAGAGCGACAGGAGGCGCCCCCTCTGCAATCTAACGGCCATCGGGACCCTCCGGGTCCGGCCGGCGATACAAAAACCCTGGGGCGTCCCCAAGACGGCCTGACTCCACGGCAGCCCAAATCAACCCCACCCGCCGCGCACGCGCTCGAGCAAACCACGCGCCATCGGGATACAGGACCGCGACCGGAGCCGCCCGGCACATGGCCAAGCACGCCGTGGGCACCACCACGGCCCGCGCGGCCTCCCCCCGGCCCACGCGGCGCTGCCAGGCGATCCGGGCTTCCAGGCCCCCGGCGGCCTGGCACACTGCCCCCTGGCACACCAGCAGCCGCCGGCGCGCCCGACTCACATCGGGTGCAAGCACCGCGCACCTCCCTCCTCAGCCGTCGTCGGCAGGTTCTCTCGGGATGGTTCGAGGCTAGTGTGCGCGCCACGCACCGCCCGCGCAAATGCGTGCGACCCAAATCTCAGCCGCCCGCTGGCCCCAAGGGCGTCAGGGGGTCCCGGGGGGGGATAGCGCCCCACTCCGGCGGCCCCAGCTGCTCTAAGGCGTCGTGCCACCGCTCGGGCCAGGGCTCCACCAGCGTGAGGTGGCGGTGGCGGCGCGTGGGATGCTCAAAAGACAGCGCGTAGGCAAAGAGCGCCTGATGCGCCTGGCCCAGCGCCGGACCGGTGCCGTAGACGGCGTCGCCTACCACCGGATGGCCCAAGGCAGCCATGTGCACTCGCACCTGGTGGGTGCGGCCGCTCTCCAACTCCAGCGCCACCCAGCTGTGGTGCGCCCACCGCGCCAGCGTCTCGTACCGAGTCGCGGCCGGCCGGCCGCCGGCGGTGACCGCCATGCGCGTGCGGTGGCGAGGATCTCGGCCAATCGGTGCGCTGAGTCGGCCCTGTGGCGGGTCCACGTGGCCCTCCACCAGGGCCCAGTAGCGCCGATGCACGTCCCGCCGCGCCAGTGCAGCGCTCAGGGCCGCGCGAGCCACCTGCGTCCGCGCCAGCATCATGAGGCCGGCCGTGTCGCGATCCAGCCGATGCACCACCCCGGCGCGGCCCGGCTCGCCCCCGGCCGCTGCCACGTCGGGCCACAGCGCCTGAACCAGTGTGCCGTGGGCGTGGCCCGCGCCCGGGTGCACCACCACGCCGGCGGGCTTGCACACCACCACCAGCACGTCGTCGCGGTACCGAAGGGGAATCACAACCTCAAGCGGCTCATGCTGGAGCGGCACGGCCGGCGGAGCTTCCTGAGGGAGGGCCGCGTCGATGATGTCGCCCGGCGCCACGAGGTGTCCGACTCGACGGACAGGACGGCCGTTCACCCACACCTGGCCGTCGGCAATGGCTGCCTGCCAGCGCGTGCGCGACCACGTGGGCCACCGGGCGCTGACGAGCCGGTCTAGGCGCCCTCCCGCCTCGCCGGGCGCCACAGTCGCGGTCATTCGCGTCATGAGGGGGTGCGGACGCGGTCGTGCCGCCAAGCTTCGACGGCCAGCAGCACCATGCCCACCACAATGGCGCTGTCGGCCAGATTAAAGACCGGCCACGGCCCTATCGCGACATAGTCCACCACGCGCCCGCTGACCCATCGGTCCCACAGGTTGCCCACCGCGCCTCCCAACAGGAGGCCCAATCCCCACGCCACAGCGCCGTGGGCTTCCGGATGGCGGACGAGCCAGCCCAGCCCGCCCGCCACCACCAGCACACCCACCACCGCCAGCCAGGCGCTGCCTCCCTGAAAGAGGCCAAACGCCGCGCCGGTATTTTCGGTAAGCGTGAGGCTGACACCCGGCAGGACGGGCACGGGCACGTCAGGGGTGAGCCGCGCCAGCACCAATCCCTGCACCCAGCGGTCGGCGGCAAACACGGCCACCGCCAGCAAGAGGGGCCCTAAGAGCCGCGGGCCCTTCATCGCGAGGCCTCGAGGAGCGCCTGCTGGCATCGCGGGCACACGGCCCCTGGCAGGGCGGGCACCTGCCGCCAGCACCGAGGGCACTTGGGCCACGGCGAGGCGGTGGCCTGGGCGCGCCATGCGGCCCCGGTGCCTTGCGCGACCGCCACCGTGGCCGTCATGAGCATGGTCTGCAACAGGTCCGCCTCCTGGGCCACGCTCAGTGCGTCCACCCCCTCGGGCACCCAAATCGTCAAGTCCGCACCGCCCGGACTGCCAATCAAGCCGGCCCTCCGCGCCTCTTCCAGGGCCAACAGCCCGGCGTCGCGGGCCGGAAATAGCGCCCGCACCCTGGCGGCCCCCGGCTGCTCCGCCGCGCCCACCGGCAGCACTGGCCACAACACATCCCAGGTGGCCCCGGGAAAGCCGCGATGCTCCCGAATCTCCTCGGCGGTGAACGGGCAGATGGGCATGAGCACGGCCTGCAGCACCTCCAGCGCATGCCACAGCACGGTCTGCACCGCACGCCGGGCGGGGTCAGCCGCCGCCAGCGTGTAGAGCGGGTCCTTGGCCACGTCCAGATAAAAGGTGGACAGGCTGACCGTGCACAGCCGGGTCAGCTCCTGCACCACCACGTGAAATTCGTACGCCTCGTAAGCTCGGCGCATTTTCTTTAAACTGTCCGCCAGCTCCGCCATGGCCCACTGCTCCAGCGGCGGCAAGTCCGACAGGCCCACCGCCTGGCCGGGATCGAAGGCGGCCAAGTTTCCCACCAGAAAGCGGGCGGTGTTGCGAAGCTTGCGGTACGTCTCCGCCACGCGCGCGAGCTGGTCGTCGGACACGCGCACGTCGCCGCGAAAGTCGCCGGCGGCCACCCACAGGCGCATCACGTCTGCGCCATAGCGGTCCACCAGCTTCATCGGATCGACGACGTTGCCCAGCGACTTGTGCATGGGGCGCCCCACGCCATCCAGCACCCACCCGTGCGTCAGCACACCCCGGTAGGGAGCCTGCCCCCGCCACGCCACGCCCTCCGTGAGGAGCGAATTGAACCAGCCGCGAAACTGATCCCCGCCCTCCAGCACGAGGTCGGCGGGCCAGGTGAGTTCGGAGCGCTCTGCCAACACCGCGGCTTGTGTGGCGCCCGAGTCAAACCACACATCAAACACGTTCCACTCGCGCTCCAGCCGACTTCCGCCACAGGCACAGCGCAGCGGTGGGTCGGGCAGCAGGCGCTCGACGTCCCACTCCCACCAAATGTTGGACCCATGGGCCGCCACCAGTGCCGCCACATGCCGCACGCTGTCCGCCGTCATGACCGGCGCGCCACAGTCTTGGCACGTGAAGGCCGGAATCGGCAGCCCCCAGGCACGCTGGCGCGATAGGCACCAGTCCCGGCGGTCCACCACCATGAGGCGCATCCGCTCCTGGGCCCACGCGGGGGTCCAGGTCACCTGAGGAATGGCGGCCAGCAGCTTCTGGCGCACGGGCTCCAAGCGGAAAAACCACTGCGAGGTCGCCCGAAAAATAACCGGCTGCTTGCAGCGCCAGCAGTGAGGAAATTGATGAGCCAGCGGGCGCTCGCACAGCAGGGCACCCGCCTCCTGCAGGACCGCCAGGATTGCCCCCTCCGCTTCTTGGTAGCCAAGCCCTGCCACCTTCGGGGTCCCCTCCACGAACCGCCCGCGGTCGTCCAGCGGCTGCACGATGGGCAGCGACCAGGCACGGCCTAGGTCAAAGTCCTCGATGCCGTGGCCGGGCGCGGTGTGCACCAGCCCAGTGCCCTGGTCTGCCGTGACGTGCTCGCCCGGCACGAGTGGCACCCGATGCCCTAGGTACGGGTGCGCAGTGGCGACGCCCGCGAGCGCGTGGCCGTCCACCTCCTGCACGACACGGTCGGCGCTGAGCCCTACGTCTGCCAGAAAGGTCTCGGCCAGCGCGCTGGCCACCAGCAGCAGGCCCTCGGGCGTGCTGAGCACCTGATACCGAAATTCGGGATTGTAGGCGATGGCCACGCTGGCAGGCAGGGTCCACGGCGTCGTCGTCCAGATGACCGCACGCGTCCCTTCCGGCAGGGTCCCCCGATCCTCAGGCCGGACGGAAAACGCCACCCAAATCCCGCGTGAGGTTTTTTCGCGGTACTCCAGCTCGGCCTCCGCCAGTGCGGTTTCGCAGTGCGGACACCAGTGCACGGCTTTTAAGTCTTTGTACACCAGGCCCTGCTGCACGATGTCCGCAAACAGTCGCAGCTCCGCGGCCTCAAACGCGGGGTCCAGCGTCGTGTACGGGTGCTCCCAATCCCCCATGATCCCGAGCCGCTGAAACTGTCGGGTCATCTCGGTCAGATAGTGCTGTGCGGTCCGGGCCGAGGTGCGGCGGAGCTCAAGCGGGTCAATCTCGCGCTGGCCCACCCCCAGCTCCTTGAGCGCCTGCATCTCAATCGGGAGGCCGTGCGTGTCCCACCCGGGGACATACTGCACGTCCTTGCCGTTCAACACCTCGCGCCGATTGATGATGTCTTTGAGCACTTTGTTCAAGAGCGTGCCCATGTGGACGTCCCCGTTGGCGTACGGTGGGCCGTCGTGCAGGACATAGCGGGGCTGGCCGGCCCGCCGTGCGGCCAGCACGCGCCCCGCGTCCTCCGCCTGCCATCGGGCAAGCCGCCGCGGCTCCTCGGCGGCCAGGTTGCCCCGCATGGGAAAGCTCGTCCTTGGCAGATTCAGCGTCTCCCGCCATTCGGATCCCGTCCCGCTGCCCCCGCTCCCGCTCATCTGACCGCCTCCTGACCTCGATGCCTGGGCTCCAAAACAAAAAATCGCCCCCCAAGGGGCGACGATGTCGCGCTACCACCCTCGATCCGCCAGCACGCTGGCGCTCGTCCGACCGCTAACGGGGTCAGCCGGCCCGGCTACTTATTTCGCCTGCGGCACTCCCGGGTGATGTCCGCTGCGTCTGCCGCCGGCTCGCACCCCCGCCGGCTCTCTGGGGCTTCGCGCAACTTCGGTCCCGATCATCGTCTTCGCGTCTATAACGCCCTCAGTGGGGCCCCCAGTGAGGCCCTCGATAAGCCCGCCACCACATCCTCAACCGCAGGCTCCATAATACCCACAGGCGATGGCCCCCGCAAGAGGCGCCGCAGGCCCCGCGCCCCTGCACTCTCCCCCGGAGCGCCACGCCCCCTCAGCGCAGCCACCGGCGGTGGCCCTTCCGAGCCGATCGCTTCCCCCAAGCCCGCTCTCTATAGAGCCTGCGGTTCCGTAGGCGCTAGTCCACCTCGCCGGGATGCGCCTCGTCCAGCAGCGACAGCTGGCCTTGCAACATGCCGCGCACCCGGGCCCGAAACGTATCCCATTCGCGCCGCATGGCCATGAGCTGCTCTTGATAGTCGTGCAGCTGCCGCTCGGCCTGGCCCACGATCTCCGCCGCCCGCGTGTTGGCCTCGCGCACGATCGACTCGGCGTCGCGCTCGGCCGCGGCTCTGACGTTGTCGGCCGCGCTCTGCGCCACCACCAGCGTCGTCTTCAGCGTCTCCTCCAGCTTGCGGTACTGCTCGATGCGCTCCCCGATCCCCGACAGCTGCTGCCGCAAGTCTTCATTTTCCTTCAGCGCCGCCTCAAAATCCCGGACCACATGGTCAAGAAACTCATTAACTTCGTCTTCCTGGTAGCCTCGGAAACCGCGCTTGAACTCTTTGTTGTAAATGTCGACCGGGGTCAGGGGCATCACAAGGCCTCCTCCAACTGCTCCTCCAACGGCTCCTCCAACGGCTCCTCGAATCATGCGCGGTCATCGGCGCGGTGGCTCAGACATGCTGAGCGGCCCACACCAGCAGGTCTCCCACCAGCCCACCCAAAATATCTGCCAACAGCAACGCCACCACGGGGGAGAAGTCCATGCCCCCCCAAGCCGGCACAAGCCGACGAACGGGGCGCACGATCGGGTCGGTCAGATCATCGACGAACCCGGACACATTCGCCCACCACCCCGGCTGGCGCGGCGGCACAAACGACCCGATCACCCGAACTAACAGCACGACGTACACGAAGCGGAGCAGCCACTTCAACGAGAGCGCCAGATTGACCAACACCACCAAGCCCTGGGCCTCCTACTTGCCGAAGGCGCGCACCCAGTTGCCGTCGTCCTGGTCGTCACCCGCTACCTCGACGTTGCTGGGCGTCGCCAGAAAGATGCCATCACCGACCTTGCGCAAGCTGCCATCCAAGGCGTACACCACGCCGGACAGGAAATTGAGCAGCCGCTGGCCGGCGCGCTCGTCCGCCAGGTCCAGGTTGACGATCACGGGCCGCCGGCCCTTGACCTGATCCGCGATGGTTTGCCCGTCCTCCAGCGACTTCGGGTGCATCACCACCACACGAACGCCACTGCCGCGGTTCCCGCCGGCCAGGCTCACCACCGGCGGCTTCTTGGCCTTCTTAGGCACTTCCGGCTCCCAGTCCGGCTCCTTGCTGTCGGCATACTCGTCAATCTCTTCAATCCCCACGAAGTTCAGCAGCTTCTGCACCACCGTGCTGGTCACGTCGCGTTCCCCCTCTGTGCTCAGTTGTCCCCACCTGGCGCCGGAAGCGGCCGGGCGCCAAACAGCGCCGTCCCAATTCGCACCTCCGTGGCGCCGTGGTGGATAGCCATCTCGAAATCCTCGGACATGCCCATCGACAACTCCGTGCACGGGGCCCATGGCCACCCTGCGCGCCGTGCAGCCTCCCAGACCGCCCGCGCCTCCTCCATGGCCCGAACCCGCTGACGCTCGTCCACGCGGGGAAGCACCGCCATCAGGCCCACCACGGACACGCCGGCCTCGGGTCCCAATCCCTCCAAGAATCCGAGGACGTGCTCGGGCCACACCCCCTGCTTCTGCGGCTCCCGCCCCACGTTCACCTGAACCATGATGGGCCGCGGCCGGCCGGGATCGCGCGCCAGTTGCGTCACCAAACTGACCCGGTCCACAGTCTGGATCAATTGGAAGTAATCCCGGGCCAATTTTACCTTGTTGGACTGCAGGTGTCCAATCAGATGGAGGCTAATATCGCGAACCCATAGGGGTTGTGCATCAACAGGGCCATATTTTGCAATGGCTTCCTGGACGCGGTTTTCCCCAAAGCGGCGAAATCCCAGCTGAAATAGCTCATGAACGGCCGCCAGCGGGTGTCCCTTGGCCACCGCCAGCACCGAGACGGCGTCGGGGGGGCGCCCGGCGGCGTGGCAGGCCGCCTCGACCTGGCCGCGGACGCGCGCGGCGCGCTCGGCGGCGGTCAAGTGGGGTCCATCCGAAAGAAGCCGCCGTTGCGCCCCGTGCGGCCCCCTTCGCGGCGGTGCGAAAACAGCCACTCCGGGTGGCACGCGGTGCAGAGTCCCACCACCAGCACGCGCTCCTCCGCCACGCCGGCGGCGCACAAGAGCCGGCGGTTGGCTTCCCACAGATCGAGGTGCCGCCGGCTGTCCACGAGGCCCGGACCCAGGTCCAGCGCCATGACGGCATCCACCACCTCAGAGCCAACCTCGTAGCAACACGGCCCGATCGATGGCCCGATCACCACGTCCAGCACGTTCGGGGCCGCGCCCCTAGCGGCCAGCGCCGCCACGCCCGCCCGGGCCACTCCCCGCACCGTCCCCCGCCACCCGGCATGCAAGAGGCCGCCAGCCGCGGGAGAGCGCGACGCCAGCCAAATCGGCACACAGTCCGCAAACGTCATGGCGATGGTCAGGCCGGCCTGCTCCGTCAGTAGGCCGTCGGCCACCGGTCCCGGACCGGGCACGGCCTCGGGGCCAAGCCACGCGACGTCCGGGCCGTGGACAAGCTGGCCCCAAACCGCGTCCGGGGTGGGCGCACCGCGGCTGATGGCCCGACGGCGGTTTTCGGCCACGGCCTGCGGCAGATCCCCCACATGGCGCGACAAGTTCAGGGTGCCATAAGGTGGGGCGCTGACGCCCCCGCCACGCCCCGCAAACCAAAGGCGCCCCGCCCCCAGCCGCCCGCGCCAGCCCCCGGCCGGGTCCGCCTCCCACTGACCGCGCCACGCCGCTCCTGGTTCCCTGCTCATGCAGAGAGCTTCGCGGCGGGCGGTGGAGGTTCCTGCCCGCGTGAGGTGCCGACGAAGTTTTTCGTGCTAGCCCGCGTTCAGGGTGTCGGGGACGATGTCGACCAGGATGACGTCCTCACCGATTTTATGGATGCGCTCCCATGGGATGACCATGTCCTTGTCCTTGCCGAAGAAGCCGAACATGCGCGCGGACCCCGATACCACCAGCGCGGTCACGGCGCCGCGCTCGAGGTCAATCTCCAAGTCACCGATGACGCCCAGCCGACGACCGTCCGAGATGTTGATGATGTCTTTCAGCCGCAGCTCCGATGTCTTGACCATTCGGCAGCTCCTTTCCGACGGGGTCGCCCAGCAATGTATGCGCAGAGGCCGCTCAGGATGCCGGCAGCCACGCCCGCACGAAGGCCGGCAGCCACCACACGACTCTGACGGGCCGCGCCGCCTGCGGCCAGTGAAAAGTGGTGACCACCGGAACCAGCCACGGATGCGCCGCGGAGGGAGGCGCTCCGGCGCCCACCTGGGCCGCCTGAGCCGCCGGCGCCGCGGCCGCATGAGCGGCGCTCCACACCACAGCGAGGCTCTGCGCGGCCTCGGCGTACCCGTGCATCGCGATGGCCATCGACTAGACGTACTTCCGCATGTGGCCCAACGCCGCCTTCTCCAGCCTCGACACCTGCGCCTGGGAAATGCCGATTTCCTCCGCAACCTCCATTTGGGTTTTGCCGTCGAAGAACCGCATCCGCAGGATGAGGCGCTCACGGTCGTTCAGACGCTCGAGCGCCTCTTTGATCGCGATGCTTTCCAGCCAGCGCTGGTCTTCCACGCCGTCGTCCGCCACCTGGTCCATGACGAAGATCGGGTCGCCGCCGTCATGGTAGATGGGCTCAAACAGGGAGAGCGGCTCCTGAATGGCGTCCAGCGCATAGAGGACTTCTTCGCGCGGCAGAGCCAGCTCCTCCGCAATTTCAGACAGCGACGGCTCCTTGCTATAGCGGTGCACCAAGGCGTCGCGGACCTGAAGCGCCTTGTAGGCGACGTCGCGGAGCGATCGGCTGACGCGAATGGGGTTGTTGTCGCGCAGGTAGCGGCGGATTTCGCCGATAATCATGGGCACCGCGTACGTGGAAAACTTCACGTTCTGTCCCAGGTCAAAGTTGTCGATGGCCTTGATGAGCCCCACACATCCCACCTGGAACAGGTCGTCGCCATTTTCGCCGCGGTTGGCGAACCGCTGAATCACGGACAGCACCAGGCGGAGATTGCCTGAAATCAGCGCCTCCCGCGCCGTCAAGTCCCCGGCCTGCATGGCGGCAAACAGCTGGCGCATCTTGGCATTCGTCAGCACCGGCAGCTTCGATGTGTTGACCCCGGGAATTTCGACTTTGTTGACCGGCATAACCTGCCCCCCCGCATCGGGGGACAGTATTCCCGCCAGCCGTCAGTTCATCCCTTATTTTGGTAGTTATTGGGGACGATGGGATCCCGGCAGTTGCCGGACCAGCAGTCGGGCCTCGCTGCGCACCATCGTGGGCGATCCGTTGGTGAGATTCAGCACGCGCGCAAATCGCACATGCCCGTGTGGTCCCAGCACATACAGGGCCGCTGTGTACACCAAATGTTGCGCCAGCACCGACACGCTCACCCCATAAGCGCTCCAGATCGCCGAGAGGGAAGTGAGCGAGCCCGTAAGATAGGTTGCCCGCGGCTTGCTTGCCGGCAGGCGGGCGGCCAGCGCCGCGGCGGTCGTCACCGTGGGGTTGGTGTTGACCACGAGCCAAGCCACCCGCTCATCGGTGGCAGCGCGGGCGGCCGCCAGGACACGGAGCGGCGGGGCGATAGGCCGCCCCGCCGCCGCAAACAGCAGCACGACCCAGCGGCCGCGCCAGTGGGCCAGCGGCGCGGGGCGCCCCTGGGTCGTCACCAAGGTAAATAAGGGCGCGGCCTCGCCCACCACCACCGACGAGGGCGCCAACTGACTCGTCGAGTCCGTGGGTCCCTGATTGAAGGTCAAATGTGATCCGAGGGCGGCAAAGAGGCCCAATAGCCCAATGCCCACGTACCCGAGCCAGCGCCACGGCTTCCTCACGCGAACTCCCCGCCTGACCGTGCCATCGTGTGATCGGTGATCCCCGTCACGAGCTTGTCGATGAGCCTACCACACCGCCGGCTGGGCGCCGCTATTGCAGGCGGGTCATCTCCCGCCGGAGGCGGCGAATGATTCGCTTCTCCAGCCGGGATATATAGGACTGGCTGATGCCGAGCGAGTCCGCCACCTCCTTCTGCGTGCGCTCCTGCCCGTCCCCCAAGCCAAAGCGAAGCGTGACGATGCGCTGCTCGCGGCCCGTCAGCCCGGCCAGCGCGCCACGCAGGAGAGTGCGGTCCACCTCGTCCTCGATGCCTTTGGAGATGAGATCGCCGTCCGTACCCAGCACGTCCGACAACAGCAGCTCGTTGCCGTCCCAATCCACGTTCAGGGGCTCATCCAAGGACACCTCGCTGCGCAGTCGGCTGTTGCGGCGCAGGAACATGAGGATCTCGTTCTCGATGCACTTCGACGCGTACGTGGCCAGCTTGATGCGGCGATCCACGTTGAACGTGTTGACCGCCTTGATAAGGCCGATGGTTCCGATGGACACCAAATCCTCGATGCCCACGCCGGTGTTCTCAAACTTCCGCGCAATATACACCACCAGTCGCAAGTTGCGCTCGATGAGAGGCGCCCGCGCCGGCTGGTAGCCGGCTTTCAGGCGCATCAGCAGGTCCACCTCCTCCTCATGGGTCAGCGGCGGCGGCAGCGCCTCGCTGGACCCCACGTAGTGCGCAAAGCCCGGCGCCACCAGTCCCAGTACCTCGAGGCAGTGCCACCAAAGCGCCCGGCTCCGCGCGCGAAGGCTCAGGCGCCCCACTGCTGATCGGGGGAGCGGGGACCCAGACGGGCCGGGAGCAGCGCCTGAAAGGAACCATCGAGTGCCAAGGCTTGTGCCGACACGGCGACGCCGATCGAAGGCAGTGTGAGCCATCGTCCCTCCACCTCCATTTCTGCATGCGGGCAGGGCAACACCTCCAGCCAAGTCGAGCCCGCCGCCGTGGTGACGGCCACCCGCCGCCGCCCCACGGCCCCGACGGACCCCTCCGACGCGGGGCCGAGGGCCTCGCCCGCCACCACCACCAGCGGGCGCCCGGTAGCCGGGTCCCGGAGCCTCGTGCCTGAATCCACCAGCGCATCGACATCCACTACGCGACCGCCAACCCACAGCCGGAGCCGCACCAACCCACCGCCAACCCGCCAGGGCTGCGCTGCTGCACGTGCGAGCCAGCGCCCTCCCAGCCACACGCCTCCTAGGGTGGCCACCAGGGCTCCGTCCGCCGACATCCCCAGGCTCAGCAGGACGATGAGGGTGCCAGCCACCGCCACCGCGCCGCCATACGTAGCCAGCGCCACCCGCACCCAGCGCGCACGGCCCAGTCCCCAAAATGCCACCGCGCACATGGCCGGCGGCACGAGCACCATCCACAGGGCCGAGGGGCCCAGGTGGCCCGTCAGCAGCAGCACCAAGGGCACCGTCCCCAGCGCGGCGCCGGCCGCTCCGCGGCCTGGCCGCCACGGAATGCCGGCTCGGCCGGCGGCCACGGCGCGCAGGGTGAGAAAGGACAGTCCTGCGGTTCCCAGCGTGATCACGTCTCCATCCAACATCGCTGTGCCTCCCCGCCACCGACCCGTCCCGCCACTCGGATTCTAGGAGCACGGCGCCACAGGATCTGTCGCCTCGGCGGGGGCTCCCCGAAAGATGTCCGACAGCAGACGGGCGATTTTACGCGCGGCGCAAACGAAGAAGAGGGGCCGTCCGGCCCCTCTTCCAGTGTGCCCAGCCTCAGTTGCGGCGGCGCAAGAACGCGGGAATGTCCAGCTCGTCGCTGGAAAACGCCTTCACTTCCACCTCGGGAGCGTCGCGCCGCTCAGGGGCATAGTCTTGGGCTCGCGCCCCGCGCTCGCCCGAAAATCCCGTCGCAATGACTGTCACCCGCACTTCATCCCGCAGCGAATCATCGATGACCGCCCCAAAAATGATGTTGGCCTCGGGATCTGCGGCCTGAATCACGATTTCTGCCGCCTCGTTCACTTCGTACAGGGCCAGGTCCGCTCCCCCCGTGATGTTGAGCAGCACGCCGCGCGCGCCATCAATCGACGTTTCCAAGAGGGGGCTGGAAATGGCGGCTTTGGCCGCCACCTGCGCGCGGTTCTCTCCCTGCGCCACCCCGACGCCCATCAGCGCCGATCCCATATCGGACATGATGGTTTTGACGTCCGCGAAGTCTAGGTTAATGAGCCCGGGCACCGCAATGAGGTCGGATATACCCTGCACGCCCTGCCGGAGCACGTCGTCCGCAATGCGAAACGCGTCCATGATGCTCGTGCGGCGCTCCACGACTTGGAGCAGCCGGTCGTTCGGGATCGTGATCAGCGTGTCAACTTTGCTCTTGAGGTTGCCTGCGCCCGCCTCCGCATACTGGGCCCGGCGCAGTCCCTCAAACGTGAAGGGCTTGGTGACGACCCCCACCGACAGCGCGCCCACTTCCTTGGCCACCTCGGCCACGACCGGGGCGGCGCCCGTCCCAGTCCCTCCTCCCATGCCCGCCGTGACAAACACCATGTCGGCCCCGCGCAGCATTTCGGCCAACTGGTCGCGGCTCTCCTCGGCCGCCTTGTTCCCGATGTCGGGATTGGCTCCTGCCCCCAGTCCCTTGGTCAACTTCGAGCCGATCTGCAGCCGTGAGGACGCCTGCGACAGCGCCAGCGCCTGAGCGTCGGTGTTGATCGCGATGAACTCCACGCCTTTCAGCCCAGCCTGAATCATGCGATTGACGGCGTTGGTCCCGCCGCCCCCGACTCCCACCACCTTGATGACCGCAAAATTTTCCGCCGACTGATCAAACTCCAGCATTCCGGCGTCCTCCCTCGCTCGACTTAGCCCCACGTTCGGAACCAGGCCTGTGTCAGCCGTGACCACACTGTTTCGCGTCCAAAGCCCAAGCCATCCTGCAGCCCAACCCGGGCCAGCCCCACCACCACCGCGTACCCCGGGCTTCTCGCCAAGTCCGACAGGCCCGCCAGACCCGTGGGGGCTCCGAGCCGCACCGGCCAGCCCCACGCCCGCTCGATGCGGTGCGGCAACCCGCGCAAGAGGGAACTGCCCCCCACCATCACCACGCCGCCGGGCGGTCCCTTGGACCAAGAAATTTCGGCGAGGCGCTTTTCCACCAAGCCCATCCACTCGTCCATCCGGGCCGACACGATTTCCCCGATCTCCGTCTCCTGCACCAGCTTGACGGCTTGTCCGTTGACCGATTTCAGCTCCACCATGCCATTGCTGTCCTCGTCCAGCCGCGCGCGCTCCACCTTGAGCCGCTCCGCCTGCGCGGCGACGATGCCCAGTCCCTGCGCCAGATCTGATGTCACCAGTTCGCCCCCCACCGGGATGACGGCGAGATGGCGGGGAACCCCCTGACGCCACACCACCACCTGGGTGGTGCCGCCGCCCACATCCAGCAGGACCACGCCCAGCTGCTGCTCGTCTTCCGACAGCGCGGCGACTGACGCGGCCAATCCTGCCGGCACCCAGTGAATGTGGGACATCCCGGCCATCTGCAACGTTCGCCGCAGATTGCGCAGAACCTGGACCTGGGCCGTCACGACCAGCGCGTCCACCGACAGCTCCTGCACCGACAGCCCCACCGGACTCCCCCGGGACATCAGGCCATCCAGCTGATACGCCCCGCGGATCAGGCGAACGACCTCGTACCCCGTGGATTGCGAGGCGCGAACCAGCCGCGCGGTCAGTGCGTCCAAGTCACTTTCATGCACGGATCGGCCGCGCACCTCCACCGCCGCGCGGCTCTCCATGCCCTGAAGGTGGTCGCCGTTGACCGACGCTACGACATCCACGGGCTCCACCCCGGCCATCGACACGGCCCGATTCACCGCATCGCGCACAGACTGGGCGGCGCGCTCCGCATCCACCACCAGCCCGCGCCGCACCCCCATGATCGGCGTCGCGGAAATACCCAGAACCGACAGGTCCGCGTCAGGGCGAGCCTCGGCCACGAGCGCGGCGGCCTTGGTGGACCCCACGTCCACCGCCAACACGATTTGGCGCCTCGGCATATTGGCCTCCTCCCGCATCCTCAGGTGCTTCGCGGCTCCCCCCGAAATTCCCTGCCGCCGCCCCACTGGGAAAATCGGTCAAGCCTGCCGGCCGGCCCGCCGCGCACGCCATCGGTCCTGCAGCAGGTGGCGGATCGCCCCTAGATTCTGAAAGATTCGAAAGCCCAACGCAAACAGCGCGGCATAATAGAGCGGCACGCCCAATTTGTCGCCGACATACGTGAGCCCCGCCGCCAAAATCGCGTTGGACACCAGTCCTGTAATGAACATGGTGGCGTCAAAGCGGTTCTCCAGACTGCCGCGCAGTCCGCCAAACACCGAGTCCAGCGCCGCCAGCAGCGCAATGGACAGATAGTGGGCAAACGCCCCCGGCAGCACGACCGGGAACGCCAGCCCCACCAACATCCCCAACGCCAGCCCCAGCAGGACAATCCAGATCACCGGCCCGGCCCTCCTTGTCTGCCTGCGTCAGCGATGCGGCCCGGCCGGCGTGAGCCAGGACAGATTCGGCATCACCGGGAGCGGTGCGACCCGCACCTGGGACGCCGCGTGAAACTGAATGCTTACCAGCTGGCTCCATCCCTGCACGTCGGGGTCATTCGCCAGGGCCGCCAGCAGCCGCGTGGGCTGGCCCACCGCCCGGATCACGAAGGGCGACCCTGATGTGACACCGTTCACACTGATGGTGGGGCCCGCACAGTAAATGGCCGTCGTGCTGACGTAGCGCTGACCCGCGATGGAGATGGCCCGCGCGCCGGCGGCCGACAGCAGGCCCACGATGTGCAGCACATACTGGTCATGCACCAGCTGGAGCTGGGCCGGCTCTCCCGGGAACGACGGCCGCGCAGCATCCTGCAGGACCACCGTGACCCCGACGCCGGACACCGCCGCCAGGCCGGCCTGCCCCTGGGCCGCGGCCAGCCGGTGCCCGAGAGGCGCCACCGGAGAGGACGGGCTCGTCGCCGCGTCTTGGCGCACCGTGGACAGCCGCCCGGCCAAGACCGCGTCTCGGGCCAAGGTTGCCTGCACCAACTGGGTCAGCATGTGCGTTTCCCGAGCAGCCGCCGTCTGCTGCAACAGAGCCTGGAGCCGCCATTGCTGCACCGTCCAAAATCCCAGGAGCGCTGCCAATAAGGCAATGACCCCTATCCATCCGCCCGCGGCTGGCGGGGTCCGGGACGGATTCGGGCTCGGCGGGTCAGCCACGGCATTGCATCTCCCAGCAGTTAGGCTGGAAGCAGTATAGCATGCGGCCCGGCGGGCCTAAGGCTCCAGGGTGACCGAGGCCCCTAGGCTCTGCAGCCGCTGAGCCCAGTCCTGATACCCGCGCGCCACCATCTCCGCCCCCAGGACGGTGGTGCGCCCCTGGGCCGCCAGCCCGGCCACCATGAGGGCCGCCCCGGCCCGCAGGTCCGTGGCTTCCACCACGGCCCCCTCCAGCGGCGTGGGGCCGTAAATCACCGCCATGCGTCCATCCGTCAGCACATTGGCGCCCATCCGCCGCAATTCCAGCGCATGGCGCAGTCGGTTTTCAAACACCGTTTCCACCAGCGTGCTGCACCCCCGCGCCTGCGTCATCAGCGCAAGCATCAAGGGTTGCAGGTCCGTGGGAAATCCCGGGTGCGGCCCAGTGCGGAGTGAAGCCGCCCGAAGCGCCCCGGCGGCGGACACCCGCACCGTGGTGCTCCCCAGCTCGACCACCGCCCCCATTTCCGACAGCTTGCGCCACAGGGGCGTGAGGTGCTCCGGGATCACATGGCTCATCGTCACATCGCCCCCGGTCAGCGCGGCGGCCACGGCCACCGTGCCCGCCTCGATGCGGTCGGGAATCAGCTCGTAGGTGCCGCCCGACAGCGTGCGGCCGCCCTCGATCCAGATCCGGTCGGTCCCGGCACCGTGCACCGCGGCCCCCCGGGCGTTGAGGAACTGCGCCAGATCCACTACCTCGGGCTCGCGCGCCGCGTTCTCAATGACCGTCGTCCCGTCCGCGGCCACGGCCGCCATCATGACGTTCTCGGTGGCCCCCACGCTCGGGAAGTCCAGGTACGTGACCGCTCCTTTCAGGCGGGCGGCCTCGCCGACGATGTGCCCGCCCGGGCCGTCCGCGAACCGCACGGATAGGGCGGCCAAGCCCTTCACGTGCAGGTCGATCGGCCGCGGCCCAATGTTGCACCCACCCGGCCGCGACACCGTGACGCGGCCCAGCCGCGCCAAAACCGGGCCCATGAGGAAGACGGAGGCGCGCATGGTGCGCGTGTACGCGTCCGGAAGGTCCGGCGACAGCGGCCCCCGCGCATCCACCGTCACCGAGTCGGGCCCGGCGGTGGCGACGCGGACCCCCAGCTCCCGCAGCATGGCCAGCATGTGGCGCACATCCAGCAGGCCGAGCGGCACCCCTTTCAGGGTGACCGGCGCGGCCACCAACGTGGTGGCCGCTAAGATCGGGAGCGCGGCATTCTTTGACCCGGACACCGCAAACGTTCCCGCTAAGGGCCGGCCCCCGGCAACCACAAATTGTCCCACGTTGTGCCGTCCTCTCCCTCCGGAGGCCCCACCCAGCGCACCTCCGGAGCCAGCGCTAGGTGAAACCGCTCCCAAACCGCCGCCGCCACCCGCCGCATCAAGATCAGCACGTCACGGGCGGTGGCGGTCCCGTCGTTCGCCATAAAGTTCGCGTGCAGGGTGGAAACGCGAGCACCTCCCTCCCGCCACCCCTTGGCACCGACCGCCTCGATGAGGCGGGCGGCGAAGTCTCCCGGTGGATTCTTGAACATGCTGCCGGCGTTTTTTTCGCCCACCGGCTGCGTGGCCCGCCGATGCTCCATGTGGTCTCGCATCGTACGCAAAATCGCCGCGCGGGGTGCAGGCGTGAGGGCAAACGACACGCCCAGGACCACCCAGGGCTCGCGCTGGGCCTGGCTGCTCCGGTACGCGTACCGCATGGCCTCCCGGGGCAACACCACCACGCCCCGCGCCGGATCCCACACCCTGACGCGCTGGACGACGTCCTGGGCACTTCGGCCATGGGCCCCCGCGTTCATCACCGCGGCCCCTCCGACGGTGCCTGGGATGCTGACCGCAAACTCCACGCCCGACAACTCATGCTCGGCCGCCACGTGGGCCACCTTGGCCAACGACACGCCCGCACCGGCCGAAAGGGTGGTGCCCTCCCGCCGGACATCGCGACAGGCGCGAGCCAGCGACAGCACCAAACCGCCAAAGCCCCGATCCGACACCAACAGGTTGGAGCCGAGGCCCACCACGAGCAGCGGCAGCCCCCGGTCGTGCACCGCCCGGGCCGCCACCACTGCGCGGGCCTCATCCGGCGGCTCCCAAAACGCCTCCGCCGGCCCACCAATCTTGAAGGACGTATGGCGGGCCAGCGGCTCCGCCGGCCTTGCGTCCACCCCCAACGTACGCAGGATCTCCACAATCGGTGCGTGGGGTCCGAACGAGCTCTTCATGCGCGCCTCCTGGGACGGGACCGGGCCGCGTCCTCCACCGCCGACACAATGCGGTCCAAGGCATCGGGGTGGTGCAGGCCGCGGGCCGCTTGGCCCATGGCGCGGCGCCGCTCGCCGTCGTCCATGAGCGCGGCCACCGCTGACAGCCCCTGCCGCCCCACCTCGGTCTCCGCCACCACCAGCGCCGCACCGCGCTCGGCCCAGACGGCCGCGTTCCTTTCCTGGTGGTGCTCTGAGACGTGCGGAGACGGCACCAGCACCAGCGGAAGCGCGCGCGCGGCCGCCTCGGCCAGTGTTCCGGCTCCTGCTCGCCCCACCACCACGTCGGCCGCCGCCAGTACGACATCCAGGTCATACACGTACGGCGCGACGCGCAGGCGCAGAGCATCCCGCGTGCGGTCCAGGTGGGCGGTGGCCGCCTCAAACCGGCGGGCCCCCGTAGCCCACACCACCGCCCAGTCCGGCCGGTCCAGCGCGGCGCTCCACACGGCCGCCATCAGCGTGTTGACAGCCGGGGCTCCCTGGCTGCCGCCCGTGCCCACCACCACCACCCACTCGGGGGCCAGGCCCAGCTGCCGCCGCGCCGCCTCCCGATCGCTCTCCACCACCGACGCCCGGACGGGATAGCCCGTGACGCGCACCACGGTCTTGTCAGGCAGGTGGCGCGCAGTGTCCGCGTAGGTGGTGAGGACCACCTGGGCGCGCCGGGCCAGCAGCCGATTGGTGAGCCCCGGCCACACGTTCTGCTCGTGCACCACCAGCGGGATGCGAAGCCAAGAGGCCGCCAGCCCCACCGGCCCCGTGACGTAGCCGCCGGTCGTCAGCAGCACGTCCGGGCGCAGGCGCGCCAAGAGCCGCCACGCCTCCCACGTTCCCCGCGCCGTCGACCACACGCCCCGCACCTTGGCGGCCAGGCCGGGCTTCAGCCAGGCCGCCGCGTGAATCGCGTGAAACCGCACGCCGCTGCGGGGGACCAAATCCGCCTCGAGGCCCGCCGCCGTGCCGATGTACATCAGCTCCGCCGTGTCGCTCGCCGACAAAATCCGCCCGGCCACCGCCAGGGCGGGGTAGACGTGGCCGCCGCTGCCACCGCCCGACAGCGCGATGCGAAGACCCGGTGGGTGGCCGGTGGGTTTAGCCATGTGTGCGCCCCTCTGCATGCTGGTTAAGCGGTGTGTCGGCTGATGTTGAGCAGGATCCCCACGTCGACGAGGCTCAGCAGCAAGGACGACCCGCCGTAGCTGATAAATGGCAGGGTTATGCCGGTCACCGGCAGCGTCGCCGTCACCACGCCGATGTTGATCGCCGCCTGGCCAACAATCAGGGTAGTCAGCCCCAGCGCCAGCAGCGCCGAAAACGTGTCGGGGGCCCGAAGCGCAATGCGATACCCGCGCCAGGCCACGACGGCAAACAGGGCGATGACCAAGAACGCGCCGATGAGCCCCAGTTCCTCACCCACGATCGCGAAGATGAAATCGGTATAGTCCTCGGGCAGATAGCCGAATGCCTGCAGCGAATGGCCCAGCCCCACCCCCAGGATGCCGCCTGATCCCAGCGCCAACAGCCCCTGGATCGTATGAAACCCGGTGCTCAACGGGTGCTTCCACGGATCCAAAAAGGCCAGCACGCGCTGGCGCCGATAAGTTTTGCCCAGCGCGGCCCAAGCCAGCACCGGCAGCGTGACGGCACTGAGGCCCGCCATGTGCCGGCTCCGGATGCCCGCGGCGAAGAGCATGACGGCAAAGGTCGCCCCCACCACGATGGTCGTCCCCAGGTCCGGCTCAGCCAGGATCAGCACCAGCACGACAGCGGCCAGCGCCACGTGGGGCACCACTCCATGCCAGAAGTCGCCCAGGCGCTCCTGATTTTTGGACAGGAGCCAGGAAAACAGCACCACCATCCCCAGCTTGGCCAACTCCGAGGGCTGTGCCACCAGCGGGCCCACCTTCACCCATCGGCGCGCGCCATTGATGTCCAAACCCACGTGGGGCACCAGCACCGCCAGCAGCGCCACCACGCTGGCGCCGTACAGCCACACCCCCCAGCGAGGCCACTTCCAATAGGGGATGCGCACCACGAGGGCCAGCGCCACCAGTCCCAAGAACGTCCACATCATCTGCCGCTCGAAGAAGTAATACGGGCTCTGATGCTGGGCCAGGGCCTCGGAGGCGCTGGCGGACAGCACCATGATGCCGCCGATGGTCAGCAGCGCCAGCACGGCGCCCAGAAGTATGTAGTCGGGCTCGCCAGCGACGTCCGCCCGGGCATCGGGCCGGACGCGCCGCGCGGGGGCCGACGGGGAGGGTCGCGTGCTCATAGCGCGATCATACCCATGCAAGCACCGCAAAGGCCAGCGCCGCCACCCAAAACGTCGCGACGACGCGGTCCTCCGACCACCCACCCAGCTCAAAGTGATGATGCAGCGGCGACATGCGAAAGACGCGCCGCCCCGTCAGTCGAAAACTGGCCACCTGAATGATGACCGACAGCGTCTCTAAGACGAACACGCCCCCCACCACCGGCAGCAGCAGCGGCGCGTGCGTCACCACCGCCAGTCCCCCGAGAGCCGCCCCCAGCGCAAGGGACCCGGTGTCCCCCATGATGACCCGCGCAGGATGGAGATTGTAGCGCAGATACCCCACCACGGCCGCGGCCAGCACCAGCGCATAGGACGAGGCGGCGATCCGCCCGCGTGCAGCCGCATACAGGGCAAAAAACCCCAAGGCGACTACGGTGGTGCCGCCGGCCAAGCCATCGACGCCGTCTGTCTCGTTCACCGCATTGACCGCCCCCACCAGCACGAACAGCCCCAGCGGGTAGTACCAGCCGCCGGGAGTCATGGTGCCCCCCCACGGCAGCGGCCACGGGGCGGAGGCGCCGAGGTGCTGCGCCGCGAACCACAGGAACAGCGCCGACCACACCAGCTGCACCAAGAGCTTCTCCCGAGCCCGCAGGCCAAGAGCGCGCCGCCGCATCACCTTCACGTAGTCATCCCAGAAGCCGAGCGCGGCAAACCCGAGCGTAAACACGACCAGCGCCCACACGGTGGGCGATCCCCGAAACACGACGAGACTCACCAGCGCGGCGGGCAGGAGAAAAATCGCCCCCCCCATGGTGGGAGTGCCTTGCTTGGCCAGATGAGACGCGGGCCCCGTGGCGCGGACCGTCTGCGCCGCGCCCACACGCTTTAAGGCGGGCACCAGCACCGCCCCCAGCGCCAACGCCAGCACTAGGGCGGCCAAAGCCGCCACGGCACTCAACGGCGATCCTCCACCAGCTGCTGCACGACGCGGTCCAAGCCGACAGCCCGACCCGCCTTCAGATAAACCACGTCGCCGGCCTTCAGCTCGCGCCGCAAAGCCACCGCCAACTCATCCAGTCCGGCGAAGACGGCCGTCGGAGTCCCAGCGGCCTGGGCAGCCTCCGCGGCCCAGCGCGCCCGATCGCCCACCGCCCACACCAGGTCCGCCGAGCGCGCCGCCGCAGCCCCCACTTCGCGGTGGAGCGCTTCTTCCGTGGCGCCCAGCTCCAGCATGTCGCCCAGCACCGCGAGGCGCCGCCCCGATTCCTGGGCCAGCACCGCCAGTCCGGCCAGCGCCGACGCCGGGCTGGCGTTGTAGGTATCGTCCAAAATGGTGAGCCCTCCTACCTCCATCCGGCGAAAGTGGCTGTCCTCCGCGCTGGCTTGCCCGAGCCGCGCGGCCACCTCCCCGAGCGGCAGTCCCAGGGCCCAGCCCACCGCGGCTGCCGCGGCGGCATTGTCTGCCTGGTGCACGCCGTCCCAGGGGAGGAGCACCGGGGCCGCCGCGGCCCCCATGCGCAGCTCAAAGCGGACGCCGCCCCGTTCGGCGCGAACCGCCCGAGCTTGGACGTCGGCGTCCGGCGTGCCGAACCACACCACGCGCGCAGACACACGGCTGGCGAGCCGCGCCACGCGGGGGTCCGCTCTGTTGAGCACCGCCACGTCCCGGTGGGTCAGCCCGGCGAGAATTTCTGCCTTAGCCTCCGCCACGGCCTCGATGCTCCCCAGCTGGCCCACATGGGCGTAGCCGATGTTGGTCAGCACCGCCACCGACGGAGGCGCAATCGCGGTCAGCCGGGTAATCTCCCCCGCAGCCCGCATACCCATCTCCGCCACGAACCAGTCGAGCGGCGTGGGCTGGGCTACCAAGGCCATCGGCAGCCCAATGGCGGTGTTGAGGTTCCCAGGCGTGGCCCCCACCCGAAAGGTGCCGCCCAGCACCGCCTGGACCAGGGCCCGCGTGGACGACTTGCCGACGCTCCCGGTGATGCCCACCACCCGGGCGCCAGTGCGCTCCAAGGCCCAGCGGCCCACCAGCCCCAGGGCTTCGAGAGGGTTGTCGTGGAGCCACACGCGACTTTCGTCTACGTCTCCGGGGAGCGGTCCGGCCATGAGCACGGTGGAGCCCGCGGCCTGAGCCGCTCCCGCAAAATGCCTTCCGTGGGTGCGCGTGCCGGGCAGCGCGACAAATAAGCTATCCGGGCCCGCTTGCCGGCTGTCCACCACCACGCGGCTGAACTGTGCGGTGCGAGCCGCCGCGCCTACGGTCCCACCGGCCCGCCGGGCCGCCTCCGCCACGCCCAGCCTCACGACGGCCACCCCAGCGCGGCAAGCGCCTCGCGCGCCACTTGGCGGTCGTCGAAGGGCACCACGCGATCGGCAAAGATCTGGTATCCCTCATGGCCCTTGCCGAGAATCATCACCACATCGCCGGGCTGGGCTGCCCGACATGCTTCATAAATGGCTTGCCGCCGGTCGGACACCAGCGTCGGCCGCCCGCCCGCCTGGGACACCCCGACCGCGACGTCTCTCAAGATGGCGTCGGGATCTTCACTCCGCGGATTGTCCGAAGTAATGATCGGCCAGTCCGCCAGGCGCCCCACCACTTCGCCCATGAGAGGGCGCTTCGCGCGGTCGCGGTCTCCGCCCGCGCCAAAGACAGCCACCAGGCGGCCCGCCGTCAACTCGCGCGCGGTGCTCAGGACATTCATGAGGCCGTCGGGGCTGTGCGCGTAATCCACCACCACCGAGAACGGCTGGCCCTGGTCCACGCGCTCGAACCGCCCCGGAACGCCCGGCACCGTGGCCAAGGCCTCCACCATGCGCGCCAGCGGCACGCCGGCCAGGTGACCCACGGCCAGGGCCCCCAGCGCGTTCGACACATTAAAGCGCCCTCCCAGCGGCACCTCCACCCGCACGGGATTCTCATCGGGGAGCCACAGCATGAATCGGCTGCCCCACGTCCCAATCTCCACCGATTCGGCCCGCACATCCGCGGAAGCCGCAAAGCCGTAGCTCAAAATTGGCACCGTGGTCAATCCTACCAGTCGCCCGGCCCAGGGATCGTCGGCGTTGAGGATCGCGCGGCGCGGCCCTTTCGGGTCGCCGTGGCCCAGTCCTTCAAACAGGAGCGCCTTGGCCGAAAAGTAGTCTTCCATGTCCTCATGAAAATCCAAGTGATCCTGGGTGAGGTTGGTGAATACGCCGACATCGTACTGGACCCCCTCGACCCGATGCAGTGCCAGCGAGTGCGACGACACCTCCATCGCCACGGCGTGCTCGCCTGCCTTCACCATGTACCGCAGGGTGGCCTGCAAATCCGGAGCTTCCGGCGTGGTGCGCTCCGACGGGAGCGTCTCGCTGCCCACCATGGTGTGCACCGTCCCAATCACCCCACAGCGGATCCCGCCGGCCATTAGGAGCTGGCGAATCAGATGCGTGGTAGTGGTTTTCCCGTTGGTGCCGGTCACCCCCACCATCCACAGCTGGCGGCTCGGATCTTCAAACAGCACGCGCGCCGCGTGCGCAATGCCAATGCGCGAATGCGGCACCACGAGCGCCGCGCAGTCGCGCGGCACGACCTCGGGGCGCTCCACCAGGAGCGCGGCGGCGCCCCGGGCCCGCGCCTCCGCAATGTAGCGGTGGCCGTCGGTCCTAAAGCCCGGGATCGCGCAGAAAAGGTCGCCAGGCTCCACCAGCCGGCTGTCGTAGGTAATGCCGCGGACCGTAGCCGAGCCCATCACGCGCGCGCCAATCGCTTCGCCCAGCTTCTCCAGCGCCATCGGGGCGGGCCGCATCAGGCGGCCCTCATGTTTGGGTGTCATCCGCCACCATGCCTCACTTCTCCCGCCGTACGGGGCCAGACGTGCCATCATCCCGCCACCACAGGCATGGTGACGCCCGAGCGGACCTCATGGTTCGCCGGCCATTGCTGCCACTGTACACGACCATCCAGGTTCCCTTCTACATGAAGATTGATCCCAATGTCAAAAGCCACGTGCCGAGCCTCGGCGACGGACAGCCCCACCACCGCAGGCACCGCCACCCAGTCCAAGTAAATGCGAGGCCGGCTTCCGAGGGTCAGGGCCAGCACGGAGCCGGCGGGGCGGTATCCCCCGTACTCCACCGACTGATCCACCACCGTGGACCCGCGCCCGCGAAACACGGGGCGAAACCCAAACCACTCCGCGTCGTGGCGGGCGTCGTCGGGGGCCAGATTGACCAAGTTGGGCACGAAGGCCGCCTCGCCAGGCTTGGTCCGCGGCGCAGGCGCCGTGGGCGGAATTTTCCAGTACGCCAAAATCTGCCGCAGCAGCCGCCCCACGACGGGAGCAGCGACCTGCCCCCCATAGTACGCTCCCTGCGGCTCATCGATCGAACACAAAATGACCACACGCGGGTGGGGGACAGGTGCAAATCCTACAAAAGACGAGATGTACACCCCCTTTTCCACGCGGCCCCCCACCACCTTCTGCGCCGTACCCGTTTTCCCGGCCACGTGGTATCCCGGCACCTGCGCGTTTTTCCCCGTGCCCTGGGCAACCACCCGCACCATCATCTCTTGAACCATTTGCGCCACCTCAGGACTCACCACGCGCCGCACCACGTGCCGCGACAGATCCCGCACGATGCGCCCGTCGGGCGCCACCAACCTCGACCCCACGTGCGGCCGGAGCAGCTCGCCCCCGTTGGCCAGGGCCGCCACCGCATTGGCGAGCGCGATCGGGGTGGTGGTGAGCGTTTGGCCAAACGCCATCACCGCCAGATCCAGGGCGGTGGTGCGCCGCTGGGGAGGCGCTATGCCGCGGCCCTCACCGGGCAGGTCAATCCCGGACGGCCCCAGCACCTGAAACTTGCTCAAGTAGCGGTAGAAGCGGTCCGTCCCCATGGCGAGCCCCAGCTCCATGAACCCCACGTTGCACGAATTTTTGACCACGTCCGCCAGCGACTCCGCTCCGTGCCCGCCACGCCGCCAGCAGTTGACGCGCCGCCCCAGCACCCGTTTGAATCCCGGGCAGTAGTATCCGCTTGAGGGCCGCGCGGCTCCCGTCTGCAGGGCCGCGGCCAGCGTGACCGGCTTGAAGATGGATCCCGGTGGGATGGCGTCCGACACCGCGTAATCCCGATCCTGCTTGGGCTCGGCAGGACGTCGGTTGGGGTTGTAGCCAGGCCGGTTCGCCAGCGCAATCACGCCGCCGGTGCTGGGATCCAGCACCACCACCATCACCCGCTTCGCCCCATGCTGAATCAGCGCCTCATCCGCCGCATGTTCCGCCATCCACTGAATATTTTCGTCCAGCGTCGTCCACAGGGCGTCCCCGCGCGTCGGCGGGTCGATGCGGGTGGCGCCGCCGGGGATGGGTCGACCACTTGCTGCGTATTCGCGGAGAATCCAGCCGCGCCGGCCTTCCAGCGCGCGGTTGTATGTCCACTCGAGGCCAGCTAGCCCCTGGTTGTCGATGCCGGTGAATCCCAGAACCTGACCCGCAAACTCTCCCTCGGGGTAATAGCGCGTGGACTCTGGCACCAGATGAACGCCTGGCAGCGCCTCCGCCTGCGTCCTCAGTGCGCTGACGTCGGCGGCCGACAGCCGGCGCTGCACCCACACAAAGCCTAGGCGCCGCGTCAGCCGCCGGCGCACCCGCTCCACCGGCAGCTGCAGCAAGGTGGCCAGGAGCTGGGCCTCCTCGTTAGGGTGCACCACCTGCCCGGGCACCGCGTACGCCGAGTACACGTTCTCACTGCCGGCCAGCAGCCGTCCGTGCTGGTCCAGAATGTCCCCGCGCAGGGGTGCCAGCGGCACGCCCCGCAGGTGGGCCTCCTCGGCCAGCCGCCGAAGGCGCGGGGACCACACGCCCTGGAGCATCACCACCCGGGTCAGGAGCCACAAGTCAAAGAGACCGACGCCCCCCAGCACCAGCAGGGTGCGGCGGGTCATGGAGTAGCCGGGGCGCTGCTGCATGGGGAGGTACTTCCTTCGGCGCCCCACCCGACCCCGGATCGGCCGCCTTGCGGCACCGCTCCGCTGGACGGGTGCCAAAAGCGCGGTGGACTTCCCTCTACGCTATGTCCGAACTCGGTGCGCAGAACGCTGCGGCGCGCGCGGCCCGCCCTGGATGCCGCGCACGCGCGCGATCCAGCCGGACACCAGCGCCCGCAGGCGGCTCCACACGCTGGGGCCCGCGCTTGGAGCGGGTGCTGCGGCGGCCTGCACCACCGGCGGCCGGGTCAGCACCAGGGGAGACAGGGGCACGCCCAGGCGATGGGCTTCCGCCGCGAGCCTGGCGGCGCTTGTCAAGCTGACGACCTGGTCCTGCAGCTCCTGGCGCGCTCGCTGGGCACTCGTCAGCTGCGACTGCATCTGGTCCACCTGAAACCCCAGCCGGGCCATCATGGCGCCGCTCAAGGCGGCGCCCAGCGCCATGACGAACACCGCCGCCAGGATGAGGCCCATCGACACCCATGGCTTCAGGCGGCGCGGCCGCGGCCGCGGCCGCGGGGCCGGAGCGGGTGCGGGGGGGGCCCAGCGGCGCGCGTGCTCTACTTCAGAGGCCATAGCCATGTTGATAGTTCACTCCTCTATAATCGTGGGCGGGTCCCGGACGCGACGCCTCCTGGCTTTGGGCAGCCACTTCGAAGGCCCGCAGCTTGGCACTGTGGCTCCGAGGGTTCGCCTCCACCTCGTCGCTCGTGGCCACAATCGGCCGCCGCGTCAAAATCGTGCCGCGGTCGGCATCGGCCCACGCCCGAAATCGCTTTTTCACCATCCGGTCCTCCAGCGAGTGAAAGCTCAGCACCACCACCCGGCCCCCCGGCCCCACCAGCCGCCCCGCCGCGTCCAAGCCCTCGTCCAAGGCGTCCAGCTCTTCGTTGACCCAGATTCTGAGGGCCTGGAAGGTGCGCCGGGCCGGGTGCCCGCCCGTGCGCCGCGCGGCCGCCGGAATGGCATCTTTGATCACCTCCACCAGCTGGCTGGTGGTCCGAATGGGCTGCCGCCGGCGAGCCTCCGCAATAAACCGAGCGATGCGGCTGGCCCAACGCTCCTCGCCATACTCCCGCAGCACGCGGGTCAGCTCGGCTACATCCCCCATGTTGACGAGCCGAAAGGCGGTGCGGTCCGATTCCGGATCCATCCGCATGTCCAGCACGGCGTCATGTTGGTAGCTGAATCCACGATCGTCCTCGTCCAGCTGCGGCGACGACACGCCAAGGTCCAGCAGCACCCCGGCACAGGGGCGCCAAGCCGGGGGCAGATACGCGTCGAGCCGCCGAAAGTTGCCGTGGACCAAGCGAACCCGGTCGCCGAACGGCGCCAGGCGGACGCGTGCCGCCTCCAGCGCCGCGGGGTCTCGGTCGATGCCCACCAAGCGCGCGTGCGGCAGCATGGTCAGCAGCTGACTGGCGTGTCCGCCCCCGCCGACGGTGCCGTCCACGTACGACGTGCCGGCGGCGGCCGCCAGCAGCGACACCGCCGTGTCCCGCAGGACAGAGACATGCTCAAAATTGGTCATAGCCTGAAGTCCACCAACTTTTCTGCCGTTTCCTCAAATGAATCCTGCACCGACTCCTGATAAGCTTTCCACCGATCCCGCGCCCAAATCTCGAGCCGCGCTCCCACGCCCACCAACACGGCGTCGGCGGCAATGCCCGCCGCCTGGCGGAGCCGCGGCGGAATCAGAATCCGCCCCTGCTTGTCCAATTCCACCTCCGTCGCCCCGGCTAACAGCAGGCGAATGAAGGCGCGGGCGTCCCGGTTGGTCATGGACAGGTCCCTCAAGCGCTCGGTGAGGCGCTCCCACTCGGGCATCGCGTAGCCCGACAGGCAGCCATCCAGCCCGACGGTGACCACGAACCGCTCGCCCAGTGCCTCGCGAAAGCGGGCGGGCACCGTGAGACGGCCCTTGTCGTCCAGCGCGTGGTCGTACTCGCCCATCAGCACAGTACCCACCCCCTTTCCACCACTTTGCCCCACTCTACCCCACTTTGTTCGTCGCGGAAACACGCTTCCCTGCTTTCGCCCGCATTTTTTTCTGCGGCGCGCGCGCAAGCCGCCCATGGGGGCGCATTGACGCCGACGCCGCCGTTGGGTACCATGAGGCCATCGCACAGCGCGGCCGAGCCTGACAGCGCGTCGGGCGCAGGCTGGGTGATGAGTGTGGGGATGTAGCTCAGCTGGTAGAGCGCCGCGTTCGCATCGCGGAGGTCACGGGTTCGAATCCCGTCGTCTCCACCATTTTTATGCTGCGGCTCGTTTTGTGGGTGATGTCTTGGTCTAGGATGCCGGCCGCGACCGGCAAGTGGACAGAGGCACCCGGGGTGGTTGCCTCGTGTCCGTCTGCCTCCTCAGCTCGTTTGGCAGGATGGCGTCAGTGGCTGCCGATGTTTGCAGGCGTCCGGCGCGCTACCCCCGTTGCATCGGCTGCGTGCACGACCGCTTCGGCGACGGCGTCCACCACACGGCGGTTGAACACACCGGGAATGATGTAGTCACGAGCCAGTTCTTCGGGCGCCACGACGGCCGCCAAGGCACGCGCCGCGGCAAGCTTCATCTCGACGTTCACCAAGCGGGCGCGGCAGTCCAGCACCCCGCGAAACAGCCCCGGGAAGCACAGCACGTTGTTCACCTGATTGGGATAGTCGGACCGGCCTGTGGCCACGACCGCGGCATACTGCAGGGCGCCGTCGGGGTCCACCTCGGGCGTGGGATTAGCCATGGCAAACACGATCGAGTCCTTCGCCATGACCTGGAGATCGGCGGGCTCCAGCAGGTTCCCCGAGGAAACTCCCACGAAGACGTCGGCCCCCGCCAGCACGTCAAGCAGGCTCCCCTGGCGGTCCTCCGGATTGGTCATCTGCGCGTAGCGAGTCCAGGACGGGCGCTCGGGATAGACGTGATTGCGCCGAATGGCGCCATCGCGGTCCACGCCCACAATGTCTCGAATGCCGGCGGCCAACAGCAATTCCGTCGTCGCGGTCCCGGCCGCGCCCACGCCGGCCACGACCACGCGCAGTTGGGCCAACTCCTTGCCCACCACGCGGGCCGCATTCATTAGCGCCGCCAGGATCACGACGGCCGTGCCGTGCTGATCGTCATGAAAGACAGGAATATCAAGCCGCTCCGACAGCCGCGCCTCCACCTCAAAGCAGCGCGGCGCGGCGATGTCTTCGAGATTGATGCCGCCAAACGACGGCGCCAGGCGCGTGATGGTATCCACCAGCTCGTCCACATCCTGCGTGTCCAGGCACAGCGGAAACGCGTCCACCCCCGCCAAGGTTTTGAACAGCACCGCCTTGCCCTCCATCACAGGGAGAGCCGCCAGCGGGCCGAGGTTGCCGAGGCCCAGGATGGCGGTTCCGTCGGTCACGATGGCCACCGTGTTGCGCTTCAAGGTGAGCTGAAACGCCTTCTGGGGATCGTCGGCAATCGCCTGGACGACTCGCGCCACCCCGGGGGTGTACACGTGGGACAAGTCTTCGCGGTTTTTGACCTGGACCCGCGGCTGGATCTCGATTTTTCCACCTAGATGCATGAGAAAGGTGCGGTCGGACACGTTGTCGATGTGGACGCCGGGCAGCGCGCTCAGCCCCGCTGACAGCGGGTCCAGCACCTCCATCGCGGGAAGCACGACGGTCAGGTCCCGCACCGTGCTGTGCTCATCACTTCTCACCAAGTCCAGCGCCACGACGTCTCCGCCGTGCGCCTCCACGGCCCGCAACAGCTGCCCAAAGCCCGCCACATCCCTCTGCAGCGACAGTCGAAACACAAATTGAATGCCTGAAGTTGGTACGCCCACCGAACGACCTCCCTTGCGATGCCCTCAAAAGATATCACATGGTCCTAAGTCCTGACCGCGCTGCCCAAATCTTATTTGTGGGTTGGCGGGGTTGCCCGATGCCTCCCCTGGCCTCTCGAACCTCTTTACATCCCCGCGCGGTCCGTCTATGATTAGAACACCAGTTCCATAGTGGAGGATCGGCCGCGCGGCCCTCCTTCCCGAGAGGGACCGGACCGAAGGGAGTGCCCGATCATGCTTACCTCAGCCCCGCGGCCGACGGCTGCGGACCGCGCTGCGCCGCGTCGGCCCATCACCCGTCCCGGCATACACGTGATTGTCCTGGAGACGGCACGCCGCCGGCGCCTCGCCCCTATCGTTCGCGTGGGCCGCCGCCACTTTCGCGTGGTGAGCCCGCGCCTTCACGCGCTGGCGCAGTGGGTGATCCGCGCCGGCTGGCAGGATTGGGTCGACTGGTTCTACGAACCGGAGGCGTAGCCACCCCGGCGGGTCGTGGGGCGGCGGTGGGCGGAAAGGCTCGCTGGCCGACTGCTGGGGCCGCCACCTTTAGGTCGGGCCGCTCACCTGCAAGACCACTTTGCCAAACTGGCCCCCGGCCCACAGATATTCCTGCGCCGCCGAAGCCTCGGCCAGCGGGAAGACCCGGTCCACGATGGGGTGAATCTGGTGCTCCAGGCAAAAATCCAGCATCCGGGCGAAGTCAAGAGGGCTCCCCATGGACGTCCCGAGCAGATCGAGGTGCTTCAAAAAGATGCGGGGCAACACCAGGGACGGCACCGGGCCAGCGGTCGCCCCCACGAGCACCAGCCGCCCGCCGGGGCGGGCCACCGCCACCAAGTCCTCAAATCCCGGCCCGCCCAGCGTATCGACAATGAGGTCAAAGCCGTCAGGGACCGCGCGGCGCAGCTCCGCCACATAGTCTGCCTGCCGGTAGTTCACACTTGCATAGGCTCCCATTTCGCGAGCACGCGTCATCTTCCTGTCCTGAGACGACGTGACCGCTACGTGCGCGCCTGCGGCCGTGGCCATCAGCAGCAGCATGGTGGCCAAGCCGCCCCCAATCCCCGGGATGAGCACCTGCTCCCCCGCCTCGAGCTTTCCGCGCGCGAATAGACACCGGTAAGCCGTGAGGCCCACCAGCGGCAGCGCGGCCGCCTCGGGGCCCGTGAGGTACCCCGGCTTGGGAAAGACATTGGCGGCCGGCACGACAATCTGCTCGGCGTAGGTCCCGTCGGTGGGGATGCCCAAAATTTCAAAGGCGCGGCTGGGCGCTCGCTCGTCCTCTCCCCAGTTCAAGGCCGGGTAGATGATCACGGCGTCCCCCGCCTCCAGTGCCTCGACGCCCGCGCCCACGGCGTCCACCACGCCGGCGCCGTCGGATCCCGGGATCGCCGGAAAGCGCACACGCGGGTACTGGCCCATGCGGGCGTAGAGGTCTCGGCGATTGAGGCCCGCGTATTCCAGCCGCACCCGCACTTCCCCCGGACCGGGCACCGGGTCGGCCACGTCCTCGTATCTCAATTTGTCCACCCCACCCGGCTCCCGGACCACAATCGCCTTCATAGCGCTTCCCTTCCGCGGCGCGTCCAGCCGCCTCAAATGCCCGAATAGGACCCGTAATAGGCGTTTTCAGGGTACCCGCGCTGCTCCCAGAATCCAATCTCCTCGCGGCGGGACACCTGGATGCGGTCCAGCCACTTGATGGCCTTGTATCCGTACATGCGGGGCACGTACAGCCGCATGGGAAATCCCTGCGCAATCGGCAGCGCCTGCCCGTCCATGGTGGTGGCCAAAATGGGCTGATGCTGATGAATTTGCGCAGCGTTCAGGGACTCCGTGTACACCCCGTCCGCGGAGTAGAAGTTCACCCAGGGATGCTGGGTGGGATCCCAGCCCTGGTGCAGCAGCCACGCCTCCAGGTTCACCCCACCAAATCGCACGTCGGGCACCACCCACCCGGTCACACAGCGAAAATTCACGGTGAGGTGCTCCATGGATTCTCGCTGCCACTCCTCCCAGCTCCAGCGCCGCGTCGGCCCCAGGCCTTCCAGCACGAGCCGCCACGTTGTGAGGTCCACACGCGGAAAGCCGTTGACCACGGTATAGGGAACGAACCCCGGCTTCGCGCCCCCGTTGCTGCCGCCGGACGCCCCCACCAAGCGGCCGCCCACCATCCCCAAGAGGCTCGGGGTGGCCGCCACCAGCGGCGCCGCCACGACCGCCCCGCCCAGCCAGCGCAGCAGTGCGCGGCGCGGGATGCCGGGCTTGGCCACCCGGTCGCGCACCGTTGGGGCTACGCGTGGGCGACTGGCCAGCAGGTGCCACACGACCCAAATCACCAGCGTGGCGGCAAAGGCAGCATGGCCCACGGTGGCAACCGCCCGCGTCAGGGACGGGCCCACCAAGAGGCCCACGCCGGTGACAAAGAGCCCGATGATGAGAAACCAGCCAAACTGGGCGTAGCCCGGGGCGCCGGATCGCCGCCGCCCGGGCCAAGGATAGGCGCGGCCGGACCAGCCCACCACCGCCACGCCATACAGGATGCCGCCAAACTCGTGGACATCCTGGGCCGCAGGCAGCAACGGACCCAGGGCGGAGCGCCACGTCGTCAAGTACAGGGCAAAGCCGGTAAACACCACAAGGCCCAGCCAGGCGGCGTGGCGCCAATGTCGCTGCCGAAAACTCATGTTGCCCCCTCCGGCGGCCGCTGGTCGCCGCGGCCGCTCAGGACCCTACCCGGCGGACCACCCGGCTTACGGGAGCTGGGGAGCCACCCGGGCCTTGGTCCCCTGCTCATACGCAAACGCCAGGGCTAGGAGGGCCGCCTCGGTCCATGCGGTGCCGGTGAAGGTCAGCCCCACCGGGTCCCCCTCGGCCCCATAGCCGGCCGGCACGGTCACCGACGGGTAGCCGGCCTTGGCCGCGATGCCTGCGCCCATGGCCCCTACGAACACGAGGGCCTGGAGGTGGTGCTCCTCCAGCGCCCGGTCGATGCCCTCCTCACGCGAGCGGCGCACGTCGTCCCGCCGCGCGGTCCAGTACGCCGCCTCCGTCAGGTCGCCCCGCGTGCCCTCCGACGCCAGCAAGACAGCTTGCCCATGCACCAGAGCCCGGGCCGCGTGCGCCTGGTTGAAGCGGATGAGGTCCGTCAGTGAGTGCACCCGCGCATCACGCCGGCGCGCCAGATAGGCGTTGATCGCCGGCTTGAATTCGTACCGGAGCACGTCCAGCCCCGGCAACTCACTCCAAGTGGGCAAGTCGACATCCACCAGCGTCGCGCCCAAGCGCTCCGCGGCGGCCAGCGCCCGGTCCGCGGCGGCGCGGCGCTCCCCCGTCAGGCGGTCCCAGTAGCCGCGGCGAGGCACCCCCAGCCGGGTTCCCGCGAGCGCCTCGGCCCGCAGGGCGTCCGTGTAGCGCGGCACCGCCGGCTGGGTCCACGTGGCCCGATCTCCGCGGTCGCGGCCCGCCAAGACTTGCAGCAGGAGCGCCGCATCGGCCACGGTGCGGGTCATGGGCCCCGCCGTGTCCTGGCTCCACGAAATGGGGGCAATGCCGCGCCGGCTGATGAGCCCTACCGTAGGTTTGACGCCCACGACCCCATTGCTGCTGGCGGGGCTCAGGATGGATCCCGAGGTTTCCGTCCCCACCGCCAGCGTGGCGACGCCGGCCGCCACCCCCGCCCCGCTGCCGGAGCTGGATCCGCCCACGTCACACCGCCCGGGTCCATAAGGATTCAGGACCTGCCCGCCTAGGCTCGAATACCCGTTGGGCATGTGGTCCGCCATCCAGTTGGCCCACTCCGTCAGGTTGGCCTTACCCACCAACACCGCCCCGGTGCGCCGGAGCCGCCGCACGAGGAAGGCATCGGCTGAGGCCCGAGAGTTTTCCAGCGCCAAGGACCCTGCGGTGGTGGGCATCTGGTCTCCCGTATCGATGTTGTCTTTGACCAGCACCGGGATGCCGTCGAGCGGGCCCAGCAGTGCTCCCCGGCGCTGCCGCTCATCGGACGACTCCGCCATCGCCCACGCGTCTGGGTTCACCACCCGCACCGCATTGACCCCACTGGCCTCAATCCGCGCCATCGAGGCCACCAAGAGGTCGCGCGCCGTGAGGTGCCCCGCCTCCCGCAGCGCCTGAAGCTGCGCGCTGTCCGCTTGCGTGGCGTCCAGTTCCGTGCCCGGGTCCCTTGTCATCCTGACACCGCTCCCCCACCGCAATTTCTTCGGAGGCCCACTTCACGCCCCTGCAGGGCTAAGGGCTGTCGTCCAAGACCGGGACGGACCCCTCCCACTGCACCGTCACCACCCACCGCGGCCCCGCAGGCTGAGTCCAGTCGCGGGGGCGCGGGCTGCGCGGCCCCTCCCGGTCCACCACCACCCAGCCGGGGCGCGGCGGGATGCCCCGGGCGCGCTGCTGCACTCGCCGAAAGCGCTCCGCCAGTCCCTCGCGTGGCGTCGCCGCCACCACGTCGCGAATCTCGGTCACTTCGTCAAGATACTGGTTTGCCAACGTTTCGTCATCCGTCCCGCGGTAGAAGCGGCAAGCCCCCACGTGGCCGGGCGGGGCCTCCGCCGGGGTCCACTGCCCAAGGGCCGCACTCACCTGGCGCACCGCCCCTTCGGCGGTCGCATCCGCGACCACCCACTGCTGCTCCCACATTCCCATCCCTCCCGGTCAGTCCCGGCCAGTGTAGCCGTGCCGCCTGGGCTTCGCTATAGTGACTCTCGGCCCGTGGCGTCCGCACCCGTCCGAGTCATTGCGAGTCAAGGGGGCTGTCCGATGTCGACTCCTCACCCACCGGCCGATGCTGCGGCTCTGGCCGGCGGCATTCACGAAACCTTGGGCATCACCGTTGTCGACGCCCGTCCCGACCGCGTGGTGGCCACCATGCCCGTCTCCCCCCGCGTCCACCAGCCGTTCGGCCTACTGCACGGCGGGGCCTCGGTCGTGCTGGCCGAGTCCGCCGCCTCGCTGGGCACGTGGCTCAACTGCGACCCGGACACGGAGCGCGCGGTGGGCATCGAAATCAATGCCAACCATGTGCGAGCCAAGCGCAGCGGCACACTCACCGCCGAGGCCGTGCCGCTGCACCGTGGCCGCACCACGATGGTGTGGGACATCCGGATCCGGGATGAGCAGGAGCGACTGGTGTGTGTGGCCCGCTGCACGGTGGCGCGCGTCGCGGTGCCTCAATCGGACAACTCGCGCCCCGAGAGCCAGGACACCGCCCGGTAAAACGCCGCGGCGTCCTCGAGCGACGCGAGCGCCGCATCCGCGCCCGCCGCCTCCAGGTCCGGCTGGACGTAGCGCCCCGTCGCCACCGCAATGCACCGAAACCCGAGCGCATGGGCGGCGGCCACATCGCGGGGCGTGTCGCCCACCGTCACCAGCGGCGCGCCCTCGGCGCCATAAAATCGGCGGGCGCGGGCCACCGCCACCGCCAGCATCGCTTCACGCGACTCGCCGTCACTGCCGTAGCCCCCGACGGGAAACACGTCGGCCAGCCCCGCCGCGCGCAGTTTGATGGCGGCCCCCGCCTCCACGTTGCCGGTCCCCACGGCTAGGCCCACCTGGGGATTGCGCGCGAGCCGCCGCAGGAGCGCCGGCACGCCCGGCAGCGCACGCGTGGCCGGCGCCGTCTCCCGCAGCGCACTCACGTAAGCGTCCAGCAGCCTCGGCCACTGCTCCTCGGTGATCGTGAGCCCGAGCCGGGCGGCCGCCAGATGCAGCATGGCGGGATCCGTGCGCCCCGCGAAGTCCAGGTGGTCGAACCCCCCCGGCTGGCCCATCACGGCGCGAAATGCCCGCTCCATCGCCTGATGGCCGGCGCCGTGCCCATCCAGCACGGTGCCATCCAAGTCAAATATCAACAGGTGTGTCGGATGTGTGGGATGTGTTGGCCGCTCCACCACGCCGCCCCCTTACCGTGCCTCTTCGCGGATCGGCCCCGGCCAGCCGCGCAGGCTCCATGATACCAGCCTCCATCCCACCGGATGGCGGCCCTTGCACTTCGTTGACATGTGCTTTAATATTGCCCGCGTGATAAGTACCTGGGAAGGGGTGCGGCATGACGGACGAGGCATCGCTCCCTACGGCGGCGGAGACCACGCGGCTGGTGTTGGCGGTCGTGGTCCAGGCCGAGCCGCTGTTGTTTGAACTGTGGCAGGCCCACTCACTGACCCTCACCCAGCTGCACTGCCTCAAGAAGTTGCAGCAGGAGTCGGTCACGGCGGGCGAGCTGGCGCGCCGCCTGGGCATCCAGGCCGCCTCGCTCACGCGGGTGCTGAGTCGGCTGGAGTCCCAAGGTCTCGTAGCCCGATCCACCGGGCAGGAAGATCGGCGCACGGTCGTAGTGTCGCTGACCCCAAGCGGGCACGAGACGCTGGGCGCGCTGTCGCTCGGGCTCGACAACCCGCTGTTCCAAGGCATCCGAGAACTGGATCCCGAGGCTCGGCGGCACCTGCACGACGGGTTGCTGGCTCTGTTGGGGCAAGTCCGTCGTCTCTCCGATCCGGATCCTGTCGCAGTGCCCTAAGTCCACTCGGACCTGTGGTCCACACATGGCAAGAAAGGAGCCTGACTTTGTCCTCTCAATCCCTGTCTCCGTCACACGGCACCGGTCAGGGCTCGTGGCACCATCGCATCGACTACAAGTGGATCGCGCTGTCCAACACGACGCTCGGCATTTTGATGGCCGCCATCAACGGGACCATCCTCATCATCTCGCTGCCCGCCATCTTTCGCGGGCTCCAGGTCAACCCTCTCCAGTCTAACCAAACCAGCCTGCTGCTCTGGATTTTGCTGGGCTTTAACGTGGCCACGACCATTCTCTTGGTGTCGTTCGGGCGCCTGTCGGACGCACACGGGCGCGTCAAGCTGTACAACTTGGGGTTCGCCGTGTTTACCTTTGGGTCCATCCTCCTGTTCCTGACGCCCGGCGTCGGGATCGCGGGAGAGTGGGAGCTGACGATTTTTCGATTCGTCCAGGGCATTGGCGGCGCGTTCCTGTTTGCCAACAGCGCGGCCATCCTGACGGATGCCTTTCCCGTGGAAGAACGAGGCTTTGCCCTGGGTCTGAATCAGATTGCTGCCATCGGCGGAGGCATCATCGGCCTCGTGGTGGGTGGCCTGCTGTCCGTGGTCGACTGGCGCCTCGTCTTCTTGGTCAGCGTGCCCGTGGGGTTGGCAGGCACCATCTGGGCCTACATCGCCCTGCGCGAAACCGCCGTGACCCGGGAGTCCAAGCGCATTGACTGGCTGGGGAACATCACCTTCGGGCTGGGGCTCTTAGGCGTGCTCATCGGGCTCACCTACAGCATTCTGCCTTACGGGGCCCACGTGACCGGCTGGTCCAATCCGTTCGTGATTTGGTCCCTCATCCTTGGGGTGGCCCTGCTGGTCGCGTTTATCGTCATCGAGTCGTTTGTACCTGATCCGATGTTCCACCTGAACCTGTTTCGCAATCGAGCCTTCGCGGCGGGCAACATCAGCGGCCTCTTGGCCGCCGTGGCACGAGGCGGCCTGCAGTTTATGATGATTATCTGGCTGCAGGGAATCTGGCTGCCGCTGCATGGCGTGTCGTTTGCCAACACGCCCCTCGACGCCGGCTTGGATACCATTCCCCAGATGGTGGGGTTCTTCGTGGCGGGCCCGATTTCGGGGCGGCTCTCGGACCGGTACGGCTCCCGCTGGTTTGCCACCGTCGGCATGCTGGTGAGTGCTGCCGGGTTCTTTGCGCTCAACACGCTGCACGCGGACTTCAGCTACTGGGTATTTGCCGCGTACATCTTCATGATCGGCATTGGCATGGGCTTGTTTTCCTCCCCCAACACCTCGTCGATCATGAGTTCCGTGCCCTCCCGGTACCGGGGCGTCGCGTCCGGTATGCGCGCTACCTTCATGAACGCCGGCATGATGCTGTCGATGGGGGTGTTTTTCACTATCGTCATCACCAATATGGCGAGTCACCTGCCCACAGCCTTGGCGTCCGGGCTGGCCCACGCGGGCCTGCCGGCCGCGTTCGCGGCCAAGCTCTCGCACCTTCCGCCCATGGCGGTTCTGTTTTCGGCCCTGCTCGGCTTCAATCCGCTGGCCAAGCTGGTGCCGCATGCCGTCCTGGCGTCGATGCCGGCCGCCGCGCGCGCGACCCTGCTCTCGGTGCACTTCTTCCCCACCCTGATCTCTGGCGCCTTCATGGCCTCCCTGCGCGTCGTCTTTCTCTTTGCCGCCGCCATGAGCTTGGTGGCTGCCGTGGCGTCCGTGCTGCGGGGCAAGCAGTATATTTATGATGACGCCGCCGAGGCACCGGCGTCCGGAAGCGCCGCGGCCAGCCGACCCGTCGCAGAATCCGGGCCGCAGCGTGAGGACACGGGAACCGAACCGACAGACTGACGGCCGAGAGGAGCCAGCGTCGCCGCATGAGCAGTCTCAGGAGCACATCGTCCGATGAGCGGACCCGCGTTAGGGCTCTCGAAGGGCGGGGCGGGGCAGCCGCCCGCTTGGTGGGCGCGGTCTTGGGCGCCTGGGCCGCCCTCGCCCTGATGGCTGCGCCCTTTCTCCTGCGCTTTCAAGCACCTGGCGCGCCGTGGGCCCCATCCACCAGCGCGAGTGAGTGGATGGGCGCCCTCACGGCGCTGTGGGCCCTGGCCACCGGTGTGCCGGTGCTGACCGGCCCCCGGCCTGCCGTGGCGGCGCGGCGGGCGCTGCCGCCCGATCCGCCGCCTGCAGGCACGGGCTCGCCCTCCCAACAGCTCGAGCAGCTCGCCCGCCGGACACTTGACGAGTTAGAGGCTCGCCCCGGCTCGGCCGCACCGCGATCGGAGGCGCCGTGAGGGCCGCGGCGCAGGGGTTGTCGCTCGCCGGCGTGCTGGGCGGCATGGCCATCAGCGTGTCCCCCCTGATTGGCGGCTGGGTGCCCGCCGCAGGCCGTCCCTGGACCGCGCCCGTGCTGGTGCCGGTCCTGGCGGGGGCGGCACTCAGTGTGGCGGCGCTCATCGCGTGGCTGGGACACCTTTCCGATCACGCCCCAGGCACCCACGGCTGATGGGGCACCTCTCTCGAGTCCCCTCGCATGGAGCACCCCCCGCGGCGGAGCCGCGGGGGGTGCTCGCGTAAGAGCCCCGGGTCAGCGGCCTGCGGCCAGCACGCGCTCGGGCGTGATGGGCAGTGTGGCCACCCGGCGTCCGGTCGCCGCCGCCACCGCATTCGCAATCGCGGCGGCACCGGGAATCGCCGGCGGCTCGCCCACGCCCTTAGCGCCATACGGCCCCTCTTCCGCCGGAACCTCGACCAGCACCACGTCTACCCGAGGGACATCGTGAAACGTCGGCATCTGGTAGTCCAGAAAACTGGTCGTCACGGGCTGTCCCCCGTCGTCATAAGCCAGATCCTCGTATAGGGCCCGCCCAATCCCCTGGGCCACGCCTCCCAAAATCTGCCCTTCGACCTCCTTGGGATTGAGCGCCCGCCCCACATCCTGAATCGCCAAGTAGCCGGTTAGCCGCACTTCTCCGGTATCCGGGTCCACAGCCACCCGGGCCGCATGGACGGCAAATCCGGGCGCGCTCTTCGTAATGGCGCTGCGTCCCTCGGCTATGAGGGGTGCGGTGCGCCCGCCAAATCGGGCGGTGTCGCGGGCGATCTCTGCCAGGGTGACCGTTCGGCCGGGCACTCCCTTGACGTGAACCACGCCCTCGCGCAGGTCGAGGTCCTCGACGGCCGCCTCCAGACGGGTGGCCGCAATTTCCAGCACCTGGCGGCGCACGGCTTTTGCGGCTTCGGCCACCGCTAGGCCCACCGTGTAGGTCGTCTTGCTGCCGCCGGCCATGCCGGCGTAGGGGGCGTGGCCCGTGTCGGTGAACGCCACGTGGACGTCGTCGGGAGAGAGCCCCAGCTCCTCGGCCGCTATCAGCGCGAACGTCGTGTTCGTCCCTGTGATGTCTATCGATCCCACCTGGACCACCAACCGGCCCTCGGAGGTCACTTGGCAGGCGGCCGCGGCGGGCTCTAGGCCGCCGCCCCACCCGCCGGCCGCCACCCCAATCCCTTCATGCGGGCCAAGCGGCTGCTGGAAGAAGGGATGGTTCTGCGCCACTTCCAGGCACTCGCGCAGGCCAATCCGCGGCCACGTGCGGCCGTCGGGTCGCTCGTCGCCCTCCTGCACCGCGTTTTTGAGCCGCAGCGCGATGGGGTCCATCTTCAGCGCGTGAGCCAGCTCATCCATCGCGGACTCCAGAGCAAAGTACGCCTGCGGGGCGCCGGGCGCGCGATACGCGCCCACGGGCACCTTGTGCGTCATCACGTCGTACCCCAACACCTCGAGATGCGGGCTCCGGTACGTGCCGGCCAGCATCATGCACGCAATGCCGGCTGAGCCGCCGCGCTCGGCGCCGTTGTCAAACACAAGGCGCGCCTCAATCGACAGCAGCGTCCCGTCCTGATCCGCGGCCAGCGTCACATCAATATCGGCGGCAGGGCCCGGGTTGTTGACCAGAATGTCCTGCTGGCGGTCCAACAGCATCGCCACCGGCCGACCCAGCCGCTGCGACAGCGTGGCCACGAGGGGCTCCAGGAGGACTCCCTTGCCTCCAAATCCCCCGCCGACCGTCGCGCCCACGACCCGCACCCGGTAGTCGGGCAGTTTTAGCAGCCGCTTCACCGAGTTGCGCACCATGAACTGGCCCTGGGTGGTGGTCCAAATCGTTGTTTCGCCGGTGCGGGCCGCATGCGCGCTGGACCCATGGGTTTCAAGAAAGCCCTGGTACAGTGGAGGCAGATGATAGCGGCGCGTCACGACGACGTCTGCGCGCTCGCGCGCGGCCGACGCGTCGCCGCGGCGGTATCGAATGACCGACGAGACATTGTTGGGCCGCTCTTCAGTCGGGCCGCCCCCCCCAGCCGTGTCGCCGTGGGCACCGGCGTCCGCCCGGCCGGCGGTATCCTCCAGCTGCCGGACCAAGGGCGCCTCGGGGCGCATCGCGGCCGTGGGATCCACCACCGCCGGCAGCACCTCGTAGTCCACCTGCACCAGCTCCGCCGCATCTTCGGCCACCACCGGGTCGTCGGCCACGACCACCGCCACGGGCTCCCCGGCGTAAAACACCTCGCTTTGGGCCAACAGGTCCGCCTCGGGCAGCGCGTCACCTAGGTACACCGCCTTGACGCCCGGGACTTCGGCCGCGGCACGCGTGTCAATGCCCCGAATCCGGGCGTGCGCATGCGGGCTCAGGACCAGGTGGGCATACCAACTGCCCGCCGGATCCAGATCGGCCACATAGCCTCCGGCCCCCACCAACTTGGCGGGCCCGTCTTCGCGGCGCCGTGACTTTCCTATGTATGTGTAGGGCGAATCGGACCGGTCTCCGCGCGTTCCATCGCTCGTCCACGTGCTGGCCATCCTGCGGCCCCCTCTTCTTTCGTCTTCCCCTGCCAGCGGCGTCCTCTGGGGTGCATCCCCACAGCGGCCGAACCTCGCGGCCACCGCCGCCCCTCATGGTACCGCACTCCAGGCTTGCCGGACATGGACCCCGTCAAGGAGCTCTCGGGAGAGCCGGCTCGACCCAGGAACAGCGCGGATGTTCTGTGACCGCCCCGCTACGCTGGTACAATGAGCGACATGACCATTGGCGAAGGGAGATGCCCGATGTGCAGGAGCCCCGAGGCCTCTACATCAATGGACAGTGGGACGCGAGCGGGCGACCGATGACCGTGGTGGATAAGTTCACGGGGGCTGCCCTAGCCACCCTCGTGAGCGCGCGTCGGGAGGACGTCGCGCGAGCCGTCGCCGCCGCCCAGGCGGCCGCGGCCCACCCCCTCCCGCCCCGCCAGCGCGCGGCCGTGCTGGAGGCGGCCGCCGCGACGCTCCGCGCCCAGGCCGACGACTGGGCCCGTGTCATTGTGCAGGAGGGCGGCAAGCCCTGGAAGGACGCGCGGGCCGAGGTGGACCGCGCCGTGGAGACCATCGCCCTGTCCGCCCGAGCAGCGCTGGCCCTCCACGGTGAGACGGTCCCCCTCGATGCCTCCCCGGGGGGAGAGCATCGCGTGGGCCTCTACGTCCGGGTGCCGGTCGGCGTAGTGGCGGCCATCACCCCCTTTAATTTTCCCCTGAACCTGGTGTGCCACAAGGTGGCGCCGGCGATTGCGGCCGGCAACGCCGTCGTGCTCAAACCGGCCACCTCCACTCCGCTGTCGGCCGTGCGGCTGGTGGAGCTTCTGGCCGCGTCCGGCCTGCCGCCAGGCTTTTTGAACCTGGTGGTGGGGTCCGGGGCGGAGGTGGGCGACGCGCTGGTGCGCCATCCCGGCGTCAACTTCATTACGTTTACGGGCAGCCCACCGGTGGGGTTCGCCATCAAGGCGGCGTCGGGACGAGCCCGTGTGACCCTTGAACTGGGCAACAACTCCGGCAACATCGTGCACAGCGACGCGGACCTCGCCACGGCCGCCCACCTGCTGGCCCGCCGCGCCTTTGCTCAAGCGGGCCAGTCGTGCATCTCCGTGCAGCGGATCTACGTGCAAGCCTCCGTCTTTGATGCGTTTGTGGCGTCCATCACCTCTGCGACCCAGAGCTTAGTGGTCGGCAACCCCATGGACCCCAAGACCGACGTCGGCCCGCTCATCAGCGTGCCGGAAGCCGAGCGGGTCGAGGCGTGGGTCAGCGAGGCCGTCCAGGCGGGGGCTCAGGTCGTTTGGGGCGGCGGCCGCCACGGCGCCCTCATGGCCCCCACTCTGCTGACCGGCGTCACGCCAGCCATGCGGGTGGTGTCCGAGGAAGTGTTTGGCCCGGTGGCGGTGCTGGCCCCGTACGAGCACTTTGACGAGGCGGTGGATTTGGTCAACCAGTCCGAGTACGGACTCCAGGCGGGGGTGTTCACTCGCGACGTGAACCGGGCTTGGTATGCTGTGCAACACCTTCGGGTCGGCGGTGTCATTATCAACGATACGTCCAGTTATCGGGCGGACCTCATGCCATACGGCGGCGTGGGGCAGAGTGGCCAGGGGCGTGAGGGCCCTCGATTTGCCGTCGAGGAAATGACCGAGCTGCGCATGGCCGTGTTCAATTTGGAATCGCCCGGCTAGGGGATGCCGTCCCCTAAGCCTGGCAAGCCCGATGCTCGCAGCACTTGCGAAGGAGGCGGCCGCCACGTGCCCGATTGATCTGGAACACACGCGCGCGATTGACGCGCATGTGCATCTGGCCACTCCCGAGTGGCTCACCGATTCCATGGGGCCCTACCAGGCGTCCGTGGAGCGCTACTTTCACACCACCATGGTGGCGGGGCCCGTGGAGGCCATGGTGGACACCTATCGCGCGGCCCGCGTGCACGGGCTGCTGCTGGCCTGGGATGCTGAGCGATTCACGGGCCGCCCGCCGCTTAGCAACGAGCGGGTCGCGGAGATTGCGGCGCGCCACCCCGACGTGTTTACGGGCTTCGGGAGCGTCGATCCGGCGCGGCCGGATGCCGTCGCGCGGCTCCACAAGATGGCGCGGCTGGGCCTCAAGGGCTTGAAGCTCCACCCCACGATGCAGGGATTTCTCCCTGACCAGGAGCGCTGGGAGCCGTTTTTCGGCACGGCCGCCGAGCTGGGATTTCCCATCGTCGTGCACACCGGCACCAGCGGGGTCGGGGCCGGGACGCCCGGCGGCCAAGGGCTTCCGCTGGACGCGGCGCGGCCCATGCGCCTGGATGCCTGGGCCGCGCGCTTTCCCGCACTCACCTTCATCCTGGCCCACGTGGGCTGGCCCTGGCACTTGGAAGCGCTGGCCATGGCTCTCCACAAGACCAACGTTTACATTGACATTTCCGGGTGGCGATACAAGTATCTTCCCGACGAGGTCCTGCGCGAATTGCGCGGCCGCCTCTCGCAGCAATTTCTATTCGGCACCGACTTTCCCATGTTTGACCTGGGTCGCCAGCTTGACGACTTTGACGCCCTGGAGCTGCCGCCGGCGGTCCGCCGCCGCGTCCTGGTGGGCAATGCCGCCACGCTGCTGTGGGGCGCCGGCACGGCGTAATCTCAGCGGGCTCCCAGCAAGAACTTGGTTGCCCGCGCCGCAGCGGTGGTATATTTGACACGAGAACGTGACCGATTTGGGGAGGCGATTGGACATGGCATGGAGGACACCGGGCCGCTCCCGGTCCATGAATCCCAGCCAGGCGCGAAGCTACTACTTTGCGCAGAATGGCTCGTCATGGACGCTCACGGGCAGTCTGATGGGTTCTACCCTGCTGTACATGGCCCTTTATCTACTGGTCGCGGCGTTTGGCGCGTTCGCCACGCTGGCCACCGGCTTTGACGCGGTGATGGCCCGCTCGGGGTCGATTGCCTGGCTGCCCATGCTGGTGCTGGTGTTTGTGCTGTCAGCGGCGCTCAACCGGGCTATCGGCAACATCAGGAAGGAGCTCGTCTTGGGCGGGCTGATGATGCTGATGGTCAGCCCCTTTTTGGGATTGGCGCTTGCTTATGGACTCAGCATCTCGCCGCCGGCGGTCCTGTCCGCAGTGGTGGCGGTGGCGGGGTCGCTGGTAGTGACCGCGGCCATCGCGTACGTGAGCCCCTGGGACCTCAGCAAGCTCTCGGGCTTGGCCTTTGTGGCGCTCATGGGCCTCGTGATCACCCAAGTGTTGGCGATGTTCATTGGCTCAGCCACTGGCTTGGTCACGTCGCCGCTGTGGTCCCTCATTGGCATTGGGGTTTTTGAACTATACCTCGTGGTGGACCTCAGCCGCATGCGCCAGGCGATGGCGTATGGCCCCAACGACGGCTTGGCCGCCTATTTGGGGCTGGGTTTGGCGCTGGACGTGGTCAACCTGTTCATGTACTTCCTCATGCTGTTCCTGGGGGGAGCGCGGCGCCGCTAGCCCTGCCCCCAACCGCCCGTGCCGCGCACGGGCGGTTCGCTCGTCTACAGGACGCTCACGAGCGTGATCGCCGCCGCGGCGGCCACGCCCGCCACGGCCATCGCTCGCCCCACCTCGATGGCGGCCGCCTGCAATCCCTCACGCGACCACGGCCCCCGCCGCCGGGCCCACACCAGCGTGACGGCGGCGGGCAGCAACACCCACCACGGCGAGAAGAGGACCAGAGCGGCCCAGCCCGCGATGACCCAGCCCCCACACCCCGCCACGGTGCGCTCCACGGATGCGTTCCCGAGGGGGCGCTGCCGGCGGCCGGGGGCCGTGCGGTTAGTGGCCGGGCGCCGCTGGGCCGAGAAAGACGGCGGCGGGGCTGCGGCCATGGCCCGCAACATCCGGCGCGCTTCCAACACGCGGCGAAATCGCTCCTCCGCCGCGTGCCGCGCCCCCGCGTCCCGCTGCACGTCCGGATGGTCGTGCTTGGCAGACCGTCGAAACGCCCTCTCGATGTCAGCCACCGTGCTGGGCGAGCTCCCGAGCCCCAGCACTCGCCTCGCCTCGTCGACGGTCATCGCGTGCCCCTCCCTCCCACCGAGCCCCTCTGCTCCACAGCATTCGCAGTCGCGCGGCCCTTGTGGGCCTTATTCGTCGGACGGCAGGTAGACACTCATGCTTTGAATGCCGATCCGGCCAGGTCCCGTAAAGCGATTCAAGAGCAGGTGATGGCTCGACAGCAGCCCCGCCGCCACATTGATGGGCACCAGCTGCATGCGCACGCCCGCATCCTTGTAGCACCACGCCCCTGGCTCCACGTCAAAGGCTTCGCCCGGTGCCAGCTCCACTTCCACCAGATTGCCATACGCGTGGAGCCACAGTGTGCCGGGATCCCGGGAGGCGGTGAAGCGGTCGACGAAGAACCCGGACCCGCCGAGCAGCAGGTTGGCCACGCCGCGCACCCGCGAAAATCCGTAGCCCAGGTTGCCTGAGGCCGCCAGAAACTGATGCTCGCGCACTTCCAGTGCGCCCCCGGCGGGAATGTGCACGCCAAATACCTGTCCCGGGCCGTCACGGCTGACGGCCAGCACGCCCTCGCCGTCCGCCCGCGTCAAAAACACCGGCATTTTGCCCAGGAGCCGCTTGAGCGCGCCGCGCGGCATGGCGGCGGCCAGTCGGACGGACGGAGACTTGTAAAGCAAGATGTAGTGTTCGAAGTAGACGCTGGCGGTGCCTCCCAGCTCAAATTCCAGCACGGGCACCAGCTCCCCGCTGATGCGATGCGGGACGGTGGCCGCTTGGTCATCGGTGTGCGTGGGGACGTGTCGCATTTCCAATGGGGTCACTCCTTAGAAGGATCATAGACTGATAGGTCTCGCAGGCACTCCAGCACATAGCGTGTGGGCAGGGGGATCCCTTCGCCGCGACGCACGTCGTCGGGGTCTCGCCACGCGAGATGCGCCACCTCGCCGGGGGCCCCCCGTGCCGCCGGCCAGGGGGCCCCCGAGCAGTCCAGCCCAAAGAACCGGCAGTCAAACCGGCGCGCTTCGTGGGGCGGGGTCGCGAGCCGGCCCCAATAGCTGAGGGAGGCCAGATGGGGCGCCGGCAGCCGGCGCGCACCCTCCGCCCGCTCCGTGGACGCGACGGCCGGCACCTGCACCGCCGGCCCCAGCCAGAGGCCCGCCTCCTCCCAGAGCTCACGTGCAGCCGCGGCCTCGGCGGCGCGGTTCGCCACCAGATCGCGGTCCGGGGCTGGCCAGTCGTCTTCCGGCACATACCCCAGCCGCTGCAAAAACCAGGGCCGCGCCCAACGCATGAAGTCGCTTTGGTTGATGGGCGCCGGCTCAGATGGGGAGGGAGGCGCTGGGCGCCCCACCGCCCAGCGCCGGTCCGCGGTGCCGACACCGCCCCCAGGAAACACCCACTGCCCCGGCCACCCCGGCTGGGTCGCGGGTCGGAGAATCATCAAGACGCGCAGGCGCCCGCCCGGCGCTCTCACCCACGCCACCACCGTGGCCGCGTCCCGCCATCTTGCCGCGGGCGCCCCCTCCCTCCGGTCCATGGCCTCCCCCTCGCTCCGCCGCTCGGCCTTCGCTATTTGGTATCTTGCCGCGCACCGCGTGCGCGGTCCAGTGCGACAGCGCCGACGAGCCACTTTTCCTTCGCGAACTGGTACAATATGTTATTACATGAAAGGGGGTGTGGCGATGCCCGCATGGCCTCTCTTGATGACCGCCACCATAGCCCCGGTGGCGGTGCCCCGCATGCCCCTGCACAATCCGGCGGCCCGCTGGGCCCAGTACGCGGCCGCGCTGCAGTTCTGGCTGGCGCGGCCCGGATTGTCCGGGGTGGTGTTCTGCGATAACAGCGGGTACGGCGCCCCCTACGGTCCTTTCCATGAAGTGGCGGTCCGGTACGGCATCCCGCTGGAGGTGCTCAGCTGGGCGGACAATCAGGCGGGGATGGAGCGGGGCAAAGGGTTTGGGGAGGGCCGTCTCATGGAGCGCGCTCTCACGGAGAGCCACATCCTCCGGAGCGCGCCAGGCTTCTACAAGGTAACCGGCCGCCTGACCGTCACGAACTTCGACCGGATCGAACGCCGGGCGCGCTGCCATCCTCGCGCGTTCTGCCGGCGGTTTCTGGGACAGGCCGGGTGGGCCGATACGCGCTTCTTCAAAGTTGACCGCGGCTGCTTCGAGCGCTATCTTCTGCGGGCCTACCAAGCGGTCACCGAAGTGCCGGAAGCCGTCGGCGAGCGGTGGGCCCTGGGTCAGGCGTATGCTCGTGCCCTGGCTCCCCTCCACCCGCCCGCCCTGCTCCCGCTGCCCGACGTCGCCGGCTGTTCGAGCCTGGGACCGCAATACGGCGACCCGGTGCCCAAGCGGACGATCAAGCACGCGTTGGCGTGGGCGGGCCAGTATCGCTTGTAGGGGCTTGGTGTGACAGCACCTCCGCCAGCAGATGCTGGCCCGAGGCCACCTGCCTGACGTAGATGCCCAGGCGTTCGGCGGACGACCAGGTTCGCACCTCATGGTCATGGGCGTACCGATGGCTGGTCCTGAGCGTCACCGCCATGCGCCAAGCGGTGCGCCCAAGCTTCTGGGCGCCCGGCCATAGGTACCGGTGCCACACGATCCTGAAGTCTCGCACCCACCATGGCGGGCGCAACAGCAACACGGCATCGGCCTGGGCCATCGCATCGGCCCAAGGATAGATGCCCTCAATTATCCACGCGTCCTGCGCCAACACGCTGTCCTGCCAGGCGGTGCGCTCCGGGTCGTCTTCCGCCTTCAAAAGCCATTCATCCAATTCATACCATCGAATCCCGGTGGCTTGGGAGACGCGACGCGCCCAAAAGGTTTTCCCGCTGCCCGGCGGGCCTATGATAAAGATTTTACGCCAACTGTCAGGGGCGCTCGCCATGCCTGGGGGCGGGTCGGACCTGCGCCGCCTGACCGCGACCACTAAGATCCACCTCCCATCATTGCCCCGATATGTCTTCGACGGTAGTATATTCCATGTTGTTCCAGGAAGGGCTTGGACTTGGGTCGGAAGGGATCTGTGGGCATGTACCAATTTTCTGAAGCCTCGGTGCCTATCCGGGTGCGTCCCACCCCGCTCGTGTGGTGGGACGTGGCGCTCGTGTGTTTTGCCGGGCTGGCCGTGCTGGGACTCGATGTGGTGTGGCCCCACGCCATCGGCATCGCGCGGGCCGCGGTCGGGATCCCCTTCGGACTCCTAGCCCCCGGCTACGTGGCGGCGCTGTGCCTATTTCCGCGCCGCCAGGACCTGGACGGCGCTGAGCGGAGTGCGCTGGCGCTCATCCTCAGCGTCGCGGCGACGGCCGGCATCGTCTACGGCTTGTCGCGAGCGGGTGTCCGGGCCACCCCCTCCACTGACGTGCTCTCGCTCTTTGCGCTCACAGGCACCCTGAGCCTGGTGGCCCTCGTCCGGCGCCGCGCCCTGGGGCGAGACGAACCCTACGTGCTGCCTGGCTCCCTCAGACGGACCGTGTGGGGCGGGCTCCTGCTGATGGCGGCGCTCGCCGCGGCCACCGGCCTCGTGGTGGCGCCCGCCTGGCAGGCTGCCGCGCCGGCCGCATGGATTGTGGGACCTGCGGGCTTCCCCAGCACCCCCTACGTCATTGCACCCCCGCAGGGCGTGGTGGCGCTCTACATCAGCAATCCCGACCACACGGTCCTGGCGTACCACGCAACAGCCACCCTCAATGGATCCCGCGTGTGGACGCAAGAGCTCCGCTGCCCGGCCCAACGGACCTGCCGCTACCAGGTGCCGCTGCCCACGGCCGGATATGGCATGAGCACGTGGCGCCTGCAGCTGACCGCACCCGGCCAGCCGGCCCTGACCCGCCACCTCGTGCTCCACTACCGCGCGGGATCAGCCTGATCATATGCCATATATTGACTTTTCATGTATGCTGTCGCCATGAACACCTCTACTGCCTCGGCTCGGCGGCGCCCACTCCGCGTCGGGATGTTCACCTATGGGATGGGCCGCTATACCACCGGCATTGGCCGCTACGCCTCCGAGCTGTGCGGGGCGCTGCGCCGGGCCGATCCAACGCTCCAACTGTGGCTCCTGAACCCGTATCCCCCCACAGCCATGCCCTGGTTTGGCGCGTTTCCCAACCGGCGGCTGTCAGGGGTGGCCACGCTGCCGGGCGTCCTGATGCGCGGCCATGCCGAGCTGGCGCGCGCCGCGCACGCCCTGCAGCTGGACATCGTCCACGACCCCACCGGCGTGGGGCCGTTTCTCGCGCGCCGCCGGGGCGTCCGGCGGGTGCTCACGGTGCACGACGCCATCCCGCTGGTGGCCCCCCACCTCCAGCCTGTGCTGACGCGGCTGGTGTTTCGCACGCTGGTGGCGTGGAGCCCGCACACGGCCGACGCCGTGCTCACGCCCAGCCGCTCCGCACAGCGAGACGTGCTCCACCACGTCGCCGGCCTCGCCGACCGCCTGATCGTGGTGCCTCCCGGCACCCGGTGGCCATCCGACCGCGAACTGGCCGTGCACCGAGCCGCCGCCGAGCGGGCCAAGTGGGCCGGGACGCTGCCCGCGCACTATCTGCTCGCCGTCGGCAACCAAGATCCCCGCAAGAACACTGCGCGTCTCTTCGCCGCGTTTCGCCAGGTGCGGGCCGCCCGGCCTGACGTGGCGCTGGTGATGGCCGGCCCGGATACCTGGGGCCGCCGGAGCGCCCTGGCGGCCGGAATCCCGGACGGGGTGCACTACTTAGGCTACGTATCCGATGACCAGCTGGCGACCGCATACGCCGGCGCCGCGGTGGTGGTGTTTCCGTCTCTCTACGAAGGCTTTGGGCTGCCCGCCCTCGAAGGCATGGCCCACGGGGTGCCGGTGGTGGCGTCCAACCGCTCCGCCCTGCCCGAGGTCACCGGCGAGGCGGCGATTTTGGTCAATCCGGAAGACGTCGATGCCCTCGCGGCGGCCGTCATCCGCCTTCTGACGGACGACGGGCTGGCGCGACGGCTGGCCGTCCAGGGGCGCCGGCGCGCTGAGCGCTTCACCTGGGACGCGACAGCGGCCACCGTCCTTGACCTGTACCGGGGGCTGGTGGGCGGATGATGGGACACCGGTGGGACATTCTGATTGACGCCACGCCCCTGCAGTCCGAGCACCG
>JAKADP010000160.1 GCA_021820465.1 Bacillota bacterium
GTGATGGCGGGGTGACCGAAAACCGGGAGGGCCGCGCGCCCGAAGGGCTCGCGGTGCAAAACCTGACCAAGCGCTTTGGGAAAACGACGGCCGTCGACCGGCTGTCGTTTGAGGTCGATGCCGGAAACATTTTGGGGCTGGTGGGGCCGAACGGCGCGGGCAAAACCACGACGCTGTACTGCCTCGCCGGCCTCGTGCCCGCAGACGGGGGCGAGGTGCGGTGGGGCGGGCGGCCGCTCCAGCGGGAGCGCGGCCGCGTGGGCTTGGTGCCCGAGTCGCCCGAGGTGTATCCTGCGCTCACCGTGTATGAGCATCTGGGCTTCCTGGCGCGCCTGCATCGGCTGCCGGCGGGCTGGCCGGCCGAGGCGGAGCGCTGGATGGAGCGGCTGGACTTGGCGCGGCACCGGGACAAGGTGGGCGGCGCCCTGTCCAAGGGGCTGCGCCAGCGCGTCATTCTCGCGGGGGCGGGCTTGGTGCGCGCACGCCTGCTGCTGGTGGACGAGCCCATGATTGGGTTAGATCCCATGGGCCAGCGCGAGGTGCGCGACTTGCTCCGGGAGATGGCCGCCGACGGCGCGGCGGTCGTGTTGAGCTCACACCAGCTGGGGCTGGTGGAGACGCTGGCGGAGTCCGTCGTCATCCTGGACGAAGGCAGGAAGCGTGCCGCCGGCACCATCGCGGAGCTGCGGCAGATGGCGGGCCTCTCTGCGCAGGACAGTCTGGAAGCCGTGTTCTTCCGCGTGCTGGGCCGCATGGGCGATGACGCAGGGGCGGGGGGCGCCTAACGGCGCCCCCCGCCCCTTGTGCCTCTCGGCCGTCAGGGGGCGCCGGCGAAGCCGATGCGGTTGACGGGGGTTTCTCCCACGATGGCGTTGTACTGGCTCTTGGCGCCGGTCACGCCGTTTTTGACCACGGTCATGATGTCCGGCGTGGGCACCCACAGCACGGGCAGCTGCTGGACGGCATACTGCTGGTAGGCATTGAACCGAGCCGCCACCTGCTGGGGCGTGCCGGCGGCGTATGTGGCGCGGATCAGGCGGGTCATCTGCGCGTTGGCATAGCCCCCGGGGTTAAAGCCCGCCGTCGGGGTAAAGAGCCCACCACCCGACGGGTAGTAGTCTGGCTCGTAACTCCACTTGAATCCCACCTGCATGGCCCAGTGGGCCGACTCGCTGGGATTGCCGATGAGATTGGACACGGAAGTGATGGACTGAGGATCCAGCGTCACGTCAATGCCTTCCTGGCCCCATGCCTGCTTCATGAGCTGCGCCTCGTTGGCCACGCTCGTGGAGCCCGTTTGGTACAGCAGCGGAAATGCCAGGCGCTGCCCCTGGGCGTTCACCAGCACCCCGTGCTGGAGGTGCCAGCCGTGGTGCTCCAACAGCGCTAGGCCGCGGCTCGGGTTGTACGGATAGGGGTTCGTGAGCTTGGAGTCGAAAAAGACGTTGTGGGGATGGACGGGGACCGGGCCCAGCGACGGCGAGGCCAGTCCATGATACGCGGCCTGAATGATGGCCTGCTGGTTGATGCCCATCTGCAGCGCCTGGCGGATGTAGAGATGCGAAAACAGGCCGCCCACGCTGGCGGCGTTGGGGCGCAGGTTCAGCAGCGCAAAGAAGTATCCAAACAGCCGCTGAGAAATCACGTGGTAGCCCCGTAAGTGCGTGGCTGAGGCATACAGTGAGAAGGACATCGGCGCAATGTCGACGGCCCCGCGGTGCAGGGCGGCAAATGTGCTGGCCGACGACCCCTCGTACAGATACGTGACCTTCTTGAACTGCGGCGGGTGCGCGCCGTCGTAGTGAGGATTGGCCGCAAACGTCCAGTAGCTGTCGTGCACGCTCTGGCTGATGCCATATGGCCCATCGTACACGCGATACACCGGATTGCTGGGCTGATTGGACACCCGGGCAATCCAGTGCAGCTCCTGGGTCATGTTGGCGTAGCGATTCCACACCGGGGGGACGGGCACCAGCTGCGACAACCCGTTGTGCTCAAACCAGACGGGGTTCACCGGCGCCGTGGTGGTGACCACCAGCGTGTGGGGCCCCTGGACCGTGACCGACTTCCAGTCGGCCGGGACGCCGCCCTCGCCGCCGAAGCAATACGGCAGCACCGAGTTGGGCGCACTGGACGCCTTGATGAGCTTCCAATCATAGGCCACGTTGGCCGCGGTCACCGGGCTGCCGTTAGACCAGTGCCACTTGGGGTTCATGTGAATGGTGTACGTCTGATCGTGATTGGTCACCGTGATGCCCGACGCGATGGACCGGCTGTACTCGATGGTGTCCGTGCGGCTGATCCACAGCAGCGACAGGTACATGTCGGGCCCGCTGATGCCGCCGCCGCTGATCGTGCCGCAGTTGGAGGACGGCACCAGCGGGGGCCACCAGTTGAGCGGGCTTTGGGGATTTAGGGCGATGGTGAGGACGGTGGGCGTGTGGCCCACCGCCGCGGGCGCGCCTCCGCAGGCGCTGGCCCCCAGCAGGAGGGCCGCCGCGGCAGCTCCCCACGCCGCGCGGCGCCCTGGCATTGCCAAACGTTTCACGTGGCCGCTCCCTCCTTATCGACGTCATCGGCTTCATCGGCTTTGATATCGGCTTCGGTGGTGTTGGCAGTCAGTCAGTGCGTGAGGACCTGGCCCAGCAGTGCGTGGCCATGGCGCGACGCCGGTGGGCCCCCGTGCTAGCGGTGGCGTGAGGCCGAGCCATCGCGGGCTGGCTGGTAAGACATCTATTCGGCATGGCGGCCGCGCATCCTGCTCGGCGGCGGCGCCAGAGGCGCCGGGTCGTCGGAGCCGGGAGAGGTGAGCTTTGGGGCCCGAGCCGGGAAGCAAGAGGGGAAGGACCGCCTGGCGGCCCTTCCCCTCATCTTATTCCGCGTTCCG
>JAKADP010000161.1 GCA_021820465.1 Bacillota bacterium
CGGCTCGCTAGCCCAGCACCGTGCCGCCATAGCCCGAGGCGGCTTGCGGTCGGATGGCGGAGGTGGGAGGGACGTGGAGCGGGCCACACCCTTTCGGTTGCTGCACCCGTCCCCCGGGGCCTGCACCTTATCCCCACGGCGCACCTCGACGACACGGGCTAGCTTCGGTGCACGCACGCTGGCGAGAGGCTTGGCCGCCCGCTACAATGAACCTAAATGAACCAGGGAGGTGGCATCCCGCCATGGCCATCCGCAGCCCCTGTTAACTTCCTGATCGGCAAGCCTCGCTTGCATGGCACCCCTTCAATAGGGCTCTTGCCAGGCGCATCCCGCTCGGCTTAGGCCGCTGCCCGAGGGCGACGGCCCGATCCCCCCCTGTGCCCCTTTCATCTTGCTTGTGAGTAAGAGGGAGTGGCCTAGGAGGGTGTGAGGGTGGAGGATGCGCATGAATAGGGTGGACGATGGCAAGGTGGGCGTGTCCCCTGGGGCGGCCCGCCGCCGGGGCATCCTGCTGAGCTACGGCCTTGTGGACGAAGTGGTCGCCGCGATTCCCGTGATTGGGGCGCCGCTGTTGCGCGCCCACTTCGGCCTCACCTATGGGCAGCTGGGCCTTTTATTTGCGGTGGCGGCGCTGTCGGGCTTTGTGTTCGAGCCGGCTCTCTCGCTGTGGTCTCACCGCCATGGCCAGCGGGGTTGGATCATCGGGGCACTGGTGGTGCTCGCCCTCTGCTTTGCTGCCCTCGGCCTGGCCGACACGTATGGCGAACTGGTGGTGCTGTTTGCCTGCTACTACCCGGCCGGGGGCATCGCCGTCGGCCTCGGGCAGGTGGTGGTGGTGGACGAGGCGGCCAATGCCGCCACTGCGGCGGGTGCGGTGGGCATCATGACGCGTTGGACTCTGCTGTCCGGCATCGGGGACATCGCAGGCCCGCTGGCCATCGCCGCCCTGGCCGCCGGCCACCAAGGCTGGCGCGCGCTCGCGTGGCTGGGCGCCGCGCTGTGGGCGGCTCTCTTGGCGGCCACCGCCGGGGTCCGCTTCGCCCCCGCCCAGCCCGCCGCGCGAGGGGACCCCGCAGCAGGCTGGCGGACTCTGGTGCGTGAAGCGCTGGCCACGCCGGCACTGTGGCGATGGGTGATCCTGGCGTGGATTCCCACCATGATCGACGAGTTGCTGCTGGCGTTTGCCGCGCTGTACCTGCACGACCAGCTTCATGCGTCCGAGGCGGAGGTGGGGCTTCTCCTCACGGGCATGCTGGTGGCGGGCATGGCGGCCCTGACCCTGCTGGATCGGGTTCCTACCCTCAAGGCCATGGCCCACCAACGCCCGCGGCCCCTCTTGGCCTGGATGGCGGTGGGCGTGCTGCTTGGCATGGCGGGCTTCCTCCTGGCCGCCACGCCGCTCGCAGCGGGAGGCGCGCTGGCCGCGGTCGGGCTTTGTGGAGCGGGGTGGTACCCCATCGCGAAGGGCCGCGCGTTTGCCGAGGCTCCGGGCCGCGCGGTGGTGGTGCGAGCCATCACCAGCCTCGGGGGCCCGCTCGAGGCGCTGCTGGCGGCCGGGGTGGGGTTTGTCGCCCAGCGCTGGGGCCTCGGGGTGGGCCTCGCCTGCATCGCCACTGCTCCGCTCTGGCTGCTGGCCGCGCTGGCGGGGCACTGGCCGACCGAGCGGCCAGTGCCTGCCGGCGCCGACGGGCCTTAGCGGTTGACCTCGACCCAGTGGTGCGACAGCGCCGGAAGCACCTCGGCCCCGTCCGGCGTCACGGCCACCACATCTTCGATGCGGACCCCAAACTCGCCGGGCAGGTAGATGCCCGGCTCGATGGAAAACGTCATGCCCACGGCCAGCGGCGTGTTGTCGCCGCGCATCATGAAGGGAGGCTCGTGTCCCTCCAGTCCAATGCCGTGCCCCGTGCGGTGCACGAAGTACGGACCGTAGCCCGCACGCTCAATGACGGCCCGTGCCGCTTGGTCCACTGCACTGGCCGGCGCCCCGACCGCTACGGCGTCCTGGGCTGCCTGGCGGGCTTCGTCCACGATGGCGAAAATCTCCCGGTATCGTGCGGTGGGCGTACCTATGTAGACACAGCGCGTGAGGTCCGACCAATACCCGTCCTTCCGACAGCCCAGGTCCAGCCACAGCGGGCCGTCGGCCAGCACGGTGTCATCCGGCTGGTGGTGTGGGGCAGCCGAGTTGGCGCCGTACGCCACCAGCTGCCCGCTGGGGCCGTCGCCCCCCGCCGCGCGAAACGCCTGCAGCATGGCCGCCTGCACGTCGCGCTCGCTGGCGCCTCGGGCCGCGGCCCCGGCGCCCACCAAGAAAACCTCGTCGGCAATGCGCGCCGTGCGGCGCAGCCGGTCAAGTTCGTCGGCGTCCTTGACCATGCGCAGTGGCCGCATCACCTGGCTGGCCAGATCCACGCCGTCCGGATGCAGGGCGTGACCCACCTTCATCACGTGGTCGTGGCGGGTCTTGTCGGACAGCAGCAGCGTTCCTCCGCCGGCGGCGGATCCCGTCGCCAGGGCCAGGGCCTCCTGCAGGCGAGCCGCGGGCCCCTCATCGTCGGCATAGTCCAGCACGGGCAGGTGCCCAAGCCGGAGCCGAACGTCCGTGGCATTCACACCGGGCACCACCATGGCGGCCCCGGCCGCCCCAACCACCAGAAACGTGACGCGCTCGTCACCAGGGGGCGTCCAGCCCACGGCATAGTGGATGTCTTCCCCGGCGGCCAACAGCAGCGCGCGGGCCTGCGTGGGCTCCAACGCGGCCTGGACGGCCTCGAGGCGACTCTTTCTACTGGTCTCAGTCATGCGGCACCCTCCCTGCGGGCCTGTGGGCGTCGAGCGCCCAGAT
>JAKADP010000162.1 GCA_021820465.1 Bacillota bacterium
TGCCCGTCGGGCGTGGCCACCCCTACATCCCAGAGCGACAGCTCCCACCGGGCCATCACCGCCGCCACGCTGTCCACGTGTTCGGGAGCCACCGCCAGCAGCATGCGCTCCTGCGACTCGGACAGCATCACCTCGGCGGGAGACAAGTCTGGCTCGCGCAAGCCCACCCGGTCTACCGCCAGCACCACGCCGACGCCGCTCTGGCTCGCCAGCTCGGCCACGGCCGACGACAGCCCAGACGCGCCGAGGTCCTGCACCGCGTGCACCCGGCCGGTGGCCAGCGCCGCCAGCACCGCCTCGATGAGCAGCTTGCCCGTAAACGGATCGCCCACCTGCACCATGGGCCGCTGGTCCGCCTGCCGGCTGTCCAGCGCCCGCGATGCCAGCAGCGACGCTCCGCCAATGCCGTCCCGCCCGGTGGTGGCCCCCACCAGCAGCAGGTGGTCGCCCACCTGGGCGCCGGCGGCGTTGACCCGGCCGGCAGCGGCCCGGCTCCCCACACACATCACGTTGACCAGGGGGTTTTTCTCATAGCCGGGGCCGTAAGCCACCTCGCCCCCCACCGTGGGCACCCCCACCGCGTTGCCGTACGCGGCAATGCCGGACACCACCCCCGGCTCGAGGCGCGCCCGCTCCGGCCCCGTGCCAAACCGGAGCGAATCCAATAGGGCTATTGGCTCGGCGCCCATCGCCAGGACATCCCGAATGATGCCGCCGACGCCGGTGGCCGCGCCCGAAAACGGCTCCACAAACGAAGGGTGGTTGTGCGACTCCACCTTAAAGACAATCTCGACCGTGTCGCTGAAGCGGACCGCGCCCGCATTGTCGCCCGGCCCAGCCGCCAGGCGGCCGGCCAGGGCGGGTGGCGGCTTCAGCCACGCCAGCGCGCGCTTGGACGACTTGTAGCTGCAGTGCTCGCTCCAAAGCGCCCCGACAATGGCCAGCTCCAGGTCGTTCGGCTGCCGCCCGAGCGAGGCCGTCAGATGCGCGGATTCCACATCCGTGAGTCCCACGTCGGCGGGCGTCATGACGCCACCCCCACCTGGTGGGCCCAGGCCGTCAGGAGCGCCACCCCGTCGGTGCCCCCCAACAGCGCGTCCGTCGCGCGCTCGGGGTGCGGCATGAGCCCCATCACCCGGCCGCGCGCCAAGCCGGCCACATGGTCCAGGGATCCGTTGGGGTTGTGCGCGTCCGACAGCGACCCGTCGGGCCCGCAGTAGCGGAGCCACACCTCGCCCTCGCTCGCGACGCGGGCGCGCGTGGCGGCGTCGGCCCACCAGCGGCCTTCCCGGTGCGCGATGGGCAGGGCCCAGACGGGGCCGGCGGCGCCCTCGACGCGCACGTGCTCCCAGGTGCAGCGAAACTGCCGGGAGCGGTTCACCGTCAGCGCGCCCGGCAGCAGGCCGGCCTCACACAAGATTTGAAATCCGTTGCAGATGCCCAAGATGGGGACGCCCCGCCGGGCCAGCCGGCGCACCTCTGACAGCGCCGGGGAGTGCGCGGCCAGGGCCCCGCTCCTCAGGTAGTCCCCGTAGCTGAACCCGCCCGGCAGCACCACCGCGTCGACGTCCCCCAGCGGATCGCGGTGCCACACCCGGTGCGCCGCCAGACCCACGGCGGACAGCCCCTGCACCGCATCGCGGTCGCAGTTGCTGCCCGGAAACACCAAGACCGCCACGCTCATTGGGCCGAACCCCGCGGACCGCCGCCGGGGCGCTCCGCGCCCGCGCCCGTGCCGTCCGCACCTTCTAGCCGAAACGTCTCCATCACGGGGTTGGCGAGCACCCGGTCCCCCACCGCGGCGGCCACCGCGTCGGCCTCCGCCGGCCCGTCCGCGGACACCGTCAGCTCGATGCGGCGGCCCACGCGCACGTCCTGGACGGGATAGCCCAAGTGCTGGAGGACGCCCAAGATGGCCTCGCCCTCCGGGTCCAGCAGGGCCGGCTTCAGATCCACCGCAACCACCCGCTTAAAGTGCGGCATGGCCCATCACCCGGCGCAGCACTTCTTGGTAAGCCTCTTCAACCTGGCCCAAGTCTCGGCGGAACCGATCCTTGTCCAGGCGGGCACGGGTTTTGGCATCCCAGAGCCGGCACGTGTCCGGCGTAATCTCGTCGCCCAGCACCAGCTCGCCGCGCCGCAGGCCAAACTCCAGCTTGAAGTCGACAAGCAAAATCCCCATCTCGGCCCAAAACGCGGACAGGATCCGATTGATGGCGCGGGCCCGCTCCTTGAGGTCCGCCAGCCGCTCGGGGCTGGCCAGCTCCAGCACGGCCACGTGCTCGTCGTTCAGCAGCGGGTCGCCCAGGGCGTCGTTTTTGTAGTAGATTTCGACGATCGGCGCCTTCAGCACCGTGCCCTCGGCCAAGCCCGTCCGCTGGGCCAGCGAGCCCGCGACGATGTTTCGGGCGACGATCTCCAGCGCCAGCATCTCTAGGCGGTCCACCAGCAGCCGCCGGTCATCCAGCTGCCGAACCAGGTGCGTGCGGATGCCCTCTCGCTCCAGCACCGCAAACAGCACCGCCGTGAGCTTGGCGTTCACGACGCCCTTGTCCAGAATGGTGCCACGCTTCTGGCCGTTGAAGGCGGTGGCGTCGTCCTTGAACTCCATCTCCACCTGCTCCGGATCGCTGGTGGTCCAAACTTTCTTCGCCTTGCCTTCGTACAACAGCTCGGGCATGTCTCGCTCCCTTCACGCCGCCGGCGGCGTCCTGCACCACGGCCCCACGTCACTCGGCTAGGACGGCTCCGGAAGAATCCCGATGCGCTCATAGATGGCCGGCACCTGCGCTAAATATGCGTGCCAGTCGAACAGCTCCGCC
>JAKADP010000008.1 GCA_021820465.1 Bacillota bacterium
GCTCGCCACCCGCGTGATATACGATGCGCCGGCCGTCAGTGCTGGCGTTGCGGGCGTAGTACTCGGTGTGATCCGTGTGCCGCGTGAGGTCCTCGCCATCGGGGCGAATCGAGTAAAGGTTGCCCACCCCCTGATAGTCGGACAGAAAGTAGATGCGATCGCCCACCCACATCGGGTTGGTGAGGTTTCCGTGGTCCGGCGCCTGATACAGGTGAAAGTGTCCACCCCCGTCGGGATCGATCCAAAGCTCCCCCGCAGTGCCGCCCCGATATCGCTTCCACGTGGCGAGGTCTTGCGTCTTGCGGCCCAGCACCACGCCGCCCTGGGGCCCGTATGTTATCGCCCGCGCCGTCCCCCACGGCAGGGGGTCCACCTGCCCGCGGTCCAAATCCACGGCGTACAAGAGTGGGGCCTGGGGAAACGCCAGCTTGGCGTTGACCGCCGCCACCGGGTGTCCTTCGGGCGTGAAGCCCGCCACCGCCACCACGCCGCCCGTAAACGTCACGCGATGCACCGATCCCCCACCGGCAGGCATCCAGTACAGGTCGGCCTCCCCTTCCTCCCGGCCCACAAACACCAAGCGAGTGCCGTCTGGTGTGAAGCGCGGACCGGCAAAAGGCCCCACCCCCGCCGACAATCGGCGCGCCGTGCCGCCGGCGGCGGCAACTGTCCACAAGTCGTCCTCGGCCACAAACGCCACTTGGTCCCCATGAAGGGCCGGATAGCGCACATACGCCAAGTCTCCACGCAGCTCGTCCATGAAGCTCCCTCCCCTCTCTGAAGCACTCAAGGACGTTCGCGGCCCGCCGTCGAACTCCTGCCAACTTCCGCGACGGCCATGCCACGGGCGCTGCGAACCGCGCTGCCCGCATGCCAAAACCACGCGTCCGAACGGCGATGCGTCTCCTGAACGAGCCACCGTGCCGCCGAAGCCTCCGTGACTCCCGCGGAGAGTGCCTGTACCCATTTCCGCAAGACGCGCGGGTGGTCGCGCAGGCGCGTCACAATCTCTGCGGCCGGTTCTTCCTGGCCGGTGTGACTCGTGAGGTTCCGGTCATCCCCCATGACGAGCGCCGTGGCTGGCCCCCACGATGACTTTAGGCGAGGACGAGGCTATGCCCTCCGCGACAGCAAGAAGAGGCGAGCGGCTTTCCATGTGGTGCACCGCGGCATCCCGCTCGATATCCACCCGCGGCGGCAGAGCCACAATCGCTTCCTGGGACCTCCACTGCGGTCCGCGGTCGCGACGGCCAAGCCTACTCGGTCCACAGAACGCCCTCCTGCTCCACCGCCTCGCGCAGGGCGGCGCTGGCCCGACTCAGATCCACCAAGTCGACCTCATAGGGCACGGACGACTCTTCCAAGGCCTCACGCACGCGAGCCAGCAACGTCAGGGGCAATGGATGCGTCGGTGCGATGGCCACGTCGATGTCTGAGTACCCCTGAGCTGTCTGGCGCGCGAACGAACCAAAGAAGTAGACGCGGCACGGCACGCCGCGAAGATTCTGCAAAACAATGCGCCGCACAGACGCCAGCGCTGCAGGCTCTCCACCCTCCACGCCCTGCCTCCTCCCTGTGCCTTCGGGCATGGTCGCCGCCACGGATCCGAGCCATCTTAAACCACCTGTGTGCTCGCCCCTCGCCTTCATCGCCCAGATTTGTCGACCAGGAGCCGGGGTTGCCCATTTCGGCCTCGCCAACATCCCCGCGACACCCGTGACCGTGCAGGCGGTGACGCGAGGGAACGTGTCCAGCACCACCGAGGCTTAGGGGCCGGCGCGCTGAATGGCGTTCCGATAAGGCAATTTCCTGTCGAGGCTGACATCACGGAGGCAGGCCCGCACGTCTGCCGGGCCCGCGTGGCAAAGCGGTCATGGGCCAAGAGCGTCAGCGCGCGGCTTAGGGACCAGGAGGGCCCTCGTGATGCACGGGGCTGTCCCGCGAAGCGACGCCTCATCCATCCGCGGCACCGGGGCCCTGGGGGACGCCAGCGACGTGTCTTCGTCCAGCGGCATCCGTTGGACGCGTGGACGCGTGGACGCGTGGACGCGTCGCCGCCTCGGCACCACGCAGGATTAATGGTCACCGGCTGGCGGCTCCCAGCCAAGCTGGACGCTCGGCCTGCAGCGGGCCCTCGGGACTCCACGCAGAGAGCATCTTTGCCCCGATGGGCCTTTGGCTCTCCGGCCCCTGCTGCGGTCCCCGGGAGCGCGCATGCCGCGGGGAAGCGGCGCCGTCGACAGCCTTGTGCCGCCGGCGGCCGCTGTGATCCGAGTGCGGTCCCAAGCGCATGCGCGGGTGTCTTCATGCCGCACCAGCCCTAGGCCACGCATGCACACCCGCCCGCGTCGCCGTGAGTTTGGATCAGCGCCTGGCCGTCGATGCGCGGCGCTGGCGCCGGTCACGCTATAATTGAGGGGTTAGACAGTCGGACCCCGAGAGGAAGCGTCATGGCCGAAGCTGGTCGGGTATTACCCATCGATATCGAAGCGGAGATGCGCCGGTCCTACATCGACTACGCGATGAGCGTCATCGTGAGCCGCGCGCTGCCGGATGTCCGCGACGGCTTAAAGCCTGTGCACCGCCGCATTCTCTATGCGATGCACGAGCTCTCGAACGGGCCCACCCAGCCGCACAAGAAGTCGGCCCGCATCGTCGGCGAAGTGCTGGGCAAGTACCACCCGCACGGGGACCCCGCCGTTTACGACGCCATGGTGCGCATGGCGCAGGACTTCTCCTGCCGCTACATCCTCGTGGATGGCCATGGAAACTTCGGGTCGCTGGACGGGGATCCACCCGCCGCCATGCGGTACACCGAGGTGCGCATGTCGCGGCTCGCCACCGAAATGCTGGCCGACATCGGCAAGGACACGGTGCCGTTCCAGCCCAACTTTGACGAGGAATTTCAAGAGCCGGTGGTGCTGCCGGCGCGCATCCCGAACCTGTTGGTCAACGGCACGTCGGGCATCGCGGTGGGCATGGCCACCAACATCCCGCCCCACAACCTGACGGAGGTGGCCAACGCCACCATCCACCTCATTGACCACCCCGATGCGCCCCTCGACGACCTGATCCGGATTATCCCCGGGCCGGACTTTCCCACCGGGGGGCTCATTCTCGGCCGCGAAGGCATTCGCCAGGCCTACACGACGGGGCGGGGCATCATCACCATGCGCGGCGTGGCCTCCACCGAAGAGGGCCACAACGGCCGCATGCGCATCGCCATTACCGAAATCCCCTTCCAGCTCAACAAGGCGCGCCTCTTGGAGCGCATTGCGGGACTGGTCCAAGAGCGCAAGATCGAGGGAATCTCGGACTTGCGGGACGAGTCGGACCGGCACGGTGTGCGGGTCGTGCTGGAGCTGAAGCGCGACGCCAAGCCGCTGGTCATCCTGAACCAGCTGTACAAGTACACGCCGCTGCAGCAGACCTTTGGCATCATCATGCTGGCGCTGGTCAACGGCCGGCCGGTGGTGCTGACACTGGCCGAGATGCTGCAGGAGTTCATCGCTCACCGCGAAGTGGTCATCACCCGGCGCACCCAGTTTGACCTGGAAAAGGCCGAGGCGCGCGCACACATCCTGGAAGGTCTGCGCATCGCGCTGGAGCATTTGGACGAGGTCATCGCCCTGATTCGCGCCTCGGAAAGCCCCGAAGCCGCGCGCGCCGGCTTGGAGGAGCGCTTCGGGCTCTCCGAGCGGCAGGCACAGGCGATTCTGGACATGCGGCTCCAGCGCCTGACCGCGCTGGAGCGCGACAAAATCGAGGCCGAATACCTGGAGGTGGCGGCCGAGATCGCCCGCCTGAAAGCCATTTTGGCCGATCCGGCGCTGGTGCGCGGCATCGTGAAGGACGAGCTCATCCAGGTGCGCGACCAATACGGGGATGAGCGCCGCACGCAGATTGTCGCGGCGGTGAGGAACTTTGAGGACGAAGACCTGATTCCCGAGCAGGCCATGGTGGTCACCATGACGCATCGCGGCTATATCAAGCGGCAGCCGGTGGCCACGTATAAGGCGCAGCACCGCGGGGGCCGGGGCATCAGCGGGGGCTCGGTGCGCGAGGACGACTTTTTGGCGTACCTGTTTACGGCATCCACCCATGACTATCTGTGCTTCTTCACCAACAAGGGCCGCGCGTATCGCGTGAAGGTGCACGAGATTCCCGAGGCATCGCGCCAAGCCAAAGGCACGGCGGTGGTGAACCTGCTGCCGCTGGAGTCGACGGAGCGCATCGCCGCCGTGCAGGTGCTGCCCAAAGACGCCACCGATGGCTTTTGGGTGTTTGCGACGAAGCGCGGCACGATCAAGCGCACGCCGCTGGAGGCGTACCGGTCCTGGCGCGGGGCGGGCCTCATCGCCATCAACCTGGATGACGACGATGAGCTGATTGCCGTAGACACGGGGGCCGGCGGCGGCGACATCCTGCTGGGCACTGCCAAGGGATTGGTGATTCGCTTTTCCGCCGAGGATGTCCGGCCAATGGGCCGGCAGGCCCGTGGTGTGCGGGGGATCCGCCTCAAGGCGGGCGACCGCGTGGTGAGTCTGGCGCTGGTCCGGGATTCCGGGCAGCTTCTCATTGTGTCCGCCAACGGCCAGGGCAAGCGCACGCCGATTTCGCGCTTTCGGGTGACCGGCCGCGGAGGGCAAGGTATCATGGGCATGCACCGCACCGCGAAGACTGGTGACCTGGTGAGCCTCCTCCCCGTGCAGGGCACCGAGGAAATTATGATCATCTCCGCCGAGGGCACCATGATTCGCACCCCGGTGGCCAGCATCTCCCTTCAGGGGCGCCAGTCCCAGGGCGTGTCCGTGATGCGCCTGGGCGAGGCGCAGAGTGTGGCCGCGGTGGCTCTCATTCGGAGCGAACCCGACCTTGTAGACGTCGAGGAGACTTAACAGCGGCTGCGACAACAGGCCGTGAGCGCTTGCGAACAGATTTGGAGGAGGACGAAATTGGCACAAAAGATGAACCAGCGTGAGCAGGGAACCGCCGGGGTCAAGACAGGCTTGGCGGAGATGCTGAAGGGTGGCGTCATCATGGACGTCACCACCCCAGAGCAGGCCGTCATTGCGGAGCAGGCGGGCGCCGTGGCGGTGATGGCCCTCGAGCGGGTGCCCGCGGACATCCGGGCGGCCGGCGGCGTGGCCCGGATGGCTGACCCCGCCATCGTGAAGGCGATCAACGCGGCCGTCGAGATTCCGGTCATGGCCAAGGCGCGCATCGGGCACTTCGTCGAGGCGCAGGTGCTGGAAGCGCTTGAGGTGGACTACATTGATGAGAGTGAAGTGCTGACGCCAGCCGACGAGCAGTACCACATCGACAAGTGGAACTTCAATGTCCCGTTCGTGTGTGGCGCCCGCAACCTGGGCGAAGCGCTCCGGCGCATTGCCGAAGGCGCGGCCATGATCCGCACCAAGGGGGAGCCGGGGACCGGCAACGTCGTCGAGGCCGTGCGGCACCTCAGGACGGTGCTGGGCGAGATTCGGCGGGTCACGGCCGCGCCCGCGGAGGAGCTGGGCACGCTCGCCAAGGAGTTTGGCGCCCCGCTGGAGCTTGTGCGCCGCGTCAAGGAGATGGGGCGTCTGCCGGTCGTGCACTTCGTCGCCGGCGGCATCGCCACCCCGGCTGACGCGGCCCTCATGATGCAGCTGGGTGCCGACGGCATCTTCGTCGGGTCGGGCATCTTCAAGTCGCAGAACCCGGCGGCCATGGCGCGCGCCATTGTGCGGGCCACCCTGCACTACAACGACCCCGCTGTGATTGCGGAGGTCTCGGAGAGCGTGGGGCAAGCCATGCCGGGCTTGGAGATGTCCACCCTCGCGCAGAGCGACCGGATGCAGGAGCGCGGCTGGTAGGTGCGCATCGGCGTATTGGCCATCCAGGGGGATGTGCGGGAGCACCGCCGCCACCTGGAGCGGCTGGGCGTTGACGCCCCGGAGGTGCGGCGGCCGGCCGAGCTCTCAGGGCTCGCCGGCCTCATCATGCCCGGCGGGGAAAGCAGCACGATAGGCATGCTGATGACCGAAAGTGGCCTGTTGGCGGCGCTGCGCGCTCGCATGGCCGAAGGCTTCCCGGTGTACGGCACATGCGCCGGCATGATTCTCCTAGCCAACCGGGTGGAGGGATCGCGAGGCACGTCCCTTTCGTGGATCGGCGGCTTGGACGTGACCGTGGCGCGCAACGCGTATGGGCGTCAGGTGCAGTCCTTTGAGGCCGACATTCCCGTGAGCGTGCTGGGCGAAGCTCCGGTGCACGTCGTCTTCATTCGGGCCCCCCGCATTGTGACGGCTGGCCCCGCCGTGCACGTGCTGGGGCGCCTGGACGACGAGGCGGTGCTGGTAGAGCAAGGGCCCCTTTTGGCTTCGAGCTTTCACCCCGAGCTCACGGACGATCTGCGCATCCACCGCTACTTTTCCGCCAAGGCCCAGCGATTCCTGCAGGACGGTGCCGCCTCGCTGGCCACGTGAGGTCGGGCGGCCAACTCCAGCCGGCCGTCTGCTGTTTAAGGGCCCGTCGAACCAGTCCGACTCTGATCTTGAAAAGCCTTGGGCGTCTGACGACCTGGCACCCAAGAGCGCCCTCCACCGGTTTTCATCAGGGCGAACGGGCCGGCCAAGTTGTTCCCTTAGAAGGGCCTTTGTTGACACCGCGCGTCCCGCTATAAACTAGTTTTTAAACTAGTCAGGAGGGATGTGCGTGCGCCGGATAGGAACGTTTGAAGCGAAGACCCACTTCACCGAAATGTTGCGAGCCGCTGAAGCGGGCGAGACAATCACCATAACGAAGCGCGGAGCCGACGTGGCGATTTTGGGGCCGATTCCTCGCAAGGGGGTGGATCGCCAAGAAGCGTTGAAGCGCCTGGCCCGGCTTCGTGAGCGACTGCCGCACGCCGACATTTCGGAAATTCGGGAGTGGATTAATGAGGGTCGGCGGTGAGGCGCTGTGTGGTGGACGCCTCATCGGCGCTGGCTTGGTGTTTTCCTGATGAGGAGGGGGCCGCGCCGCCTCCGGAATTCGGCGTCGTGGTCCCGGCTGTTTGGGCCTTAGAGGTAGCCAACGGCCTTATGGCCGCCGAGCGCCGAGGGCGGATCACTGGAGCGACCGTGGCCGCCCTGATCCCGGCGTTGGAAGATGGCCTGGCGGTGGAGGTAGATGCCGAGGCCGACATTTTCCGCAGCGTGCTCCCGCTGGCTCGTGAATACGGGCTATCGGTCTGCGACGCGACGTACCTGGAGCTGGCCCTGAGGCGGTTCCTCCCATTGCTCACCTTGGACCGACGCCTTCAGCAGGCGGCCGCCGCCGCTGGCGTCGACGTCCTTCCCACGTGGCGGCAATAAGCCACCTTGGGCATGCCGCTGGCGGCGCGGTGCGGGTGTCAGCGTCCGCGAAGAGCGAGCGCCCGGCGGGCCCCTTCCACCGGGCCTACGCGGAGTCGCCCCGCTCTAGCCGGGTTCAGCCCGCACCTCGTCTTGTGTCGGCTGATGCTGGGGCAGCCACACCGTAAAGGCGGTCCCGCCGCCCGGCGCCGTGTCTACCTGGATCGTCCCATGGTGCCGCTCGACAATCCCGTAGCTGATGGAGAGACCGAGCCCCGTCCCCTCCCCCACCGGCTTGGTGGTGAAGAACGGCTCGAAGATGTGCCGCTGGACCTCCGGCGGGATGCCGGGTCCGGTGTCCCGGACGGTCACGGCCACACCGTCCTTCACGCGCCGCACCGCGAGCGTGATCGTTCCAGGCCCTTTAATGGCTTGGCCCGCGTTGACCAAAAGGTTCATGAACAGCTGGTTCAGCTGGCCGGGATAACACTCCACCGCAGGGACGTCGTCGTACTGCCGCTCCACCGTGATGCGCCCCTGGTACTGCTGGCGCAGCAGCATGAGCGTCGCCTCTAGCCCCTCGCGCACGTCGGCCGCCTTCACCTCGTCCTCGTCCAGCCGCGAAAAGTACCGCAGTCCCTTGACAATCTGGGCCGTCCGGTCCGCTCCTTCGGCGATGCCCGCCAACAGCTCGCCCACCTCCTGCTGCAGGTAGTCCCCGTCGAGGGTGTCGCGGAGCTCGCGGGCGGCGGCGAGCGCCGGGTGGTCCGGCGCCCCGGCCAGGGCCGCTTCGTAGGCTGCCATGAGCCGCCTGAGATCCTCCAGGTCGCGCCGCAGCGACGGGACGCTCGACACCACAAAGTTCACCCGCTTGTTAATTTCGTGAGCCACCCCGGCGGTGAGCTGGCCGAGCGAGGCCATCTGCTCCGCTTCCACCATGTGGCGCTGGGTGTTTTGCAGCGCGTCCAGCGCCTCCAACTCGCGGGTGCGCTCCGCCACGCGCTGCTCCAGTGCGGCGTAGGCGCGGGCATTCTCGATGGAGATGGCCGCCTGCCCGGCCAGCAGGGTCACCAGCGCCAGGCGCTCGGAGGGAAACGCGCGCGCCGTGAGGCGGTTTTCCAGGTACAGCACCGCCACGACGCGCCCCGGCTGCGCGACCGGCACGCACAGGAGCGAGCGCACCCCGGCGCTGCGCAAGTACCGGTCCCGCCCACAGCGGCCCCGCCAATCCGTCGCCAGCTCCGTGTGGGCTGCCCCTTGGGGCCCGGGGTCCTCTCCCCCAATAAACATCCGCCCATGAGCGAGGCGCGTCAAAAGCTCCTCATGGACCCCCACATGGCGCCTGACCCGCTGCCGCCATGCGGTGAGCTCGTCGTCCGCGCGCTGCAGGAGGTTCGTGAGCGCCTGGTCGACCGCCTTCATCAGGCCGGAGTACGGCGCACGGGAGGGGTCGGCGCCCCAACTGCCCGACAGGGCAAATCCCGCCTCGTCGGCCAGACGCATCCGCACCTCCCCCACGCTGGCCGTGCGGCCGGTGCCGCTCTCCCCCACCAGCAGGACGCATTCCGTGGCCCCGTCGCCACCAGCGCCCACGCGTCAAGGACCGCGTGGGTAACCGCCTCGGTGCCATAGAGCCGCGGCGACTGATGAAGGGCGATGGGATGGTCTTTGCTCCCGAGGGACTCGTCTGGGGCCTCGCCATCACGGACGCGCCTCAGATCGGCCACGACCCCGTGCGCCGACTGGTATCGGGCCGCGGGGTCCTTCTTTAGGAGCCTCAGGATGATCCGCGACATGCGGGGAGGCACGGCGGCGATGTCCGCGGGCGGGACCGGCCGCCGCTCCAGGTGGGCGTGCACCAGCTCCAGGACGCTGGCCCCCGAAAACGGCGGCTCGCCCGTCATTAAGTGGTAGAGCGTGACCCCCAGCGCATGCAGATCGGCCCGGGAGTCGCTCGGACGATTCAGCCGCCCGCTCAGCTCGGGGGCCAGATACGCAGCCGCTCTGACACTGCCCACGGGGGAGCCCTGCACCACAATCTCCTGGGGCGTGCGCCGGGCCGCTTGAAAGTCAATGAGCCAGGCCTCCCGGCCGTCGGGCGACACCAGCACATGCTCAGGTCGCAGGGCCCGATGCATGACGCCCCGGGCGTGAACGCTCTCCAACGCCTCCGCGAGGTGAACCGCCACCGCCCGCCGTCGTCAAAAATCAGCCACGGAATACGCAGGACCTCTTCGAGGCCAAAAAACGGCACCACGTGGGGGGCGCCGTTCAGGCGCTGCAAGAGGACGGCCTCCTGCCGGTAGCGCTCCCGCACCGCCGGGGGCGGGCTGTCGGTGGCGGGCCGCTTCCCTCCCCCACTGACCCCGGCCGGCCATCACCCGCTGTCAGCCGATCGTATCCAGATTGCGAACCAGGTGCGCATTTTCCTCAATGAAGTTGCGGCGCGGCTCCACCTTCTCGCCCATCAGCGTCGTGAAAATTACATCGGCGTCAATGGCGTCATCCAGATTGACCTGCAGGAAGGTGCGGCGCTCGGGGTCCATCGTGGTTTCCCACAGCTGCTCCGCATCCATCTCACCCAAGCCCTTGTAGCGCTGAATGTCCACGTGGTCTCGTCCGTACTCCTGCATGAACGCTTCTAAGGCGGCATCGTCGTAGCAGTACCGCTGGACCTTGCCTTTCTTAGCCCGGTACAGCGGCGGCTGGGCAATGTACACGTATCCCCCCTCGATCAGGGGGGTCATGTACCGATAGAAGAACGTCAGCAGCAGCGTCCGGATGTGCGCCCCGTCCACATCGGCGTCGGTCATGATCACGACGCGGTGGTAGCGGGCTTTCGCCAGGTCAAACTCTCCGCTGACGCCCGTCCCAATGGCGGTGATCATGGCGCGGATCTCTTCGTTGGCAAACACCTTGTCCAGGCGCGCCCGCTCGACGTTGAGGATTTTGCCGCGCAGGGGCAGGATGGCCTGAAACATCCGGTTGCGCCCTTGCTTGGCCGAGCCGCCGGCCGAGTCCCCCTCCACCAAATACAGCTCCGACTCGGCGGGGTCGCGGCTGGTGCAGTCCGTGAGCTTGCCCGGCAGCGCCGCCGTTTCCAGCGCCGACTTGCGCCGCGTGAGCTCCCGGGCTTTGCGCGCCGCCTCCCGCGCACGGGCCGCGTTGACCGCTTTCTCCAGCACGCGCTTGGCGACCGCGGGGTTTTCCTCCAAGAACGTGGCCAGCCCGTCTGCGACGACCGCCTCCGTGATGCCGCGCACCTCGGAGTTGCCCAGCTTGGTTTTCGTCTGCCCCTCAAACTGCGGGTCGTGCAGCGTGACCGCAATGATGGCCGTCAGCCCCTCGCGCACATCCTCGCCGGAGAGGTTGCTGTCCGCGTCCTTCAACACACCGCTCTTGCGGGCGTAGTCATTGCACACGCGGGTCAGGGCGGATTTGAACCCGGCCTCGTGACTGCCGCCTTCGTGCGTGCGAATCGTGTTCGCAAAGGTAAACAGCGTCTCGGTGTAGCTGTCGTTGTACTGCAGCGCCACGTCCACCATGACGTCGTCGCGCGTGGCCCGGAGGTGAATGGGCTTGTCGTGAATCACCTCGCGGTTCAGATTCAGGTACTCTACGAAGGACTGCACCCCGCCCTGGTACTGAAAGCGAACGGTGGCGCCGGTAGATTCATCGGCCAGCGATAGCTCCAAGCCCGCGTTGAGAAACGCCATTTCGCGCAGCCGGTTCGCGATCGTGTCGAAGTCAAAGGCGACCGTCTCGGTAAAGATGGTCGGGTCCGGGTAGAAGCGCACGGAAAACCCTGTATCGGTCGCGGGGCCCACGGCCTCCACCGGGCCTTGGGGAATGCCCTCCCGGTACACCTGGCGATATCGGCGCCCGTCGCGCCGCGACTCCGCCGTGAGCTCTCGGGAGAGGGCGTTCACCACCGAGAGACCCACCCCGTGCAAGCCCCCGGAGACTTTGTAGCCGCTGCCGCCAAACTTGCCCCCCGCATGCAACATCGTGAGGGCCACTTCCAGCGTCGAAATGCCCGCAGTGGGATGAATGCCCACCGGGATGCCGCGGCCATTGTCTTCCACCGACACGGACCCGTCCGCGTTCAGAGTCACCGCCACGCGGTCGCACTGGCCCGCCATGGCTTCGTCCACGGCATTATCGACAATCTCCTGCACCAGGTGGTGGAGACCCCGCGGCCCTGTGGTGCCGATGTACATCCCCGGCCGCTTGCGCACGGCCGTGAGCCCCTCCAAGACTTGAATCTGGCCTTCGTCATAGACCGGAGCCTGTTGATCTGCCACGTTGTCCCCCCGGGGAAAAAAATAACCCACGGCGTTACGTCGAAGGTGTTGCCGACGCCCCTCGGCGCCTTTGTTAAATTATATCATGTGGCACCGACACTGCGGGGTCGCGGCCCCACTGGCGCGCCAGGCGGTGCCAGCGGTCGTATAGGGTGAGGCTCGCCACGGTGCTTTCCGTAATGCCCTCGTCCGTCACCACGAGCGACCGCCGCCAGGACGCATCTACGGCCCTGACCGCCCCAGCGCTGCGAAGGCGCAGGTACATCTGGCGCGTTTCGGGCGAGTGGGTCAGCACGCCCGCATCCAAGATAGCCACGAGGCCGCTCAGGGGAACCAACCGCCCCCCTCCCACGTGCAAAAACATGACGGTCGACTCCCCGGCTCACAATTTCGTGCGGACTTCTTCCTGGATTCATCCTGGCTGCCTCAGTGTGGGTCATCCGGCGGTGGCTCATGCAGCCGCTTCGACAGAGCCGCAAGGCGCGCGGCGGCCTCCTGGCGCGCGGCGCTCGGGTTGGCCGGGGCGCCCGGGCGGACCACCGTGCGAATGCGCAACACCTCACCCCCGGTGAGGTGCCGGTTAACCGACGCACGCAGCTCTTCCTCGAGGTAGCGCAGCTCCTGCGTCCACACGGGACTCGGCACGGCCACCGTAAGCACCCCATCCAGCCACCCGATGGGGCGCGTCACCCGCGCAATCTGCGGCCCGACGGCCTCGGGCCACACCCGCTCCACCTCTAAGAGCAACTCGGCCCGATGCCACCGGTAGCGGTCGGCCAGCTCGGTCAAAATGTCGTGCAGGGTTTTCATGGAAGGCGGCCCAGCGCGCTGACGCGCCCATCCGCCACGCGATACCGCCAGGCGGCGGCCGGCCACACCCCCGGCGCGCTCTCAGCGCGTGCGCCGGCCACATCCGTCACATCCGTCACATCCGTCACAATGGTTTGCTGCCCGGCGGCGGCCACCACGTCCAGCAGAGCCTGGCGGCGCGGGGCGTCCAGCTCGGACAGCACGTCATCCAGCACCAGCAGCGGGCGCACGCCCAGCTCGCGCTCCAATAGGCGACGGCACGCCAGATGGAGCGCGAGCACCAGGGTCCGCTGCTGCCCCTGCGACAGCATCCGCCCTTCGACGCCGGCCACCATGAGCCGGACGTCGTCGCGATGGGGGCCCACGCTCGTGGCGCCCCGGCGCCGGTCCTGGGGCCGGGTGCGCTCCAGCAGGGATTCCAGGCTCCCGCGATCCAGAATGTTCTCGCTGCCCCCCGCCACGAGCGCCAGCGCGGGCCCCTCGTGGGGCGCCAGCGTTTCATACACGGACTCCACCAGGGGGCCCAGCTCCCGCAGCAGCCATGCCCTCTGCTGCCAGCAATACGCCCCCGACTCCGCCAGCAGCGGCTCAAAGCCTTCCAGCACGGCATCTGGCTGGTCCTCTTTGATGGCGCGGTTGCGCTGGGATACGGCGCGCTGATACCGCGACCACTCGCGGCGATACCGGGAAAACAGCTGCACCAGCATGCGGTCGAAAAACTCCCGGCGCCCGTCGGGCGATCCCTTCACCACCGCCAGGTCGTCTGGAGAAAACGTCACCACCGGCATCACGGGACCGGCCACCCGGCGCCGGGGGGGATGGAGCCACACCGATCGGGTCGCTGTCTGCTCCGTGCCCCCCTCCCCCGTCAGCGTGGCGCTCAAGTGGTATCCGTCGGCGCCAAAGCGCGTAAGCTCGCGCTCGCTCTTGGCCCGCAGCGCGTGGCGTGACACGGCCAGCGTGGCGGCCTCCAGCACGTTCGTCTTGCCCTGGCCATTTCGACCCACCAGCACCGTGAGCGCCGGCGACCAATCGATTTCTGCCGCCTCGATGTTCCGAAAGTTGCGCAGGGCCAGCCGAGCGAGCTGCATTTAAACCATTTGTCGAAGGGGCAGCACAATATGAAAGTAATTTGTGCCGTCCACTTCCGCCAGCCGGGCGGGCATCTCCGGACCTGACAAGTCGAGTGCCATCACCTCGGTCTCCAGCGACTTGATGCCATCCAGCAGCATGTTGGGGCTGAACGACAGCTCCATCGGCTGGCCCTCCCCATCCACCTCGAGGGTTTCGTACGCCTGCCCTACGTCCACCGCCTCCGACTGGATTTCCAGCGTCCCTCCGCTGTACGTGCAGCGAATCGAGCCGGCGCGATCCCGATGGGCAATCAGGTTGACCCGCTCGACGGCGCCGCGCATCTGGTCAGTGTTGACGCGGATGCGGGTCAGGTACTGTTCAGGGAGCACCCGCTGGTAGTCGGGGAAGCGGCCTTCCAGGAGGAGGGTGACAAGCGTGCCGCCCGCCGTGGCAATTTCCAGCTGATTGCCGGCCCGCTTGACGTGGGCCGCCTCCGACCCGGAGAGGCGGGCGGCTTCGGCCAAAGCGCGCTGCGACAGCACGAAGTCCAACGCCGGCCCTCGGTAGTCGGGCAGCGCCACCCACGCGTGCGACAGGCGCGTGCCGTCCGTCCCCACCATGACCAGCTTGCCATCGGCCACGTGAACGCTGGTGCCCTTTAGGATGGGGCGGCTCTCGTCGTGCGCGGTGGCAAACACCGTCTGGCGGGCCAGCCGGGCCAGCGCCCCGGGCGGCAAGTCAAACAGGGCGGGTTCTTCCTCGGGTCGCGGGAACTGAGGCATTTCCTGCACGGCGAATCCCTGGAGCGTCGTGCGATTCCGGCCGTAGGCGACCGTGGCGCGGTGCGCCGCGCTGTCGGCCTCCACCCGCACCTCGGCGGTGGGAACCCGAAGCACAAGGTCCGTGAGCGGGCCGGCGGGCAAAATGAGCGCCCCAGGTTCCACCCCGCTGGCCAACACCTCCACGGTGATTTCCGATGTCAGGTCGGTGGCGGCGAGGCGAATGATCCCATGTCCATCGGCGCCGCCCTGGGACAGCACCTCGATGCGAACACCGGCCAGCGCCGGCAGCGTGTTTTGGGGGCTCACAATCCGCGTTACCTGCTGGAGGGCTCGGGCCAATTGGGCCTGGTCCGCTACAAAACGCACGCTGTCACTCCTCTGGGTTTTCGAGCCCTTGGGGGCTCGTGTGTCGTCTCTTATCCGTTGATAGAGATCTTAGACTCGTCGTCGTCGTAGAGCCTGTGGATACGGGGACAAGTGGCGGAGACGCTGGCCACATGGGGGTTGGAGCCTCGGACAACTGGTGGATGGCTATCCTCCGCGGCCCCCGCCCTCGGGGACAACTTGGCTCCATCGCCCCCGACGGGGGACAACTCCCCGGTTGTCCCCACGTTGATCGTGGCTTGTCCCCTGCTCATCCCAAGCTTGTCCCCCTCGAACACTGAGGCTAGCGACTTTTAACCCGCCGCTCGATTTCTTCCAGAACCTGAACTAAATGGGGGTCGCGGGCCTGGTCCTGCGAGATTTTGTCGAACGCATGCATGACGGTCGTGTGATCCCGCCCGCCAAACTCCTCGCCGATTTTTGGCAAGCTGGCATCCGTCAGCTGCCGTGCCAGGTACATGGCCACCTGGCGGGGAAACGCAATCGCGCGGGTGCGGCGCCGGGCCTTGAAGTCGTCCAGCTTGAGGTCGTAATGCCGGGCCACCTCCTCCTGGATGGCACGAATGGTGACGGGTCGGGGGTGGTTGAGGGCCACCACGTTTTTCAGCGCTTCGTACGCCAGCTCCAGTGTCAGCGGCGAGCGCTTGACCGAGGCGTAGGCAATGACCCGAATGAGCGCCCCCTCCAGCTCGCGGATGTTGGTATCAACCCGCGAGGCGATGAACTGCAGGATGTCCGAGGTGGCGGTGAGTCCATCGAGCTGAGCCTTCTTGGCCAAAATCGCCACCCGGGTCTCCATGTCGGGCATCTGAATGTCCGACAGCATCCCCCACTCAAAGCGAGAGCGCAGGCGGTCCTCCAGCGTCGGAATGTCCTTGGGCGGGCGATCAGACGAGATGACGATTTGCTTGCGGGAGCCGTGCAGGGCCTCGAACGTATGAAAAAATTCCTCTTGGGTGCGCTCCTTGCCGGCCACAAACTGGATGTCATCGATTAGCAGCACATCCACGTCCCGATAGCGCTCGCGGAAGTGCACCATGCGGTTGTCTTGGAGGGATGCCACCATTTCGTTCGTGAAGGTTTCGGCCGACACGTACAGCACGCGCAGGTTGGCATTGGCGGCCAGCACGCGGTGGCCAATGGCATGCATCAGGTGCGTCTTGCCCAGCCCCACCCCGCCATAAATGAACAGCGGGTTGTATGCGCGGCCGGGCATGTCGGCCACCGCCACGCAGGTGGCCTGCGCAAACTGATTGGAGTTGCCGATGACGAAGGAATCAAACGTGTACTTGGGGTTGAGCCGCCGGGCATAGTCGCTGACGCGCGGCGCTGGCACGGGGGCGTCCCCCGCCACGGGAGCTTTTGGGGGCGGATTGCCGCCGGCCAGTCCGTCCGGCGGCGCAGTGAGGCGCAGCCCCACCGGGATGCCCGCCACGTCCTGCAGTGACGCGCGAATCACATTGCCGTAGCGGGATTCGACCCAATGACGGGTGAAGTCATTCGGAACCGTCAGCTCCAGCACCCCATCCTCGAACGACAGCGGCTCCACCTCCTTGATCCAGGAGGCGAAGGTGGGGGCCTTGATTTCGCGTTGCAGGCGATCGGAAACCTCGGTCCACAGCGTGTCCAGTGCGACGGCCATCTACAAGAGCCCCCCCGGGGTAATTCACAAAGAGCCCACCGCGTTATCCACAAGCTTATGCACAAAATGTTGATATCTGCCCGGAAAACACGGACCCTCCTCGCCACGTCGCGAGGACGCCCGAGAAGGTAGGGTCATGATAGCAGATCACTTGGGGGCTCGAAATGCTGTGCGCGCGATTTGCCGAACGACTTTTTTGCGCGCGACAGCGTGCCCGCGTGGGCCGGCCGACCCCCTAGGGGGCCGGCCGGATCGCGATGGTGCGCACGTCTGTGTAAAATTCGCGGGCGGCCTGGCCCTGTTCGCGGGAGTGGGAGCTCGAGGCCTTGGTGCCGCCAAACGGCGCGTCGTATTCGACACCGGCCGTCTCTTCGTTGACCCGCACCAAGCCGGCGTCGAGCCGGTCCACGACCCAAAGCGCTGCGCCCAAGTCGCGGGTGAAGACTGACGCCGACAGGCCATAGCGCACCCCGTTGGCAATTGCTACGGCCTCGTCCAGATGGGACGCGTCCAGGACCGCGATGGCTGGCCCAAAGATTTCTTCCTGCGCAATGAGCGCGGAGGGGCTGACGCGGTCGAACAGCGTCGGCTGGACGTACCAGCCATCCGCCAGCTCCCCGCCGCCCCGCTGCCCGCCGCGCACCAGGCGTGCGCCGCCGGGCACTCCGGTGGCCAGCAGGTCCAGCGCATGCGCCATCTGTCGCTCGGACGCCAAGGGCCCCACGTACGTGCCCGCATCCAGGGGATCGCCGACGGCGAGGGCGGCCAGGCGCGCATCCAGCGCCTCCACGAGGCGGTCGCGGATGCCCGGCAGGGCAATGACCCGGCTGGTGGCGGTGCACTTTTGGCCCGCCGAGCGCATGGCGCCCGAGACGATGGCCTCCACGGCCCCCGAAAGATCCGCGTCATCCAACACCAGGGCGGGGTTCTTGCCGCCCATCTCCAACTGGTACTTGGCGCCATGGGCCAGCGCCGCGGCCGCCACGGCTTGACCGGCGCCGGTCGAGCCGGTGAAGCTCACAGCCGCCACCCCCGGATGCGCCGAGAGGGCCGCCCCCACCACCGGGCCGGCGCCCAGGACGAGGTTCAGGATTCCGGGCCCCAGGACAGCGCCCAGGCGCTGCGCCAGCCGATAGGCGGTGAGCGATGCTATCTCGGCGGGCTTCCATACGACCGTGTTGCCATAAATCAGGGCGGGGGCCATCTTCCACACGGGAATGGCGGCCGGAAAGTTCCACGGCGTGATGAGGCCCACCACCCCCACCGGCACGCGGCGGGTGTACTGCAGGGTGTCGGCGCGCGCCGCCGGGATGACCTCGCCCACCGCCCGGGCACCCTCCCCCGCGTAGTACCGCAGGATGGCCACGGCGCGGGCCACTTCTCCGCGCATCTCCCCCACCGGCTTGCCCATCTCCCACGCGGCGAGCCGGCTAAGCCCGTCGGCGTCGGCCGCGACGGCGTCGGCCGCGCGGTACAGCAGCTCTCCGCGCGCCATCGGGCCCATCTGGCGCCAGCCCGATCCCGCCGCCGCGGCGGCCGCCACCGCGTGGTCCACGTCTTCCGCAGTGCCCCAAGCGACCAGGCCCACCCGCTCGTGGTGATTGCGGGGGCTCAGGACCGCCGTGCTGGGGTTGCCGTGCTCTTCGCCCCCGATAATGTGGCGGGCGCTCGATTCTTCGTCCAAGGGCATGGCTCGGGTCGTCTGTGTGGTTGTCATCTCATCCTCGCCCTCCCAGTCTTCGGGCTGTGTCGCCCGCGGCCCCGCGGTGCCTCCACGCGCCCTCCCTAAAGGCCAGACCTTTAGGGAGAGTATAGCAGTCCTCTATTCAGCCGGTGATCCGGCTGGCGCTTCTCTGGGTTGCAAGGCGTCGGGCCCCTGGCCGCCGCGAAGGGACTCCCCCCAGTCATTCCGGGGAGCGGGCCACCGTCGCGAGCAGCGGGCGGCCAGCGCCGCCGGCTTCCGCCGCCGCAGCCGCGAGCCCTAGACTAGAGGATAAGGATCAGCGGAGCAGCGCTTCCAGCGCGCGGCGGACATCCTCTTCCAAGGGCTGGCCGCCCGGGATGGTTCCCAGCACCTGCTCCGCCACTGCGCAGGCGCTCACAATGCGGCTCACTTTCTTCACGGCGCCTTCGGCCGCCGCCAGCTGTGTCAGCACGTCGGCGCAGGGCTCGCTGCGGGCAACCATGGCTTCAATGCCCTTGATCTGACCCGCTAGGAGCCGCAGGCGGCGGGTGACGTCGTCTTTGTCCCAATACCAGGCGCGCTCCGCCATCGTGCGCGCCGCTTCTTCTGCCATAGGCTGCCTCTTTTCTCCCCCGGTGCGCTCGTCGACGACGCCGGCGGGCTTGATCCATGCCTTCGCACACCGCTTGCTACCCATCATACGGGATCAGCGTGTTTAATGGTAAGGAGCCAGGGTTGGGATATCGGCGATTGGCCTAACCTTAGACCTATTTGTTATACTGGAAGAGCCCGGGGGGTGTGTCGTGCCGCAGGAGTGGACCCTAGGGGTGCAGGTGTCGGATCGCCGGCGGGGATCGGACCGCGTGGCGCAGCAGATTCAAGATGCGGTGGCGGCGGGCGCGCTTACCGTCGGCGAGCGCCTGCCCAACGAGCGGGAGCTGAGTCGGCTGTTTGGCGTCAGCCGGGCGACGATTCGCGAGGCGGTGCGGCGCCTGGAGACGGAAGGCATGGTGCAGGTGCGCCGCGGGGTGACCGGGGGGACGTTTGTGTCGCAGCCGGATCCCGGGCGGCTGGGCTTGGCCCTCTTGGCCCTCATCCGATTTGGAGAAGCCACCGCCCACGACTTCACGGAGTTTCGCGCCGGGTTCGAGCCAGAAACCGCCTGGTGGGCCGCCCAGCGCGCCGATGCCGCGGACCGGCTGCAGCTCAGGGCGCTGGCGGACGACGTGATGGCGCGCGCCCACATCGAGGACCTGCCGTGGCCGGAGTTTGCCGCCGGGGATATTCGGTTTCACCAAGCCGTGGCGGACGCCAGCAAGAACCCGATTCGGGTTGCCGTCATGCTGGCCGTCCACGAGGCGTTCCGGCAGTCCTCGGCCACCATTGTGGGCCACGACTCCAGCGCATGGCGGATCGACCAGGCGCGGCAGCTGGCGGCGGTGGCGGCGGCCGTCGCGGCGGCCGATGCGGGGGAGGCCCGCCGCTGCATGGCCCTGCACGTGCAGGTGAATGCGGCCGCGGCCCAGGCGGCTCTGGAGTCGGATACCGCGAGCGCGCCGAGAGGCGGGGACGCCGCGAAGAACTGGAACAAAGGAGACGGTCAACATGGGTGAACGAGGCCCGGAGAAGTTCCCAGGCATCTACGTGGCGATCGTGACGCCGATGACGGCGGCGGGGGAGCCGGACTACGCGCGGCTGGCGGACCATGCGCAGTGGCTCCTGGCCGAAGGGGTGGACGGGCTGGTGGTGTCCGGGACATGTGGCGAGTATGCGTCCTTGGACCCCGACGAGCGTGAGCGGGTGGTGGAGACGGTGCTGACCGCCGCCGGGCCCCACCCGGTCATTGTGGGAGTGGCCGCGCCGGCCACGCGGGCCGTGGTGCACTGGGCGACCCATGCCAAGGCGCACGGCGCGCGCGCGCTGATGGCGCTGCCGCCGCTGCTGTACCGGCCCACCCCCGAGGAAGTCGAGGCGCACTTTGCCGCCATCAATGCCGTTGGGCTTCCCATTATCGCGTACAACAACACGCACGACACCCCGGTGGACCTGACGCCTGAGGTGTTCGCCTCGCTCGCCCATTTGAAAAATCTGGTGGCGGTCAAAGAGTTTTCGGGAGACGTGCGGCGCATCTCGACGCTCATCACCCAGACGAACCTGGAAGTGCTGGCGGGAGCGGACGATCTGGTGCTGGAAAGCTTGCTGATGGGGGCGACCGGATGGATCGCCGGGCTGACCAATGTGGTTCCCCGCGAGTCCGTGCACCTGTACCACCTAGCCCGAGCGGGCCGCCTAGACGCCGCAAGAGCCTTGTACCGCACGCTCCTGCCGCTTCTCCGCTATGACTCCACACCGCTCTTGGTGCAGGCCATCAAGTTTGCGCTGGCCGAGCGCGGCCACGACGTGGGGGGGACGCGGCCCCCGCGCCTGCCGCTCGCGGCCGTCCACCAACAGGCGATTCGGGCCGCCCTGGCGGCGCTGCCGGCGGAGTGACCGGCCAGTCTCCCAGGGTCGTGGTGGTGGGCGCCGGGGTCATCGGCGCCGCCATCACGTTTGTGCTGAGCCGGGCGGGAGTGCCGGTGACGCTGGTGGATCGCGGCCCGCTGGGCGGAGGGACGTCCAGTCGGTGCGACGGCAACGTGCTGGTGATCGACAAGGACCCCGGCTACCAAGGGGCGCTGGCCCACCTGTCGCAGGAGCTGCTGCACGCGTGGGCGGGCGAGCTGGGGGAGATCGAGTACCGGCGGCCCGGCAGCTATCTGGCCCTGGCCGGGGACGACGAGGTGGAGCCGGCGCGGACCTGGGTGGCGGACCAGCGCCGGGGGGGCTTGGACTTCCAGTACCTCGAGGCGGCGGCCACGCATCGCGCGATGCCGGATTTGGCCGCAGATGTCCCGGGCAGTGTGTACTCGCCCACCGACAGCACGCTGAATCCCCTGGCTTACGTGGCGGCGCTGGTGGCCAAGAGCCGGCAGCGAGGCGCCGCCACGCGGCCTCACAGCCCGGTGGCGGCCATTGCCACCAGCGGGGGCCGCGCCGCAGGGGTGCAGCTGGAGGACGGCTCCACGCTGGCCGCCGACGTGGTGGTGGTGGCGGCGGGCGTGTGGACCCCCGACTTGCTGGAGCCACTGGGCGTGACGGTGCCCATTGTGCCCCGGCGCGGCCATCTGGTGGTGACCACCAAGGGGCCGCGCTTCGGCGATGTCAAGGTGATGGAGTTTGGCTACCTGATGGCGAAGTTTGGCCGGGAGCGCACGGTCCCGGCCGACGTGGACCGATACGGCGTGGCGCTGGTGTACGAGCCCACTCGGGCCGGCAACTTTATTTTAGGCAGCAGCCGGGAGTTCGCCGGGTTTGACACCACCCCCAACCCCGACGTGCTGCGCGCGATCGTGCGGCGCGCGCTCCGATTTTATCCGGCCATGGCCGAGGCCTCCGTGCTGCGCGGATTTGCCGGGCTTCGGCCCTGGACGCCGGACCACCTGCCGGTGGTGGGTTGGGTGCCCGCGGTGCCCGGCCTCCTGGTGGCCGCAGGCCACGAGGGCGACGGCATTGGCCTGGCGGCCGTGACCGGTCAGCTGGTGGGCGATCTGATAAGGCAAGAGCGCCCTCCGCTGCCGATGGAGCCGCTGGCGGTGGACCGGTTTGGCCCGGACGTGTTACAGGAGGCGGGCGTGTGGGACAAGACGCGGATTTAAGCGGCTCCGACCGCGACCCGGTGGTGTGCCGCTGCGAAGCGGTGCGGGTGGGCGATCTGCTGGGGGCCCGGGATGCCTGGGCCATTGATAGCCTGAGGCAATTGAAGCTGCTGACCCGCGCGGGCATGGGGATTTGCCAAGGCCGGGTGTGCGGCCCGCTGCTGGAGGCCCTGGCGCGCGGATGGGGATGGGATCCCACCGGCGCCCTGGCATCCCGGCCGCCCGCCCGCCCGTGGCCGATGCAGCTGGCACGGGGCACCGATGAGGGGGGGCGCGCCGATGAGCGCTGAGACGGTGCGCTTTTGGCTCGACGGCGCCGAGCGCAGGGGGCCGGCGGGCGTCCCGGTGGGCTTTGTGCTGTACGCGCAGGGAGAGCGCATCTTGGGATGGAACGAGGCCACGGGTGCGCCGCGCGGACTCTACTGCGGAATTGGGCACTGCTTTGAGTGCCGCCTCACGATTGACGGGGTCCGGGATCAGCGGGCCTGCCTGGTGCCGCTTGCCGCCGAGATGCAGCTCACGCGGCAGGCGCCCCCGCCGGCGCTGACGTTCCAGGAGGTCCCGTGAGCGCCGCCACCTGCGACGCGGTCGTGGTGGGTGCCGGGCCGGCCGGGCTGGCCGCCGCCGGCACCCTCACGGCGCGGGGGCATTCGGTGCTGCTGGTGGACGAGGCGCCTGTACCCGGCGGCCGCCTGAGGGCGCAGTGGTACCGGCTGGGCTCGGCGGTTTGGGACGGCCGCGCCGAGGTGCGCCGCCTGGTGGAGGGCGTGGGCGCGGGCGCCACCTGGCGACTGGGCACGGCGGTGCATGCGGTGTCCGGCACGTCGGACGAGGGGTTTGCGGTGGACCTAGGCGCGGAGGTTGTCCGGGCCCGCACCGTGCTGCTGGCCACGGGCGCCACCGAGGTGCCGCTGGCCATGCCCGGCTGGACCCTGCCTGGGGTGCTGGCGGTTGGGGCGGCGCAAACCTTGTGGCGGGGATGGCACATGGCACCGGGCCGCCGGGGCGTGATCGTGGGCATCAATCCCTTGGGATTCGCGGTAGCGCAGGAGCTGGCCGACGCGGGGCTGGCGTCGCTGGCCGTGGTGATGCCGCCCCCCGGCTTGGCCACGGCGCACCTGGGATCGGTCGGGGAGCAGTGGGACCGCCTGCTGGCCCTGGCCGCCGGCGCGCCGCCCTGGGCCAAGCCGGTCGCCGGGCTGCTGCACGGCCGGCCGGGCTGGCGGCGGGCCGCGATGCGCTGGTTTCCCGCCCAGGGCATTCGGGTCGCAGGGGCGCGGCTTCAGCTCACGCGGCAGGCGCTCGCGCTGGAGGGCGCCGATCGGGTGGAGGCGGTGCGCCTGCAGCGGCTGGATGCCGGCGGAGAGCCGGTGGGAGCGCCCTGGCGGGAAGCGGTGGACTTCGTGCTGCTGGCGGGCGGGCTCCGGCCGCTCGGGGAGCTGCTGGGACAGGTGGGGGCGGCGATGGGACACTACGAGGGCTTGGGGGGCGACGTGCCGCTGGTGACCACCCGGCTGGCCACGTCGCGGCCGGGCGTGTTTGCGGCCGGCAATACGCTGGGCATCGAGTCGGCCCGGGTGGCCATGGCCCAAGGAGGGCTGGCCGGGCTCGGCATGGCCGCGCATCTGGGCGACGAGCCGCCCGAGGACGCCTGGCAGCGCGCGCGCGGTGCCATGGCCGCCGCGCGCCGCCAGGTGCCGTTCACCTTTCAGCCAGGGCTCATGCAGGCGCGGGCCCAGCATCGTCAGGACAGCGCGCGGGAGGTGGGGCCGTGAAGTGGCAGCGGGTGTGGCACACCATTGAGAGTCACACGGGGGGCAACCCCACGCGAACCATTGTGTCCGGGGTGCCGCCCGTGCCGGGGCGCACCATGCTGGAGAAAATGCGCTACCTCGAGGCGCATCACGATGACATCCGCCAAGCGCTGATGTATGAGCCGCGGGGGCACGGCGTCATGTCGGGCGCCGTGCTGCTGCCGCCTGCAGACCCGGCGGCGGACGTGGGCGTCGTCTACATTGAAGTGGGCGGATATCTCCCGATGTGCGGGCACGACACCATCGGGGTGGTGACCGCCCTGCTGGAGACGGGCCAGCTGCCCGCGACCGAGCCCGAGACGGCGCTTGGGCTGGACACGCCGGCCGGTTTGGTGCGGGTGGTGGCCCAGGTCCGAGCCGGCCGGGTCCAGTCGGTGCGGTTCACCAATGTGCCGGCCTTTGTTTTGCATCAGGATGTGGCCCTAGCCGTGCCTGGAGTGGGCCCCGTGCTCATGGACATTGCCTGGGGCGGAAATTTTTACGGCCTGGTGGAGGCGGCGGCGGTGGGCGTGGTGCTGGAGCCATCGGGTGCCGCCCACGCCATTCGCGTGGCCCAGGCCATTCGCGCCGCAGCGGCCGAATCCGTGGACGTGCGCCATCCCGTGCTTGGGGGGGTGGAGGGGCTGACGCACATCGAGTTTTATGGACCCGCGCGCGGGGGGGCGGCGGACGTGCGCAACATGGTGGTTGTGCCTCCGGGCGGCGTGGATCGCTCCCCGTGCGGCACGGGCACGGCCGCCAAGGCGGCGGTGCTGCACGCCCGCGGGCTCCTGCCGCTGGGGAGCGCCTTTCGCCATCAGAGTGTGACCGGGGCGGTGTTCACCGCCACGGCGCTCGAAGCTGCCCAAGTGGGCGGCCTGCCCGCGCTGGTGGTGGCGGTGGAGGGCTCGGCCCAGGTTTACGGCGAGTCCACCTTCGTGCGGGAGGCCGACGACCCGCTGGGCGGGTTTCTGGTGCCCTAGATTCGTGGCGGGAGCAAGCGAGGGGAGGCTGGCGGTGCTGGACGTGGCGCGCGTCGTGGAAGCTTGGGACTGGCATGTGGCGGGGCAGGCCGTCCGCGTCTTTCGCCCGGGCTGGGCCGGGGGCGCGGAGCCCGACGAGGCCCAGCGGGTGCAAGGGGTGGCCGAGCCTTGGGGCTTCGCAGGATTGGTGGGCGTGTCGGTGAGGCCCGATGGGTCGCTGCTGGCCTGGGATGCCGGGGGGGTGTGGCCCGACTTGGTGAGTGCCCGCATCGCCTTGGCGCATTCGCAGGCGTGGGAGGCGGGCCGGGTGGCGCCCAGCGGCCTCGACGTGCCGCTGGGGCCCACGAGGACCTTGCCCGGCGAGCTGTCCCCGCTGCGCCGGGTCGAGGGGGCGGCGGGGGCCACGCTGGTGCTGGCGGCTCCGAGCTGTCGCGTGCCGCTGGACTTTCCCCACGGGGACGCGCTGGCCGAGCTGGCCCACCGCATGCGCACCCAGGCGGAAGACCCCGGGGCCACGGCGGTGCTGGCAGACCCCGCCATCCGGCGAGTCGTGGGCTTCAGGCCAAGCGGCGAGTGCTGGCGGGGGCCGCAGGACGTGCTGGCCGCGGCGCTGGCGGCCGGGCGGGACGAAGGCTGGGAGCTGTCCGGCGACTGGACGGGGTTCACGAACCTGCCGGTGTCGGTGCGGGCGGCCGAGGGAGGCCAGTCCGCGCACCTCGCCGTGGCGGCCCACCTGGTGGCGCTGCGCCGCTTCTATGATGTTCCGGGCGCGCTGCCGCCTTTTGTCTTGCGCTGAGCGGTGCGGAGCTGGGGGAGCTCCGGCGGGAAATTTCGCGGGTGGGGTCGATTGTCCGGCGGCCTTGTGGTACAAACAGCGCAATCGGGGGCGTAAGGCCAAAGGGCGGGTGGCGGCATGCGGCGGCGATTCCAGCAGCGCACCATGGTGATCATGGGGCTGGCCGCGCTTTGGGTGGCGTGGATCGCCTGGCGCCTGGTCGATGTTCAGGTGGTGCAGGCCGCGCACCTGGCCAGCTTGGCGCGGCAGGAGCACGTGCACACCTTCACGCTGACCGCCCCACGCGGGTCGATTCTGGACCGCAATGGCCGAGTGCTGGCGGTGGATGAGCCGTCCTACACGGTGACGGCCGCTCCGCGCACGATTGCCAACACGGCGCAGCTCACCAAGGATCCTGGCCTCGTCCACCAAGAGGCGGTGCTGCTGGCCAAGACCCTGCCGTACACCGTATCCCAGCTGGCCTCTGCGCTGTCGGGCACGCTTTGGTACCGGCTCATCGACCCATACCTGGCTCCGAGCAAGGCGCACGTGCTGCAGGCCGAGGCCAGCCAGCTGCCGGGCATCACGCTGGTGCCGACAGAGCGGCGCGTCTATCCGAATGGCACGCTGGCCGCTCCCGTGCTGGGATTTGTCAACGCGTCGTCCCAGGGCCTGGCCGGGATCGAGTATGAGGACAACAAGATTTTGGCCGGCACCAACGGGCACTGGACCGTGGCCACGGACGTGAGCGGGGCGCCTCTGCCGGCCACCACTATCTCGCAGCAGGCCGCCAAACCCGGCGACAGCGTGGAGCTCACCATCGACAGCAACATCCAGTACGAGGTGCAGCAGCTGTTGGCCGCGCAGGTCAAGAAATGGCATGCGCAGAACGGGGCCGTCATCATCATGGACCCCAACACCGGAGCCGTGCTGGCGATGGCCAACTATCCGACGTTCAATCCCAACCAGTACTATCTCGCCAACCCGGCGACGCTGACCAACTGGGCCGTGTCGGACCCCGTGCCGCCCGGATCGATCTTCAAGCCGGTGACCGCGTCGGCCGGCCTGATGGACGGTGTCGTCCAGCCGACCACCATGTTTCACACGGTGGGGTATCAATACGTCAACGGGGTCCGCATCGACGATTGGATGCCCAATGGCTGGGGATGGATTTCGTTTACCCGCGGATTGGAGCTGTCGTCGGACCAAGTGTTCATGGACGTGGCGCTGAAGCTGGGCGTGGCTCGCCTGTACGCCATGATGAAGAGCTACGGGTTTTTTCACGCCGCGCAAATCGGACTGCCGGGCAGCAGCCCCGGTGTATTCATTCCCCAGAGCCAGGTCAACGCGGTGGACTTGGCGACAATTGGGTTTGGGCAGGGGATTGCCGTGACGCCGATTCAGGAGGCGACGATGATTGCGGCCGTCGCCAACGGGGGCGAGCTGTACAAGCCCCGCATTCGGCGGGCCATTATCGGGCCCACGGGCCAGGTGCTGAAGCGATTTCACGCGGTGCCCGAGGGCCGGCCGATTGACAGCACCGTGGCCCACGACCTGCACGTCATGATGGAGCGCGAGGTGGGCTACGGCACCGGCGTGCCGGTGCAGGTGCCGGGGTATACGTGGGCGGGCAAGACCGGCACTGCCCAGCAGATTGTCAACGGCAAGACGTCCAACAGCGTGTACGTGTCGTCATATGCCGGCTACGGGCCCATGCCCAACCCCCGGTTTGCCATGATCGTGATGATCAACCACCCGATTGGCGGCATGTACGGAGCGCAGGTGGCCGCCCCGCTGTGGCGTGCGATTGCCAAGTGGCTCATGGGGTACTGGCACATCGCGCCTTACGTCACCAACAACCTGCCCAATGGGGTGCCTCAGGGCAACTCCATACCGCCCGGTCCCTAGCCGCTGCTATCCGGCAGCGTCCGTGCGAACAGTTTGGAGGCTTCCTATGGACACGGCAGATGTCGTGATTGTCGGCGCAGGACTGGTGGGACTTTCGACCGCCTACCACTTGGCGGAGCGAGGGATTCGCCACGTAGTGGTGCTGGAGCGGGAGCCTTCGTTTGGCCTAGGCTCTTCTGGCCACAGTGCCGGGGGCATTCGCCTGCAATTTGGACTGGCCAGCAACGTGCGCTTCTCGCAGTACGGCATCCAGATGCTGAAGGAGTTTGACACCCGCTTCGGCGTGTCCGCGTCGTTTAACGCCTGTGGCTATTTGTTCTTGACCCGCGACCCGCGCCGCTGGTCGATGATGCAGGAGGCGGCCGACCTGCAGCGATCGCTGGGCGTCGCAGTAGAGACCTTGGATGCCGAGGAGGTGCGGCGCCGCTTTTCGTACGTGGGGATAGATGATTTGGCCGGGGCGACTTTTGGACCCCATGATGGCGTGGCGGATCCGTTCGCGGTCATGTACGGCTTTTCGCGGCGCGCGCGCGAGCTGGGCGTACGGATTCTCTATGGGAGAGAGGTGACGGCGATCACCATGGAGCGGCACCGCATTACGGGGGTGGACACCCGTGGTGGCCCGATCGCGAGCCCGATCGTCGTGAATGCGGCAGGTCCCTATGCGCGTGTGGTGGGCCGCATGGCTGGCGTTGAGGTGCCCGTGGATCCGTACCGCCGTGCCGTCTACGTCACAGCGCCGACCGAGGCGCTGCCGCGCCGCATGCCGATGACGCTCGATTTCGACACGACATCCTACGTTCGGCGCGAGGGCGAGTCCCTGCTGCTCGGGATGTCCGATCCCACCGAGCCGTCCGGTTTCGATTGCGCGCTCGACGAAGCATCCCTCATTCGGCTGATCGAGGCGGTTACGGGGTGGGTGCCTGAACTTCAACACACGTCGCTGATGCGCGGATGGGCCGGGCTGTACGAGATTACTCCCGACGACAATCCCGTCATCGATGGAGCGGCGACCGCGGGCCAGCCGATGCCCGAAGGGTTTTACATCGCCGCGGGGTTTAGCGGCCATGGGTTCCAACACGCCCCGGCAGCAGGGCGGGCCCTAGCCGAGTTGATCGCCGGCCAAGTGCCGTTCGTGGACCTGTCGCCATTTCGGTGGGCTCGGTTTCATGACGCGCTGCGGTCCGAGCCGTTCGTGATTTGATGGGCCGCTTGGGGCGCAGGGCGCGGATGTCCCCGGGGCCCCGACGCGAAAACTTCACGCGCCGCCGCTCGTGGGGCGGGGCAGGTGCCGCATGCGGCACGGCGACCCGGATGGGCGTGCCCCTGAGCCGGTGCCCGGCGCTGCACCTTCACGCATCCGCGCGACGACAGGGCCAAGATGACAGGCGCCGCGGCGGGCGCCCGCAGGCACTGCGACCCCGTTGCCGTCAGTGGGCGGCGGGATCGGAGGGCGGCGCGGTGAGCATGTATCCCACGCCGCGGACGGTCGCGATGGCGACGCGGGGGGCCCCCGGCGCCAGCTTCCGGCGCAGATACCCGATGTAGACATCGACCGTCGCGGGGGACGCCGGGGCGTCATAGCCCCACACCGCGTCCAGCGCCATGGGCCGGGTGACGGCCCGGTCGTGGTTGGCCGCCAGATAGTGCAGGAGGTCAAACTCGCGCAGGGTGAACGGGATGGGCACCTCGTCGAGACGCACCTCGCGCCGTGCGACGGAGACCGCGAGGGGTCCGACGCGCAGCCAGTCATCGGGGTTGGGATTGACGTGGGCCGGGGGCGGCCGCCGCCGCATGAGCGCCCTCAGCTCCGCGAGCAACTCCGGCCACGCCACCGGTATGCCGAGTACGCCGTCGGCACCTCCGTTCAGCACGTTCGCCCGATCGCCGGCTGTGTGCTGGGGCGAGGCGAGCACAAGCAGTGGGCGGCGGGAGACCGTGGCCAGCGCCCGGCAGCGCCCCGCCGCATCGGCCGGAGGGCCGTCCGCTTGGTCCCACACGATGATGTCGAAGGCCGGCGGGCCCAGGCCGGGGGCGCCCAGTGCCCGGATGCCTTCGCGCACGGTGCGGTACCGCACCACCTCCCAGCCACCGTCGCGCAGGCCCTGCATGAGGGGCTTGGCGCTGGCGGCGGCCGGCGACACCAGCAGCACGCGGCCGCCGTCAGGCTCACCGTCAAGCGCCGGCGGCGGTCCCACGGGGAGCTCCGGGCCTGCGGAGCGGTCGGCACGGCCCTCACACGGCTTCATAGGCCACCTGGCTTACCGAATCAAACACGTGCAGCCGCCGGGGATCGAACGAGACCCAGATCGGGATGTTGCCGTTGGGCCAGCGGTCCGGCGTGCGTGCGACGAGCGTCAGGTCGGGGTCGAGGTCCAGGTGCACCAGGGTCTCGTGCCCCATGGGCTCGACGAGGCGAATGCGCGCCTTCAGGCTTGGGGTGGCCGGATCGGGTGCCCCGGACATCCGCAGGTGTTCGGGCCGCACGCCTAAGGTCGCGCCATGGTGGCCGGAGGACGCGGCGGCCCGCATCCACGGCAGACCGGGCGGGAGCGGCAGGCGCTGCGCGCCGATCACGGCTGCGAGTTGGCCGTCCGCGCGCGTCCACAGCACCGGAAGCATGTTCATGCCCGGGGTGCCGATGAAGGTGGCGACGAACTGATTTGCCGGGTGATCGTAGATGGCCTCGGGGGTGTCCACCTGCTGAATGACCCCACCGCTCATCACGACAATGCGGGTGGCCAGCGTCATCGCCTCGGTCTGGTCGTGGGTCACGTACACCACGGTGGTGGCCAGCTGGGCGTGAAGCGCCTTTAATTGCACGCGGGTCTCCGCGCGCAGCGTGGCATCCAGGTTGGACAGGGGCTCATCCATGAGAAATGCCTGCGGCTCTCGAACCATGGCACGGCCCAAGGCGACGCGCTGCCGCTGCCCGCCCGACAACTCGCTCGGGCGGCGATGCAGCAGAGACTCGAGACCCAGGCGCACCGCGGTGTCCTGGACGGCTCGGCGGATATTGGCGGGGGGCGTCTTGCGGAGCTTCAAGCCAAAGGCCAGGTTGTCGTACACGGTCATGTGGGGATATAGCGCATAGTTTTGAAATACCATGGCGAGGTCGCGGTCGCGGGGCTCCACATGGGTAACGTCGCGCGCTCCTAGCAGCACTCGTCCCGCCGTGGGGGCCTCGAGCCCTGCCGCCATGCGCAGGGTGGTGGTTTTTCCGCAGCCCGACGGGCCCAGCAGCACGAGAAATTCACGGTCCCGCGCGGTCAGGCGGATGTCCCGCACCGCCGCCACCGGGCCAAACCACTTGCTGACCTGATCCCACTCGATTTGAGCCATGAGAGCCTCCTTCGTTTGATCTGCCGTGTGATCTGCCGTGTGATCTGCGGGCCTGTTCTGTGTAGCATTTGTCAGCGGTCGGCGTGCACGGGTGTGCGCCCATCCGCCAGGGATGGCGACCGGACGGGCAGGACGCTCACGGCGACCACGCCGGCGGCGACGGCCCCCACGTCCGTGGCCGCCCCGGCCGCCGGGCGCCGCATGGCACGCTCCATGGTGACGGTGATGGTGCCGTGGACGTCAGGTGGGCTGGCGACCGGGCGCTCTACCAGGGTGTTCCACGCGGGCGGCACCAGCGCGCGGTGGTGGCCCGGGCCGTCCGGCCAGTTCACGTTGACCACCGACCCCGCCTGATCTCGGGCCAAGGCAAGCAGCCCGGGGAGGTGGCGCCGAAAAGCCTCGGGCGGGGGCAGCGGCAGCGGGGCGGAAAGCGCCAGCGCCGGCCATCCGGCGAGAGCTGCTTCCCGCGCCGCCCCAACGGTGGCCGACCGGTAAATCGAAGGCCCAAGATTGGACCCGAGGTTGATGCCGGCCACCACAAGGTCAGGCACCGTGCCCAACAGCGCGGCGGCGATGCGCACGCAGTCGGCGGGCGAGCCGTCGACGGCCCATGCGGAGGCGGTCGTCCAGCCCCAAGCCGGCACCGCATGGAGCACGCCGGTCATGCTGATGCTCTGGCTCTGGCCCGACCAGTCCCGCTGCGGCGCCACCACGTGGACGCGGTGTCCCAGGCCGCTCAGCAGGCCGCCCACCAGCCGCAGCCCCGGGGACGCGATGCTGTCGTCGTTGGTCAGTAAGATGTGCATCGTGCGCCCACTTTCTTGGCGAAGGGGGACCGCCCTAAACCTCGGCACGGCCCGCCACCGACGAAATGAGATGCCGCTGGGTCAGGAGAAACACCACGAAGATGGGTGCCAGCGTGAGCAGGGACGCCGCGGCCAGCTGGCGCCAGTGGCTGCCGTCGAAGCCCTGCAGATACGAGAGCGCCACCTCGACCGGACGCGCCCCGTTGCCCTGCGTGATGATGAGGGGCCACTGGAACTGGCTCCACTGCGCGACGAACGTGAGCAGCGTGACCGTCATGACGACCGGCCGGGCCAGGGGGACCGCGATGTGGCGCAGGTACTGCCACCACCGCGCGCCGTCCATGCGGCAAGCATCCCAGAGCTCGGCCGGCAGGGTCTTGAAGAATTGGCGAAACAGGAAGACGGCCAGCACGTTGGCCCCGAACGGGACCACCTGGCCGGCCAGCGAGTTCAGCAGGTGGAGGTGATAGGCGATGACGTAGTTGGGGATCAGGATAGCTTCCGGGGGCACCATCAGCGCCGCCAGCATCACCCCCATAACCACCTCGCGGCCGCGGAACGGCACCTCGGCGAGGGCGTACCCCGCTAGGACCCCGGTCACCAGCACCGCCGCCATGGTGGCTCCCGTGATAACGACCGAGTGCGCGAAGTACAGGCCCCACGGCGCCAGCGCAAACACCCGCGCCCAGCTGATGAAGTCCCATGACGGCACCAAGTCCGGCGGCATGGTGAACACCTGGGCCCGGGTGGCGACCGACAGGACCACCGCCCAGTAGAACGGCAGCAGAAACGCTGCGGCCACCACCGCCATGAGGGCGGCGCGGGCCCATCGGCGCCCCAGCCGATTGGAGGGACGAGCTGCGGGGTTGGTCATGTCCATGAGCACTCCTTTCGCGGCGGGCTTCACCGATAGAAGGTGCGCCGCTCGCCGATTTGCTTTTGGGCGAGCGCCACCCCCAGCATCACCAAGAACAGGACCACGCCCACCGCCGCGCCGTACCCGTAGTGGAAGTACACGAACGCCGATTTGTAGAGATAAATCGCGGTGGTGGTAGTGGAGTTGAGCGGGCCTCCGCCGCCCCCGAACTGCCCCCCGGTCATCTGGTAGATGGACCCGAAGGTTTGCATGGCCTGGATGGTCCCCAGGATGACGGCCAGCAGCATGACCGGCGACAAGTGCGGCCGGATCACATGCCAAAAGGTCTCGGCCGCGCTGGCGCCGTCCATCCAGGCCGCTTCGACGACGGCCTGTGGCACGGTGCTGAGGGCTGCGAGAAACAAGATGACCATGAAGCCGACGTTGTGCCACAGGTTGTTGATCATCACGGCGGGCAGCGCCCACGTGGTGCTGGTCAGCCAGCCCAGCGCGGGCAGGTGGAGCGCGGTGAGCACCGCATTGGCCAGTCCGAACTGGGGATTGAAGATAAAGATCCAGATGATCGAGGTGGCGATGGCGGGCGTGATGTACGGCAGGAATACCGCAGAGCGGGTGAAGGTTTCCCACAGGGTGAGGCGCGGGCCGCGGCCCTTCAACAGCCACGCCAAGCCGAGACCCAGGGCAATCGACAGGGGTACCATCATCCCCACGTAGTACGCCGTCACGGTGAGAGACTGCAGGAAGCCAGAGATGGGGTTCATGAGCTGGGCATAGTGGTGCAGCCCCACCCACTGCGACGCCCCAAACCCTGCCAGGTTCCAGTGGAAGAGACTCATCGCGGCGACCAGTCCGGCCGGGAGGTACGTGAATACCGCTAAAAACGCGAGCGCGGGGAGCACCAGCGCCCAGCCCAGAGGGACAGGGCGCCGTCGAGCGTGCGCCTGCGGGACAGCGGCAAGCGGCCGCGCACTGGGCGGTGACGGGATGGGCTCCAGCATCAGCAAGGCCTCCTTTCGGTGCCGTGGGTGTCACTACTGCGCGGCGCTGCCGGACAGGTAGGCGAGCGATTGGGACTCCATGGTGGCCAAGGCCGCAGACACCGACTCCTTGCCCGCGATGGCCGCCTGGACCTGGTCCTGGATGACCGTGTCCACCTCGGTCTGCGCCGGGCCGATGATCTTGTGGATCACGTGTCCGCCTTCAAGTTCCTGAATGGCCACGCGCGTGCCGGCGTACGGCCCTGGGTCGGCCGTGTACTGGGGGCCGGCCATCTGTTGGACCGCCGCCACGTCGGACTGGCTTATCGGAGGTTCGCCACCCACCGTGGACCAGATAGCCTGCTGAGGCGGTGCGTCGAAGTACTTGATGAACGACCACGCTGCCTGTTGCTGGGCGGGGGTGGCCTGCTTGAAGATCGCGAACGACAGGCCCTGGTACAGCACGAAGCTCTTGCCGGTGGTCCCGGGCGGCGGCGCGAAGACCCCCACGGGGAACTTGCCCCCCACGTCCTCGCGGACCATCTCGTAGCCATCTGCCGTGTTTTCCAGGATGCCGAGCTTGCCGGCGGCAAAGTCTTCGAAGCTGGTGTTGTAGGACAAAACCTTGGTGTACGGGGCGTTGTCGCGGGCGCGCAGCTGCTGAATCGTGGCCGCCATGGCCGGCGTGTTCAGGGCAAGGTGGCCGCCGTGAAAGTACGTGCCGCCGTTGGAGTAGAAAAGCGGCAGCCAGTCATTGTGGTCCAGCCGAGCTCCGAGGCCTATGGCCCCGGTTTTCGCCTGCAGCACCGCCGCATCGTGCTGCAGCTGGGTCCATGTCGTCGGCGTTGCCGACAGGCCGGCCTTCTTCCACAGAGTGGCGTTGTAGAAGAACTCGGCCACTTTGACGTCGACCGGGAAGAGGTACTGCTGGTGGTTGGGCGTCTGCTCGGCAGCCCACACGGCCGGCCAGATGCCCTTGAGCTGGCTGGAGGGGAATCCATGGGGGCCGTCGATGAACCCACGCAGGTTGACGAGGGCGCCGGCCGTCTCATAGCCGTATTGCGGCGCGTGGCCAATCTCGGCCATGACGGGCGGGTCGCCAGCCTGCACGGCTGCGAGCGCCTTGGCGGACGCCGGCGTCACGGTCACCTGCACACGGACACTCGGGTGCGTGCGGTTGAACGCGGCGACAATGCGCGCGAGGGCGTGGCCCTGCTGATTTGTGGCACTGTGCGACTCCCAAAAGGTGACGACCGTCGGTCCGGCCGCACGGGAGGGCGAGGCGGTGGCAGAGGGCGTCGACGCCCCGCACCCTACGGCAGCGGCCATCAGGCCGCCGGCGGCGCTAACGTGGAGGATTCGGGTCCACGCGGTCTTCATGAGGGGCCTCCTTCTACTCAGCGGCGTACGCCACTGCGCTGTTGGGCTCCGATGCTTGGTCCCCGACGGCACGGGGACCGATCCCAGTACACGGCCGCTGCCTAAGATCATGGCGAGGCAATAGGGATCGCCGCGTTACGGCCCGGTAAAGGTTTCATGGAGCCGTCCGGATAGGGCGACAGGGCTCGGCAGTCGTGCCGGGCGCAAGAATGTGGGAACATCAGGCGAGAGAGTCAGAGCGATGCTGGGCAGCCGCCGCAAGGCGGGCGGGGATAGGAGGGGTCATGCGGTTCTTGGTGGCGGGCGCCAGCGGCTACATCGGAACCGCCGTGCAGCGGCGGCTGCTGGCGATGGGCCATCAAGTGCACGCGGTGTCGCGGAGCGGGCGGGGGGTGTCGGGGGCGCAGGGAATCGCCCTCGATCTGCTGGACGGCGGCTGGGAGCGGCTCGTGCACGGGATGGACGGGGTGCTGAACCTGGTGGGCGTCCTGCGGGAAGACCCGTCAGCGGGCGTGACGTATCAGCGAGTGCATGTCGACGGAGCGCGGCGGCTGGCGGAGGCTGCGGCATCGGCGCGGGTGCCTCGCTTCGTGCAGCTGTCGTCGCTGGGGGCGGCCGGGTCGCGCCCCGGCCGCTACCTGGGCAGCAAGCGGCGGGCCGAGGCGGCGGTCCAGGCGGCCTGGCCCCCAGCCGTGGTGGTGCGGTCCTCGATGGTATTTGGCCCGGGGGCGGCGTTTGTGGAAGGGCTGGGCCGCCTGGCACGGCTGCCGGTGGTGCCGGTGCCGGGGGACGGCCAGACCCCCTTCGATCCGGTCGCGCGCGAGGACCTGGCCGCCGTGCTGGCGGGGGTGCTGGCGGACGGCTTGGAGGATGCGGACCCGATGGCGGGGAGGGTGCTTGGCGTAGGCGGGCCGCGGCGCGTCACGCTGGACGACCTCATCGACTGGGCGGGCCGCACCGCGGGCCGGCGCGAGGTCGTGCCTAAAGTGCACGTGCCGGTGGCGCTGGTCCATCGTGTGGCAGCACTGGGGGACGTGTGGGGTGGCCTGCCCATGAACCGCGCCGTTCTGGCCCTGCTGACCACGCCCAGCGTGACGGACGACCGGCGGTGGCATCGCTGGGTGCCGCACCCACAGCCTGTGGGCGCAGAGGCTTGATGCCTGGATCCTGAGAGAGATGGGGGAGGACAGCATGAGGGCGGTGGCATTGGATCACGTGGTGTTGGAAGTGGCTGACGTCGACCGGTCGCTGGAGTTTTACGTGAATGTGCTGGGGCTCGCGCCGGAGCGCGTGGCGGAGTTCCAGGCGGGAGCCGCGGGGTTTCCCTCCGTGCGCGCGGGCTCCGTGCTGATCGACCTGTTTCCCCGGGAGCGTCCAGCCCCAGGCCCCAACCATCTCTGCGTGGAGGTGGACGTGGCCGCGGATGCGATGACAGCGGAGCTGGACCAGCATGAGGTGCCACACGGCGAGGCGCAGCGGCGCTGGGGAGCACGGGGGGAGGGATGGTCGGTGTACGTGCATGATCCCGACGGCCACCAAGTGGAGGTGCGGACATATCGGGAGCGGGGATGAGCGATGGCTCACCTTTGGGCCTCTGGCGACCCGAGGCGGCGCTTCATGTCATAGCCTGTGGGATGGGGCGCAGCACAGCCGCGCGTATGCCGCCGCGCCATCGCCGAAGCGCGACCGCGGGGCGATGCTGCGGCGCCACACGCGCCGGCTCGAGGCGTTGGGCTACCGGGTGACCGTGGAGCCGCGGGCGACGACGGCGAGCTGACGCCCCCCGTCAGTGGGAGCGAGGAGAAGCGGATACCACAACCGGTAGTGCATCCAATCTATTTTTCAGACGAGACCCCCATGGCCGTGCCGGCCCGTGGCAGGAATGAAAAATGCGCCTGGCGAAGGGAGGGGGACCTTCGGCTGAGATCGGTTTGCCTCTGGTGCTGCGAGCCCGTAGTAAAGGAGGCGAGTCTGACCCCGTCGAGCCGTGACGATTGGTGCCGGCGCCTTCGGGCGCTGAGCCCGCAGAGGAGATGGGATGCATGGAGGCGGGAATCGAGACGAACACCATGATGGATAACGGCGCCGAGGTTCTGTTCGATGTCCCGGTGCGGATGCGGGATGGAACCATTCTCCGCGCCAACGTGTTCAAGCCGACCAGGGACGGCACCCATCCCGTGCTGGTGACGCGGCTGCCCTACGGAAAGGATCGCTTCCCGGCACTCGTGGATCCTCTTCGGGGCGTGCAGCGGGGCTACATCGTCGTGGTGCAGGACGTTCGGGGCCGCGGGAGGTCGGGGGGCACCTGGGAGCCGTTTGTGCACGAGGCCGACGACGGGGAAGACACGGTGCGCTGGGCCAAGGAACTTCCGGGCAGCAACGGGCAGGTGGGCCTATTTGGCGCGTCCTACATGGGGTTCACCCAATGGGCGGCGGCAAGCCGATCGCCCGCCGGCCTATTTGCTCTCGCCCCGTTTGTCAGCGCGGGAAGCCTTCGAAGCTCGCTGCGGCGCGGCGGCGCCCGGGAGCTCGGCCTTGGCCTGTTTTGGAGCCTGCTCCTGGCGCCGGATACGATCCTCAGGCGCTATGCCGGCGATCCCTTGGCGCTGTTCCAAAAGCTGGTGCCGATCGTTGAGGACATCGACGGCATCGATGCACTGTACGCGAGCGCGTCGCTGCCCGAACGAGCGGATCCCGAGGGACTGCTGGACTCCTTCCGCCGGGGGCTGACCGCCGGCCCCACGGACCCGGAGGTGGCTGAGCTGGACATCGATCCGTGGGTTGGTGCCGTCACCGTGCCCACGCTCCACGGGACGGGATGGTGGGACCTTTTTCTCGGCGAGGTGCTTCGCCAATACGAACTGGTGGATCAGCGCGCCCGACAGGAGGGGCGCACGCCGCCACACCTGGTGATTGGCCCCTGGACCCACACCGGCTACGGATCCGCTGCCGGTGACCTCGCGTTCGGCCTCACCGCGTCGTCGATGCTCGTCAACTACCACGGCGACCTGGCAGACGTTCACCTGGACTTTTTTGACCGCGCACGGGGTCGGCGGGTCATCGGACTGGAGCCGTCACCGGTGGAACTGTTCATCGTGGGCGAAAATCGCTGGCGGTCGTACAGCCGGTGGCCGGTCCCCAACAGCACGCCCGAGGCGTGGTACCTGCACAGCGATGGCACCGCCCAAAGCCGACACGGATCCGGCACGCTGTCGCGGCAGCCGCCGGGAGCGGAGCGCCACGACACCTACCGCTACGATCCCGATCATCCCGTGCCGACGCGCGGCGGCAACATTCTTATGCCCGAGCACCACCGTGCGGGCCCGCTGGATCAGCGGGAGAACGAAGGCCGTCCGGACGTGCTCTGCTTCACCAGCGACGTAGTTACCGAGCCCTACACGGCCATTGGACGGGCCCACGTGACGCTGTACGCCGCCTCGTCGGCCCGCGACACGGATTTTGTGGCGCGGCTGGTGGACGTTCATCCCGACGGCCGCGCCATCGGCATCGCGGATGGAGTGGTGCGCGCCAGTTGGCGGGAGATTTACGCCGTGCCCGGCGAGGTGCGGCCCGGGCCGACGTCGGCCATCGAGCCGGACCGCGTGTATCGATACACCATCGATCTATGGGCCACTGGGATCACCTTCCTGCCGGGCCACCGGATCCGGCTTGAAGTGACGTCCAGCAACTTTCCCCGCTGGGACAAAAACCCGAACGACGGCAGCGATGGCCTTGGGGCAGCGGCCGCACCCGTGGTGGCGGTGCAGCGCATCTTCCACGACGCCGAGCACCCGAGCGCGCTGGTCCTGGCACATGTGTAGCGCGTGCCACCAGGATTGCAGTCGATTGCTATGGCAATAGGAGCGGGACAACCTGCCTACTGCCAGCGTGACACGAAGGACGTTAGGGGTCACGCTCGTTTAGTCTCTAGGAAAAACCTCTAAGACCGAGGGGTAGGAAGAGGCGGCAGCACGCCTAATTCGTTGATAGCTCACATCGACGAAGGAGGGTGCCACCGCTGTGACTGAGTATAAGGCATCGCCGGCCGCCGAGTGGGGGCGGGCCGGCGACGGGGTGGAGACCGTGGAAAAAATGGCGAGGGGCGGGCGCTGGGCCGTGCGCGGTCCACGCCCGACGCCGTGTCCCGCCTGCGGCGGCAGCGCCATGGGCACTTGCCGGCCCGCGCCGTGGCCCATACCTGGGTGGGCGAGACGCCGGTCCAGGTCGCGTGGATGCCCGAGCGCTATCGATGCGTGGCGTGCCATCACGTGACCCAGGCCCGGCCGCTCCAGCTCGCGGCGTGGGCGCGCGGGTCTGCGGCCGCGCAGACGGCCGGGTTGAGCCGGCTGCGCCGGGACCGCCACCGTGCTGGGTGTGGGCGTCGGGCGCTGGCGTCGCCTGGTGGACGGCGTGGGGGCGCTCGAGGGCCACAGGTGGTGGGATCTCCCCGGAGACGTGGTGCTGTCCATTGACGAAGCCGCGTTTCGGGGCACGGACCTGTGCATGGCCATGGCGTGGCTGGCCGGACCCAGATTGAGAGCCAGAAGCGCCAGAGCTACGGGTTTCGCCGCCGGGACCGCTCTCGCCGGAAGATGTTGCTAGCTTCCGTCCACCGATCCAGATCCCACAGGGTGTGACCTAGAGCCCCCCGCAGCTTGACCAAGGAGGCGTCCGCGTCTATACTTAGGCCGATTTGCGCGGCGGGGGGTGAGTGACATGAAGCGGACCTATCAACCGAATCGCCGGCGCCGCCACAAGGTGCACGGGTTCAGAAGGCGCATGTCCACCCGGGCCGGGCGAGCCGTGCTGAGCCGCCGCCGAGCCAAGGGCCGGAAGCGATTGGCCGTCTAGAAATGGCGGTGCTGCGGCTTCGGGGCCGTCGAGATTTCAGCAGGACGTTCTCATCGGGCCGGTCCTACCGTAATCGTTTGGTAGTGGTGATCGTGATGGAGGCGCCGGGTGAAGCGACGCGGGTGGGCTATGCCAGCGCGCGGGCGGTCGGCACCGCCGTCAAACGGAATCGGATTCGCCGTCGGCTTCGGGCCGTGCTCGCGGAGGTTCAACAACGCGTGCGGCCGGGCCGGCGGGTTGTTGTTTTAGGCAAGGTGGGCGTCTTGGAGGCGCCGTGGGACGACTTGCGGCGGGCGGTCGTCAGCTTGCTGGACATGGCGTCGTGCTTGGATGCGGGGTGAGCAATCATGGCGAAGCTGCTGGTGGGGCTGATTACACTGTATCAGCGGGCGTTTTCCGCATTTCGCCCGCCCAGTTGCCGCTATGTGCCGTCGTGTTCCGAGTACGCGGTGGAGGCGCTGTCCCGGTACGGGGCCCTTCGAGGGACGTGGCTGGCGGCGGCCCGGGTGTTGCGTTGCCACCCGCTGCATGCCGGGGGCTACGATCCGGTTCCATGAGATCCGCGAGACCCATTAGACCGTTGTCCCGACGCCAGGCCAGGAAGCTCAATCGTTTGGAGGGGGCCGCTTAGGTTATGCAAGCCATCTGGGGAGCGTTTCTGCATCTGCTGACGACCGCGTTTGTGTTTTTCACGGGGGTGGCTGGGCACAACTACGTTTTGGGTGTGATCCTGTTTACCATCGTGGTGCGGCTGGTGCTGTTTCCGTTGGGCGTGACGCAGGTGCGGTCGATGCAGAAGATGGCGAAGCTGGGGCCGCGCCAGCGGGCCTTGCAGGCGCAGCACAAGGGAAATCCTCAGAAGTTGCAGCAGGAAATTGCCGCCATGTACAAAGAAGAGGGCGTCAATCCCGCGTCGGGCTGCCTCCCGCTGTTGCTCCAGCTGCCGATTATGTATGGCTTGTTTGAAGTGCTTCAGCAATTTAATTACGCAGCCGGTGGGGGTCACGGGCTGTGGATTTGGCAGAACTTGAAGCATCCCGATCCCACCTTTCTGCTGGCATTTCTGGTGGCTGCCTCCACATACTTCATGCAGAAGCAGACGATGCGCATGACGCCGCCCCAGCCGGGCATGGAGCAGAGCCAGAAGATGATGACGTGGATGATGCCCATTGTGTTTGGATACGTGGCGTGGCGGCTGGCGGCCGGCCTTTCGATCTACTACGTGACGTCCAACCTATTCCAGGTGGCGCAGACGACCATCCTGCTGCGTCGGCCGGTTGTCAACAGTGCACCGAACCCCAATCCCGGGCCCAGTCCCAAGCCGAAGGCGAAGCCTAAAGAGACGTCGTAGGGCAGGCACGGACACGGCGCATGGGAAGTGACATGCGGATGAGGGAATCGGTCACCGCGGCGGAGCTTGCCGCGTGGGCCAGGGCCGCCGGGGTGCCAGCCAGCCTGCTGGACCCGGCGGCCTTGGCGCGCATTTTGGCCCACTGGGCCCAGGTGGAGGATGTGGGGCGGCGCATGAACCTGACGGCGCTCAAGGGGCGCGCGGGCTTTGTGCGGCTGGTGGTGGACAGCGCCACGGCGGCCCGGGTGTACGACGGACAGGGCCCGGCCGTGGACATTGGGACTGGGGCCGGCTATCCCGGCTTGGTGTTGGCGGCCCTGTTTCCGTCCACGCCGTGGGTGCTCGTGGATTCGGTCGGCAAAAAGGCGCGCTTTGTGGCGGAGAGCGCGAGCGCGCTGGGACTGGCGCACGTGGACGTGCGTCCCGTGCGGGCGGAGGCGCTGGCGGTGCACGAGCGGGAGCGCTTTCAATTTGCCGTGGCGCGGGCCGCGGGTGCCTTGCCCGTGGTGGCGGAGCTGGCCCTGCCGCTGCTGGCCGTGGGCGGGACTGCGCTTTTCATGCGTGGCCCGGCCGCGGATGAGGAACTGCGGCCGGTCTCGGCGCTGCTGCACCGCCTCGGCGGCGTGGTGGACCGCGTTGAGACGCTGGAGCTCCCGGAGCAGCAGGGGCGGCGAGCCCTCGTGGTGATCAAGAAGACGGCGCCCAGCGGGCTCGAGTTTCCACGGTCCGGTGGCCGGCTGGGGGCGCCCCTCGCGGGGTCGGCGGCGCCGGGGCGTTAGAATAGAGCCAGAGGAGACCCAGCACAGCCCCGCACTCACAGGGAATGGCCGCCGATGCACGAAACAGGAGCTTGGACGCCTGTGGAATCAAGGGGGACGGCAAGCAGCTGAGTCAAGGGCAGGGGGGGCGCGCGTGAACACACCCAGTGAGTTTCGCCGTGTCCTGGTGGGCTCGATCGTGCCCAGCGCCTATCAGCCCCGCAGGGAGTTTGACGCCGCAGGGCTTGAGGATTTGGCGGCCTCGATCCGCGAGGTGGGGGTCTTGGAGCCTCTGGTGGTGCGCCGCCTGGGGGCGGGCTATGAACTAGTGGCCGGGGAGCGCCGGTGGCGGGCGGCGAAGCTGGCGGGCTTGGTCGAAGTGCCGGTAATGGTGGTGGAGGCGGACGCCTCAGCGAGTGCGGTGCTGTCCCTCGTGGAAAACCTGCAGCGGGCCGACCTCTCGTTTTGGGAAGAGGCCGAGGGATACCGGAGGCTGGTGCGCGACTTCAACTGGTCCCAGGACGACGTAGCGCGGCGGGTGGGCAAAAGCCAGTCCGCGGTGGCCAATAAACTGCGCCTGCTGCGCCTGGAGCCCCCAGTGCGGGCTCTGCTCGAGCGGGAGGGCTTGTCCGAGCGCCATGCGCGGGCGCTGCTCTCCCTGCCCGGGGGACAAGCCCGGATGGACGCGGCGCTCGAGATGGCGGGGCGGCGCCTCACGGTGAAGGAAACCGAGCGGCTTGTGGCCGACCGGTTGGAGGGGGCGCCCCGGCGGGGCATCCAGGGCCGCATTCGCGACATCCGAATTGTGGTGAACACCGTAAAGCAGGCCCTGGAGCCGCTGGCGCGCCACGGGATCGCATCGGAAGTGGAGCACAGCGAGGACGAGAGCCACTGGGAGATTCGCGTGCGGATACCGAAGGCGTAGCGGCAACACGTAAACGGGGGTTTGGGTGTGGGGCGTGTGCTGGCGGTGGCCAACCAGAAGGGCGGCGTGGGCAAAACCACGACGGTGATCAACGTGGCGGCGTACCTGGCGGAGGCGGGCCACCGCGTGCTGGCGGTGGATATTGACCCCCAAGGCAACACCACCACCGGGTTAGGCGTGGGCAAGGAAGCCCAAGACACGTCGATTTATGACGTGCTGCTGGACAACGCCGCCGTGGCGGACGCGGTGGCGGCCAGCCCCGTCCCGAGCCTGCATGTGATCCCGGCGACGCTGGACTTGGCCGGAGCCGAGGTGGAGCTTACGACGCGGGATAACCGGGAAACTCGGCTCAAAACCGCCCTCGGCCCCATCCGGGACCGATACGACTACGTATTTGTGGACTGTCCGCCGTCACTGGGGCTGCTGACGGTGAACGCGCTGACCGCGGCGGACGCCGTGCTGATTCCGATTCAGTGCGAGTTTTTCGCCCTGGAGGGGCTGTCGCAGCTGCTGGCAACCATCGAGCGGGTGCGCCGCCATCTGAACCCGGCGCTGGAGGTCGAGGGAGTTGTCTTGACGATGTACGATGCGCGCACCAATCTCTCGGGCCAGGTGGCGAAGGAGGTGCGCGACCACTTCGGTGCGAAGGTGTACCAAGCGGTGGTGCCGCGGGCCGTGCGCTTGTCCGAGGCGCCCAGCCACGGGCAGCCGATTTCTCAATATGACCCGCGCTCGAAGGCGGCCATGATTTATGCACAGCTGGCAAAGGAGGTGATCGCCCATGCCTAAGGCGAGAGGCCTGGGCCGGGGCCTGGCGGCCCTCATACCGGACACCGCCCCCGCCGAGCCGCCCAAGGCCCTGCCGGTGGCGGAGATTCGCCCCAGTCGGTTCCAGCCGCGACGGCGATTCGATGACGACGCGCTGGCGGAATTGGCGGAGTCCATTCGGCGGCACGGCGTGCTCCATCCGGTGCTGGTCCGACCCCAAGACGGCGGATATGAATTGATTGCGGGCGAGCGGCGGCTGTTGGCCGCGCGGCAGGCGGGCTTGGCCGAAATTCCCGTGCTGGTGCGGGATTGGGATGACCGAACCACGATGGAAGTGGCGCTGGTGGAAAATCTTCAGCGCAGCGACCTCAATCCCATGGAAGAGGCCGAGGCGTTTCAGCGCCTTATCGCCGAATTTGGCTGGACGCAGGATGAAGCCGCGGAGCGCGTGGGCAAATCGCGCTCGCACGTCGCCAACTACCTGCGGCTGCTGCAGCTAGAGCCCGCCATCCGCGCAATGGTGGAGCAGGAGCAACTAACGATGGCGCACGCGAAAGTGCTCCTGGCGGCAGACCCGACCCGCCGCTTGGCGCTGGCGGGGCGCGCCGTGGATCAGGCGTGGACGGTGCGCCAGCTGACGGCGGCGGTCGAGGCGCCGGATTCGGGAGCGGCTTCCCGCAGCAAGCTTCCGGACGTGCACCTGGAGGCCGCGGAGAGGCGGCTGGCCCGGGCGTTGGGGGCACGCGTGTCCATTCGCGGCACCGCCGAGCGTGGCCGCATCGTGATTCGCTACGGCAGCTTGACGGAGCTGGAGGCACTGCTGATGGAGCTGCAGGGAGGCCGCGGGGATGAGGGGGCGCCGGGGCCATTCTCTGTGTGATGTTCCTCGAGGAACATTATAGGGGCACAGTGCGTACCGGGACGCCGCGAGCCGGCGGGGCGGCATGTTCCTCCGGCATGTTCCTCCGGCATGTTCCTCAAGGAACACTCCGACGGAGCTAGGGACGGGCTGGCGTATGCACGGGGTCAGAGTTGGTTGGCGGAGTCGGTTTTCGGGGGAGTGGCTGATAGCGTGGCCGTTGGACGGACAGCATGGACTACGGGTGGGGTGCCCGGGGGCGGCGTGTTCCTCGAGGAACACTTTCTGCGGGCCTCCCTTGTTCCTCGAGGAACAGGGTGACGCTGGACGGCGCGGCGCTGAACGCCGCCGCCATCCTGGTGGGCTCGGTGTTGGGGCTGGTGGCGGGAGACCGCCTGGGCGAGTCCTTTCGCGATTTGGCCATTCGTGCCACGGGCCTCGTGGCAGCACTCATCGGGGTGGAAATGGTGTTTCCCGTCTCGCGTCCGGTGAGCCTCCTGCTGGCGGTGGTGATTGGGGCGTGGATCGGCGAGCAGTGGCATATTGACATTGGCCTGGAGCTGCTGGGCCGCTGGGCCGAAAACAAGATGGGCCGGGGAGGGTTTTCGCGCGGGTTCGTGACGGCCACCTTGATTTTCGATATTGGCGCGATGGCCATCTTGGGCAGCATTCAGGCCGGAACGGGCCATGCTCCAACCATCTTAGGGGCCAAGGCGGTGATGGACGGCATCACCGCCATGGTGCTGGCCGCCACGCTGGGCTGGGGCGTTATGGGGTCGGCCGTGGTTACGCTGATTTACGAGGGGGGCATCAGCCTGATGGCGCACCAGCTGCTGGCGGTGCTGCCGTCGCGGGTGATGTCGGACTTCATCGCGGTGGGCGGCCTGCTGGTCGCCGGGATTGGGCTGAACCTGTTTACCGGCAAAACCATGCTGAAGGTGCCCAACCTCATGCCGGCCATGGTGCTGGCCGTGGCGTTGGGGTGGCTCGGGCTGGCGCTTCACGTGGCGTTCCTCTAGCCTCCGGGCCAGCCAGATTCATGAGAACTTGATAGATTTTCGACGCGCCGCGCCAAGTTTCGGCAACCGGCACGGACACGCCGACGTCGTTATAGTAGAGGGGGCGAGGGGCCGAGAGAACAGGGGACCCGCCTGGGCTCTTGCCCCGGGGGGATACCCGGCAAGGAGCCTCGGGCTTCGGCCGGGGCGGGGGCGGGAGGCGTCCCGGCTGCCAGGCAGGCGGCGGGGGTCAGGGTTTTGATTCACTTGCGCGGACGGAGGGCAACACGTGGGCGTGTCGGGAACGTATTTGCTGTATGGAGTTGGAGTGATTGCCCTGGTGGCCTTGGTGGCGGCCTTTGGAGCGTCGCAGGCCACGGCGCGGCTGCGCCGGCGGCTGACCCGTCTGATGCAGGGATCATCGGGCGGCGAAGGATTAGAGACGGCGCTGGCGCAGGCGATGGAGCAGGCCCGGGCCGCCACGGAGCGGGTGGCGGAGATGGAAGTGCGGCTGAAGGCCGCTGAGGACGAGCTGTCGTACGCGATTACGCGCGTGGGCATGGTGCGCTTCAATCCCTTCCTGGATACCGGGGCGGACTTGTCCTTCTCGCTGGCCTTGCTGAATCAACGGGCCAATGGATTGGTCATGACGGGACTCTGGGGCCGTGATGAAGTGCGGGTGTACGCCAAGCAGATTGCCGACGGCGGCAGCACGCACGTGCTCAGTCAGGAAGAGCGCCAGGCGATGGAGCTGGCCATCCGCCAGAGCCATCACCATGGGGACGGGCAGGATGCCCCGCCGAAGTCGAGTGGCAGGCGGCACGCGGACTAAAGCGCGGATGCAGGCGATAAGCATAGCGGCGCGGAGGGTCGCTTATTCGCACGGCAGAGTCCTCTCGATGGGTGGCGGTGGGCCTGGCGTACGTCGGGGCCGTCGTGGGCGCGGGCTTTGCCAGCGGCCAGGAGATTTATCAGTTCTTTTCGCGCCATGGAGCGATGGGAACCTGGGGCATGCTGTTGTCGGGGGCGCTGTTCTTCCTGTTCGGCCGGTGGGCGCTCTTGGCGGGTGCCGGGGGGCGGGCGACGGTGCCCGATCTCTTGGCGGGCCACTATGGACGCGCCGGGCGCATGTGGCTGGACCGGGCCGCCTCGGTCCTGGTGGCCGCGGGGCTGGTGGTGATGGCGTCTGCCGGCGGCAGCGTGCTGCAGCACCTGCTCGGGCTTCCTGCGCCCTTGGGCTCACTCGTGACGTTGGGGGGCGTGGTGGTGGTGGCCGACCGCGGCTCTGCCGCCGTCCTGTCGGCCAATGCCCTGTTGGTGCCGGCGCTCCTCGTAGCGACGCTGGCGGTGGCGGCCGGCGCGCCTCACACCCTGGCGGGGGTGTCCACGCCGGGGTGGTGGATGTCGGCCACGGTATACGTGTCGTACAATCTGTTCACGGGCTTGGTGGTGCTGCTGGCACTGGGCGCGGCGCTGCCTGGGGGCCGGGGAGCCACCCGCGCGGCCGCGCTGGGAGCCGGCCTCCTCACGGCGCTGGGGCTGGCCATTCACTCCGCCCTGCTGGCGGCCCCCGCCGCTCGCGCGCTCGACCTTCCGCTTCTCGCGCTGGCCCAGCGCGTGGCGGGACCCTGGTGGGTGGCGGATGCGGTCGCGATATACGCGGCGCTCTTCACCACCGGTGTGGCGCAGGCTTTTGCCTTGGCGGCGCGCCACGGCCCGCGGCGGATGCGATGGGCCCTGTTGCTGTGGCCCCTCTCGTGGCTGGGATTTGCCGCCTGGGTGCAGTGGGGCTATCCGGTGATGGGCATAGTCGCCTTGGGGTACGTGTGGCCGCTCGTGCATGTGCGGCCTGGGCGGGAGGGATAGCGCTGGAGGGGGTGAAGGGACGATGGACTGGGAGACCGACGGCAAGCCGCTCTTGACCCGCGGCGAATCGGCTTGGTATTCGGCCCACGAGCAAGAAGCGCTCCAGCTGTTCCAGCAGTTGTTGGACAAGTTCCCCGAGCGCCCGGAGGGCTACAACAAGATGGGCGTCGTCGCGGCCCAGCACCGCCAGTTTGATGAAGCCCAGCGCTGGTTCCAGCGGGCCATTGCCTGCGATCCCGAGCATGCGCCGGCCCTGGCCAACCTCGGCAACGTGTACTTTGAGCGGGGCCGCTATGACGAGGCCATGGCCGAGTACAACCGGGCCCTGTATTATGACGATAACTGCATCCCGGCGCACAAGGGGATGGCGGCGGTGCTGCGCCGGCAGGGTCGGGTGCGGGACTCGATCCACCACTTGAAGCAGGGCGACCGGCTGGCGGTGCGGGGCCGCCGCCCGCCGCCGCCGGGCTCGCAGCGCGCCGGAGCCAGTCGCGGGCGGCGCTTTCGCCTCGAATACCTATACTGGGGGGGCATTGCCATCGCGCTGCTGTACGTGCTCTCACGGGTGATGCACCGATGACGCTCAGCGGCGGCATGCGCGCCGCTCGGCGCGGCGTCTCGGCGCTGGGCACTGTCTTGCTGGTGGTGTTGCCTGTCGCAGGGGCGCTGTCGGTGCCTCGCGTCGATCCGCTGCTGTACGTCGGACTGGTGTTTGTTGTGGCGATGGCGCTGGGACATGTGGGGCTTGCTCTTCGCCGGGGCTACGTGGACCCCTTGGCTGCGCTTCAGGACCTCGGCATCGCCGTCCTGATGGCGGCCGGGGTGGTGGCGGCCCAGCATCTCACCAGCGGAGTGGGCGGCGGTCCCGTTGACCCCTCTCTCCTGGCGGTCGTGGGGACGTATTTGCTGTTGGCGTGGCCCGCGTGGCCCGCATGGAGGCGAGAGCAGTGACGTTGAACTGGTTGTCCCTGCTGGTGTTTCTCTATCTGCTGCTCGGGGCGGTGGCGGGCTGGCGCCGCGGCCTGGTGCTGGTGGCGGCGAGCGTCATTGGCTATATCATTGGGCTGGTGGTGGCGTCCCACGTGCAGGCCTCCATCACGCGGTGGCTGGCCGGCATCCTGCCCCTCAGGCAGTGGGCCGCGCTGGTGGTGCCGCGCCAAGGCGTGGCCGCGAACGCCCACTCGGTCACGGACGTCGTGAACTGGAGCCACATGGTGCTGGGCGTCGTGGTGTTTCTGCTCATCCTGATGCTGATTGCCGGTGCGGTGCGCGCACTGGGGCAGGCGGTTACTGGCGTGGTGCGGCAGATCCCGCTGGTGCGGAGCGCCAACACGGTGGGGGGCGTGGTGGGCGGTGTGGTGGAAAACATGCTGATCGTCGGGGTAATCCTGGGCCTCCTGCTGACGTTGCCCTTGATTCAGCACGGCCCGGTGGCGATGGTGGTGCGCCAGAGTCCCATCTCGGTCGACCTGGTCCACTGGGTGGGCCGCCTGGCTCCCTGGCAGGCGGAGCGCTGGCTGGCATGACCGTGGCCAACGCGGGCCCGCTGGCGGTCGTGCTGCGCATCGTCCTGGTGGTCATCATCGCGCTGGCCCTCGTGGGAGTGGTCGCGACCATCTTCCGCCGGCTGGAGGCGATCGACCGGGCTCATGCCCGGGGTGCCGCGGCTCGGCGCGCCACCTTGTATCGGCTCATCATCAGCGCCACGCGCTACGTCGTGGGGTTTATCGCGCTCATCATCGTGCTGGACTTTCTGGGGGTCCACACCACGTCGATCCTGGCCGGCGCCGGCATCGTGGGACTGGCGGTGGCGTTTGGGGCCCAAAACTTTGTGCAGGACGTGGTGACGGGCCTCTCGCTCATGTACGAAGACACGTATCAGGTGGGAGAGAGCGTGCTGTTCCCGGCGCTCGGGCTGTCGGGCACCGTGGAGGAGGTGGGGATCCGCATCACCCGCATTCTGGGTCCGTCGGGCGAATTGGTGACACTCCCCAACCGCCTGGTTTCGGAAGTCACCAACTACAGCCGCGGCAGCGTATCGCTGTCCGTTCCCATTCCCATGGACGTGTCCTGCGACCCGGCCGCGGTGCGGGCCGCTCTCTCTGACGCGGCGCACGAGCTTTCGACGGACACGGTGGCCGTCACGGTCACGGGCATCACGGCGGTCGCCCCGGGCGCCGTGACCTGGACCCTGTCCGCGACCGTGCCCAACGGGCAGCAGTGGGCGCTCGGCATGTCCGTGCGCGAGGCGGTGCTGGCGGCGTGCCACGAGCGGGGCCTGGCGCTGGCCCCGGCACCCTGATGCCGCTGCCACCCGGCCCGCGCCACCAATGGCAGCTCGACGAGCGCGTCGAGCTGAGAAAGGCGCACCCGTGCGGCAGCCGCGAGTGGACCATCACCCGCACGGGCATCGACTTTGGCCTCAAATGTGCCGGATGCGGCCACCGCATCATGATTCCCCGCGAGAAGTTTGAGCGGGCGGTGCAGAAAATCCTGCCGCAGGAATTTCCCGGGAAATAGCCCCAGTGGCTATGAGGAGTCTGCCACCGGCGGATGGCGCCGGGCCCGCACGGCCTCTCCGCGAATCCACCAGAGGGGTGTGCTTGCGAGCAGCACGGCCCCCGACCCGAAGAGCGCCCACGCCAGATGGGCGTCCGCCATGAGGCCCACACCCACCTCGCCCACGATGGTCACGGCCAGCGCGGGCACGTCGAGCATGGAGAGCGCGGAGACCCGCAGCGGCTCGGGGATGGCGGCGGTGATGGCCGCGTCCGCAAGGGGCCGCTGCCACGACTGGAAAGCAAGCGCCGCCGCCATCGCCAGGGTGAGGGCCCACGGTGAGCCCAACAGCGGCAGTGCGGCCACCAGGAGGCCCATGGCCACCTGCGTTAGCGAGAGGACAGCCCGTGGCCCCAACCGGCGCTCGGCGGCGGGGGACAGGAGGCTGGCCCACCCGGCGGCATACAGGATGGCGACGCCCACACCGAGCCAGATGCCCTGCCACCCGTGGCGCACCCACAGCGGCAAGTCGAGGAACATGAGGTTGATGCCCACCAGCCGAAAGCCGATGGTGCCCGCCAGTGTCCACCAGAGGACCCAGGGAGCCGCTCGCAGCGCGCCCAGCGCGCGGGTCGCATGCCGCACCGGCGCGCGGACGGGTGCTTGGGGGAGGTCGGCGGGCAGCGTGAGAATCGCCGCGGCCGCCATGATGGCCGTCACGACATTCAGGACCACGAGAATTGGCATGCCGTGCGTCTCCAAGAGCCACCCGGCCGCGAGGCTGCTGGATAGGCCGGCACCCGCGGCCGCGGCCTCGTAGCGGGCGAACCACGCTGTCCCGCCCCTTGCCAACAGCGCGGTGTCGGCCCCGCTCTGCCAGGCCAGCCCGAGGCCATACAGCGCGTCGCTCACCGCAAACTGCCAGTACGCATGCGCCGCCCAAAAGGCCAGCGCGGCCCCAACCAACAGCAGGCTCGCAGCCTTCAGCGCCGCCACGCGCCCGTGGCGGTCGGCCCAGACGCCCAGCGGCACGGTGCCGAGGGCCATCGTGAGGGACAGGATAATCTCGAAGCTGAAAATCTCCACGTAGTTCAGGCCGTGATCGCGATAGTAGAGAGTCAGGATGACGCCCAGCAGGTTGGCACTCTGAAAAAAGCGCATCCAAAGCAACCGAGGCAGGATCATCACAGGTCCCCCTTCACGCCATGCCAACAACACTCCGCCGCTTCATCACGAAGGGGGAGGTGTGGCGGTGACCGAGCGAAGACCTAGCTATCCAATGTTGGCGATCCTCCTCAGATAGGGGCAGAGACGGGGCTGGAGGGCTGACCACAGGGTGGGTCACAGCGCCCACCCATCCAGTCTACCATCGGTGGGACGGTCGGTGGCACGCTCCGCGGGCATCCGGCCAGGGCCGCGGCTTCAGACAACTGCGGTTGGGGTCAAGTCCGCTGAGACAGATTCGAAGGGCGAAGGCACGGGAGCGATTACGGGTCGCCGTCCAGTTTGTGCGGGAGCACCTGACCTTCCGGTGCGACGACTCCTCCCTATCCACGCTCTTGCTATCGCTCATCCGGGAACAACAACGCGCGGGCACCACCGCAGCCAAGACCCACGGCCATTACAAGAGCGGAGGGGCTCCCGAAGATGAAACCTCTCACGCGCAGGCAAAGCGCCTGCGCGCAAGAGCGGCACGGACGCGCCACCGTTCTCTCCCGCCCTGACACGACGGGGCCCACGGTCCAAGACCTGTGGCCGCCGCCTACCCGGCTTCGTGGTATCGGGCTTCGATGGCCCGATACACCGCCAGGGCTTGTTCCAGCTGGTCGTCGTACGGGAAGAAGCTCGCCTCCCCCGCGAAGGCACGCTTCCCCCCGCCTGCAAGTTTGCGGACCACGGCCCGCCAATCGTCGAGGAGGGCATCCGCCCGCACGGCCTTCCCCACGTAGTCGGCAAACAACGCAAGGATGTAGTGCTCCGTGCGGTCCTCATCCACATGGCCCGATGCGTCCATCACGAACGCCATCACGGGCACGATCATGTCCTTGGCCGCCGCCGGTCGGACCCCAAAGCCCATTCGGGCGGCCAGCCACTCCGCCTCGCCACAGACGCCGAGGGTGGCATCCGCCGGAAACCAGGATTCCGACGACCCGCCACGCACTTCCAGCCAACGATGATCATTGTGCCGGTAGCCAAACACCGACGCTGACGGCCCGCGTTCGGCCACCATGCGCGCCGCCGACGCACCGCGCTCGGGTTGGGGCGCTTGAATATTGATTTCCGCCACCGTCCGGGTGTCCATGTGCACTGCCGTCAGCAAGCCTTGGAGGAGGCGCGTTTGCTCCGCGCAATTACCGGCCCGTCGGGCCAAGATCTCGCTCAGGCTACGGTGCTGGTAGTCAGTCGCGGACCACTCGAACTCTGTATGCATCCACTCGACGAGCTGGCGGCACTGCGACCGGGCATCATCGGTGCGCCCCGCGACGTCCCGAGCCAGGGATTCCAGGAACTCCTTGGAATTCATTGCGATCCTCCTCGCAGGCACAAGTCGGGTGGCGGGTCCGCGATGGCACGCCTACGGCCGCTTTCGCATGCGACCGACAAACGCGGGCTGACACCCGGCAGGCTGCCCCCATTGTAGCCGGCCGAGATGCTGTGGCCATGGATCTGGGGTACAGTCTCCGCCCAAGAACGGTGGGAGCTCATCGCGCGGCTAACCATCAACAGTAATTCCTACGGTAATAGCAGCAGGCCCACCTACCTGTGACCCGCGTGGCACAGAGGGTCGCGCCACACGCCGCGTGCCTCGGGGAGCCCGCCCGATGGCCGGCCCGCGCGCGCTGCTTGTTCTTCGGCCGCAAATCGCGTACACTCACGTCGGTCGTCCTTGCGACGCGTGCCGTTCCTGCTCCCGCCTGGGTGGAGGGAGCCGCCCCACAGGGGTGTCCACGGGAGGGG
>JAKADP010000009.1 GCA_021820465.1 Bacillota bacterium
AGTCCCGATCGTATGGCCAAGGTCGCGAGCAGCGCGGGCAAGCGCTCGCGATGCTTTTCTCTGGGCCGGTCGCCCGCCCGCGCTCCCTAACATGGCTGCGGTGTCGGCGGGCCATGGGATCGGCAGAGCGGGACGACGACTTGGCTACGGTGGAGAAGGGGGCAGGATGGCGTCATCATGGTGGGCATCCCGCCTCTCTGGAGCTCCGAAGGCGACCCGCTGCAAGACTTCGCCAGCGAAGACGCGGCGCGAGAGACCCGGTGTCGGGCGGCTGGCGCGACAAAGAACCGCCCCGAGCCTTGACGCCCGGGGCGGTTCCGACGTGCGGGCACGACGAGCGATCGGTTACGTGTCGCTGCCTGAGATGGGTTCGTCGGTCGTGGCGCCGGATGTCGTGCCGACCAGCCACACCGGCGCGCTCGAGGCGCTGACGGGAATGTCCACCGTCACGCTGCCCGACGACGTAGGCCCGGCCGCCGTCGTCCGCCACACGAACCCGCTGGGTGGCGTAGGCAGCGTGACCGCCAGCGCATGGCCCGTGCTGTTGGGAATGGGATCGCCACCCGCATCCACGTTCACCACCTGCAGCTCCTGAGCCTGATTGGTGTTGAGGGTCAGCGGGTTTGCATCCGAGATGGGCGAGCCGTTGAGCTCCACCGCAGGACCCGATGTGGCCGGTCCCGGAACGACCGTCACGGTGAAGGACACGGGCGGTACGGTCGGGTTGGACACATCCTGGATGGTGATGGTGGCCGTCCCGGCGTGGCCCAAGACCAGAGGCTTCATGTAAAGGGTCGTGGCGTTGTCACCCGTGTACCACTCATCAGACGTGAACCACTGGTTGGATACCCCAAACGATCGGACATCGAAGCCGTTCGGATGAAAGGATGCCACGCCGCTGTTGCTTGATGTCACGACGAGGCCATCCCCGCCATTGTTCCAGTAGTGATTGAACACCACCGGGGCGCCCAGGGCGTTGAACGCCTGCAAGTCGAGCCCATACACCTTCGATCCCGCGCTGAGATTCCCGGTGCCGGGCCAGTTGCTGTGGCTGATGGAAGAGTGGTCTTCGCTGAAGTTGACGTGAAGGCTCGTGGCGTACGAGCTCGCGGGCACCACCGTGTACTTGTCGGTCTTCCAGGCACGCCGCACCTGCCGCGCGCTTGACATCGTATAGAACGAATGGCCCAAGTCCGCTTGACCGTACACCCGGAACGCGAAGTGGTCGTGGCGGTTGGCCGCCGCACCCGACGGCGTGCTCACCTCAATCGTGGCCACACCCTGGCCATTGGTGAACGCCTCATACAGGTCACCCGAGTGAGAGGCCCCGTTCGGCAGGATGGCGGTGCCGGTCGTGGGCTGCAGGAGGTCAAACCAGATGGGCTGCCCCGCCTGGGCCACCGGCGTGCCAAACTGATTGGTCAGCTGTGCCGACACGGTAGTGCTGTGCCCCGCCAGAACGCTGAACCCGCTAGGTTGGTCACCGTTCCGGGTCTCGTGGAACATCGTCTTCATCCACGCCGGCGCCAGCACGGCGTAGCCGTTGACCGGCGCCGCGAAATCGTAGGGCGCGGTCGCGGTGTATCCGGTCGTCGTGTCCGTCACCGTGATGGTGGGGTTGGTGGCCGTGTGGGTGTAGTCCGTCGACACGTACACTGTGGCCAATCCCGAGGTGGTGAGGATGCTGTCCGAGGAGATGTTGGAGCTGGTGTACCGAGTCCCCAAGCTCAGCCCGTGCGTGGTTTCGACGGGGTCGGGGTAGTAGTACAGCTGGGCATGCTGGGTGTTGTCCTGAAGCATGAATGTGGCGGCAGCCCCGGCTCCCGTGGTCACCAGGTTTCCGTTTTGATCCACCACTTCGATCTGATACTCCGTGTACGCACTGCCGTTGACGAACACCTGGCTGGTGGAAATGGCCAGATGGTTGGCTGCCCGCACTTCGTCCAGCGCAATGGTAGCGCTGGCGCCCGCCAGTCCCGACGAGGCGGCGCTCACCGTGATGCTGCCGGACCCGGCCTGCACGTCATACACTTGGGCCGACGCCTGCGAGGTGCCGCGGGGAATGTACACGGATTCGGTGGTTTGTGTGCCGCTGGGGCTGAAGCTCCCGGGTCCTGCCAGAGTGAGGGTGACGTAGCGGCCCACCGACGTGGAGTCGGCATTGGCGGCCTGGTCATTGAGCCCCACCCAGACCGTGTCGCTGTTGGCGAAGTTGTTGGCCAGGCTGGGCAGCATGGGGGTCACGGTGAGCGAGGCGGCTTGCGGCACCAAGGCCGACACCACCGCGCTGGCGTAGCTGACGTTGGCGGCTTGGCTTTGGCCCGCCGCACCGCCCGCGGACGTGGCCGCTGACTGCAGATGGTCCGCCGAGACGGTGTAGGTGGCGCCGCCGCCCCCCGGCGGCACGTCCAGCTGAATCGTGCCCACCCCGCTCGTGATCGAGACCGTCGCGGGGCCCTCTTGCCCCCCGAAGTTCACCAGGGAGCTGGATCCCGTCACCACGACCGAGCCGTTGAAGTTGGCCACCGTGTTGTGGTTCGAGTCCTGCACCGTGACGGTGACGGTGTCGGTGGCTACGCCATCCGCCACCACCGTGGGGCTGGCCAGGGACACGGCCACGGCGGACGCCATACCGTACTCGGTTGTGGTGCCAACGAGGCTCATCAGCGCACCGTGCGGATTGTTGGCCGCCAGCGGACTTTTGGCGTAGGCCACGTAGGTCACGGCGCCACTCCCGGGCGGCGTAAACGAAAAGGTGCTGCTCGACTGGTAGGCCCCGCTCTGGTGCCACTGGCCGTTTTGCTCCCACCAAAACTGGTACACGGGGTCAAAGATGTGCTGAGCGGTGGCCGTCAGCACAATCGAGGTGCCGGCGGGCGCGTCGGTCGTGGACGCGGACACCGTGACGGCACTTTGGACAAACACCCCGTCAGGCAGGGTCGTCTGGGCCGCGGCCCAGTCTCCGGCCGCCACCTGGCTCTTGTCCAAGACGTCGACCGCCACGAGGTAGTTGCCGGCCGACGGCGTCGAGAGCGTGAAGCTGGAGCTCTGCGAGTAGTTTTGGGCGTCCACCCACTGCCCGTTGGGCTCCTGCACCCAGAACTGATACAAGGCGGTGCCGTTCGGGTCCTGGGCACTAGCTTGGAACGTCACGCTCCCTTCGACCGAGGAGCGCGTAGGGCCGGACAGCGACACAGAGCCCGGCGTGACCGTCGGCCCGCTCTGGGCCACCGCCAGCGCCGGGGGAAGCAGGGAGAGCCAGAGGAGCGATGAGGCCAATGTCAACCCGTAGCGGGCCTTGCGGGATCCTGCGGAGGTCACCACACCACACCTTTCTGAGACAGCACTGCGCGCAGGGAAACCCCACCGAGGGAATAACGCCAAGGGGCGCTGGGGCTAGGTGGAACACCGCTATCTTACCACCAATAAAGGGTGTTGGCTCCTGTAAGGCTATAAAAGGTTAAACATTCGACGCGAGCGCGCGGCAACGCCGCCGCACCTCGCCCTTCGACGGGGTCCTTTGTCATGGGGGACGAGCGAACCCGGGCGTGAATGCGGCCGGGGGGCGGCCGTCACCCGGTTGACGGGCTCCCGATGTAACCCTAGTGGAGCGGCCCCAGGCGAGGCAACAAGGTGAGTGCGGTCTCGTGGTACAGGGCGGCCAGTGCCTCTGAGGAGAGGTCGAGGCCATAAATCTTCCAGCGGCCCTGCAAGCCTGGGTGGCGCGCTTGGCCAGGGCTGTAGTCAAAGTACTCGTCGCGGGTTTCCAGCATGCGGTACACCGTGCGGTAGTCCTCACGGGTGGCCGGCCAGTCATCCAAGCCGAAAGCCACCCGGCCCCGGTGCGCCTCCAGAAAGTCGTGCGCCGTGTACGGCTGGCGGCCCAACTCCGCCGTGCGGGCAGCAATGTCCACGGTCAGATTGGGGTGGCGAGCCAGCAGGGCGGATGCCAGGGCGAGATCCTCCGCGCACGAGGCGACGTGCGCCCCGATAAAGCGCGTCTGGGGATGGCGGGCCATGACCGCTTCCCAGTCCCCAATCAGGTCAGCATGGCGGGGCACGCCGGGGCCATAGAAGTGCCAGTCCGGGTGGCGGACCAGCTCCTCGTACCGCTCGTTGGTGGCATCCAGCGGCTCGAAGAACGCCATCGGGTCTGCGACGTGAATCATGATGGGGACGCCGCGCTCGCCGCACGTGGCCCACAGGCCATCCAGCCGGGGATCGGAGAGGGCTAGCCGCTGGCCGTCCGGCGTCCGGCGGGTGAGCCCGACGTCCTTCCACACCTTGAGCCCCTCGGCGCCGTCGTCTAGCGCCTGGCGCAGTTCGCGGGTCAAGCGCTCGCCGAAGGCCTCATCGCGGAGCGCATGGTCCCAGTCCACGGTGGCAAACACCGCAAACCGGCTCGGGTATGGCCCGCGGAATCGCTCGAGGTGGGCCGCCAGCCGCGCGCCACTCCCGCCATCCAGGTCCACCATGGCGGCGACGCCCGCCGCGTCCATCTCGTCCACCAGCGCCGGGACGTCCGTGACTTGCCACTGCCCGCCCCACTGAGAGTGGTTGTGCAGGTCGATGACTGGATGCCGCGGATGCGCGACCGGGTGCGTGGGCACCCGCAGCATCGAACGGGGGCGAAAGTCCGACAGGGGCAACTCGGCGGGGGTGGGGGCATTTGGCATAGTGGCCCTCCTGTGCGGAATACCGTGTGGGGAATCCCGGCATCAAAGAGGCGCCATCTACACCACGTCGATGTAGATAGCGCCATCCAGAATCTTGGTCGGATAAGTCGCGACCGGTGCAAAGGCGGGGTAGTGCACGGCCTTGCCCGTGCGGATGTCAAACTGCCCGCCGTGGCGGGGGCACTCGAGAATGGTGCCCCGCTGCTCACCGTCGGAGAGGGTGGCCTCGGCGTGGCTGCAGATGTCGTCCAGCGCGAAAATCTGGCCCTGCCACGCCAAGAGGCACACATCGTAGCCGGCCACCGAAACACCAAGGGGAAAGCCTTCCGTCAGCTCGTCGACGGCGGCTGCGCGTTGCCATGCCATACTCAGCCGATGGCTCCCTCCATCTCGAACTTGATGAGCCGGTTCATCTCGACCGCAAACTCCATCGGCAGCTCCCGCGTGAACGGCTCGATGAAGCCCATCACCACCATGCGGGTCGCGTCCTCTTCCGACAGGCCGCGGCTCATCAGGTAAAACAGCTGCTCTTCACTCACCTTGGTCACCGTCGCCTCATGCTCCATCTCCACGCGACTGTCAGACACCTCGGTGTAGGGAATCGTGTCGGAGTTTGACTCCTCATCCAAAATCAGTGTGTCGCACTTGACGTTGGACTTCGCTCCCTCGACGCCCTTGGCCATGTGCACCAGCCCGCGGTAGGTGGTTTTGCCGCCGTGCTTGGAAATCGACTTGGACAAAATGGTCGACGTCGTGTGCGGGGCGTAGTGGTACATCTTGGACCCGGTGTCTTGGTGCTGGCCCTTGCCGGCGACCGCGATGGACAGCACCATGCCGCGGGCGCCCTCGCCCACCAGGTACACGGATGGGTACTTCATGGTGACTTTGGACCCGATGTTGCCGTCAACCCACTCCATGGTGGCGTTCTTCTCGGCGATGGCCCGCTTGGTCACCAAGTTGAACACGTTGGACGCCCAGTTTTGCACGGTCGTGTAGCGCATGCGGGCGCCTTCTTTGACCAGAATCTCCACCACGGCCGAGTGCAGCGACTCGGAGTTGTACGTGGGGGCGGTACAGCCTTCCACGTAGTGCCCGAAGGAGCCTTCATCGGCAATGATGAGCGTGCGCTCAAACTGGCCCATGTTTTCCGAGTTGATGCGGAAGTACGCCTGCAGCGGGATGTTGCAGTGCACCCCCTTGGGCAGGTATACAAACGACCCGCCACTCCACACCGCCGTGTTGAGCGCTGCGAACTTGTTGTCCTCGGACGGGATCACGGTGCCAAAGTACTCGCGGACCAAGTCCGGGTACTCACGCAGGGCGGTGTCGGTGTCGGTGAAGATGATGCCCTGCTCCTCGAGGTCCTTGTGGATGTTGTGGTACACCACCTCGGAGTCGTACTGCGCCGACACTCCGGCCAGGAACTTGCGCTCCGCCTCGGGGATCCCCAGGCGCTCAAACGTGTCCTTGATTTGCTGAGGCACCTCGTCCCAGGTTTTGCCCTGGCGGTCGGACGGCTTGACGTAGTACACGATCTTCTCAAAGTCCAGCGCCGACAGGTCGGCACCCCACTTCGGCATCGGCTTCTTCAAGAAGATGTCGAGCGCATGCAGGCGGAAGTCCAGCATCCAGGCCGGCTCCTGCTTGATCCGGGAAATCTCCTCGACCACTTGGCGGGTGAGGCCCTTCTGAAACTTCAGGACGCCGACGTCCCCGTCGTTGAACCCATACTCGTATTCCTCGGACACCAGCTGCTGTCGCGTTGCCATCGTGCGCCTCCTTTCAACTCGATGCCTTGAACTCTCGTGGCGCCGTGGGCGCCCCTGCATGTGAGCCACCACGCCTACGCTTGCTCAGCGTACCTAGTGTGGCTCGGCACGCCCGCCCCGAGCCGCGAGCGCCTCCATCAGCGCGTTGTGCGCCAGCGTGGCACACTTGACGCGCGCAGGAAACTTCCGCACGCCCCCCAGGGCCTCCAAGTCCCCGGGCGGCGCCCCCTGGCCCGTGGGGTTCGTCAAAAAATGGACGAAGCCGCGGGCGACCGCGGTGGCTTCAGGCACCGGCTTTCCGACCACCGCGTCGCCCAGCATCGAGGCGGATGCCATGGAAATGGAGCACCCGTGGCCCGAAAACCGGTAGTCCGTGATGCGGCCATCTTCCACCCGGAGGTCCACGGCAATTTTGTCGCCGCACGTGGGGTTGTGCAGGCCCATCGAGTGGGTGGGCTCAGGGAGCGTCCCCATCCGGCGGGGATTTTGGTAGTGGTCCAAAATCACCTCGCGGTACAACTCGTCCAAGTTAGCGCCCAAAATATCGCCCCACTTCACGGAGGCCGTCCACCAGCCGGTCGACGTCCTCTCTTGTATTGTACAAGTAAAAGCTGGCGCGTGCCGAGGACTGGATCGCCAGGGTCTGCATGAGGGGCTGGGCGCAGTGGTGGCCCGCCCGCACCGCGATGCCCTGGCTGTCTAACACCTGGGCGACGTCGTGGGGATGCACCCCCTCACAGTTGAAGGTTACGAGAGCCTGACGGTCGGTGGGCGGTCCGTACACGGTCACCCCGGGCAGCTGAGTCAGGCGCTCGGCCGCCTCTTGGGCCAGCGCGCGGCTGTGGGCGGCGATGCGGTCCATCCCCACGCGGTCGAGAAAGGCGACCGCCGCTCCAAGCCCAATGGCGCCGGCCACATTGGGCGTGCCGCCCTCAAAGCGATACGGCACGTCGGCCCAGGTGGCCCGCTCGCGATCCACCTCGGCAATCATCTCGCCGCCATAAAGCAGTGGGTCGGTTTCCGCGAGACGCTCCGGGCGCCCGTACAAGCCCCCGATGCCCGTGGGCCCACACATCTTGTGGCCGGAGAAGGCAAAAAAGTCCACGCCCAGGTCAGACACGGACACAGGGAGGTGGGGGACGGACTGGGCTCCGTCCACCACCACCACCGCGTCTTGCCGGTGTGCCAGCTGCACCACGTCGCGAATGGGGTTTTCGGTGCCCAGCACATTGGAGACGTGCGCCAGCGCCACCAGGCGGGTGCGGGCGGTGAACGCGGCCCGGAGCGCGGCCAAGTCCAGGCGCCCCTCGGGCGTCAGGTCCACGTAGACCAGGTGGGCCCCGGTAGCGCGTGCGGCCTGCTGCCAGGGCACCAAATTCGAGTGGTGCTCGGCTGGTGTCAGCAAGATTTCGTCGCCGGGCTGCAAGTGGCGCCGGGCCCATCCATACGCCACGAGATTCAAGCTTTCGGTCGTCCCGTGCGTGAACACCAGGGTGTCCGGCTGGGCACCGATGAACCCGGCCACCTGCGTGCGCGCTGCTTCGTAAGCCTCGGTGGCGCGCCCTGCCAGCGTGTGCACGCTGCGGTGGACATTGGACGGGTAGTCCCGATAGTACTCGCACACGGCATCAATGACCGCCGTCGGCTTTAAGCTCGTGGCCGCGGAATCCAGGTACACCAGCGGATGGCCGTTCACCGTCTGCTGGAGGGCGGGAAATTCCTGCGCCAGCGTGGTCCAAGACGGGGTGGTGCCGGCGGCGAGCGGGGAAGCGCTCATAAGGTGCCGCGCCCCCTTTCTTCCTGGAGCTTCGCGTCGATGGCCTGCCAGATGCGGTTCTGGACCGCGGGGAGCGCGATGCGCTCCACCACCGGGCCCAGAAACCCCCGCACCAACAGGTCAATGGCGTCGGCGCGGGGAATGCCCCGGCTGGCCAGGTAATACACGGCCAGCTCGTCGATGGGTCCGGCACTGGCCGCGTGAGCGGCAAACACGTCGTTGTCGTCAATGAGCAGCGAGGGGATGGCGTCGGCGCGCGCATCGGGCGACAGCATTAAGGTTTCTTCCTTTTGGCGGGCGTCCGTCCGCCGGGCGCCCTTGCGAATCTCCGACAGCCCGGTGAAGATGCTGCGCGACCGACCGCTCATGACGCCTCGGGCCCGCATGTCGCTCGTCGTGTGGGGCCCGATGTGCACCACCTCGGCATCGTAGTCAAAGTGCTGGGCCGCGGATCCAAAGGTCACTGTGTAGCTCGTGGTGCGGGCGCCGGACTCCGCCAGGTCGGTGTGGTGCCCGGCCACCGACAGGGCCGCGCCAAATTCGGCGGTAGCCCAGTCCAGCCGCGCATCGTGCTGCGCCCGTCCACGGCGCCGCAGGAATGCCTCGGCGCCGGGCGGCAACTGCTGGAGCGCGGAGACGGACACATGGCTCCCTGGCCCGGCGATCACTTCGGTGGTGGCGGACACCAAGACCCGGTGGCTGTCCGTGGGGTCGCCCAAGTACGTTTCCACCACCGCCACCGAGGCATCGTCCCGTGCCACGATGAGCGTTCGGGGAAACACCCCGGCGGCGGCCGCGCCGACCCAGTGCACGATCGTAATGGGTTCAGCGACGGCAATGCCCTGCGGCACCACTAGCAGCACGCCATCGCGCCAAAAGGCGGCGTTGGCGGCGGTGTAGCGATCTGTGTCCACGGCGACCAGCGATCCCAGGTGCTCGGAAACCAGCGCGGCGTCCTGATGCGCCGCTTGGGCCAAGCTCAGGAGCCTGACGCCAGACTGGCGCGCGGCCTCACTCAGCTGGCACACCACCACGTGGCCGTTGGATAGCACCACGTGCCCGGCCGAGTCGGGTGCCGACCGGAGCGCCGCGGGCACTTCGTCCAGATCCGCCGCGGCGGGCTCGCGGTAGGGGATGGCCTCGAGGCGCCGGGCCTTTAAGGGCGTGCGCTGGCGCGTCGGCACCGGCAGCGCGTCGTACAGGTCTCGGGCCGCGCGCCGGCGGTCCGCCAGCACGGTGGGCTCATCGGGCAGGGTCAACAGCTCCGGCGTGCTCATGCCGGGCTCCCCTCGACGGCGGGCACCAGCTCTTCGCGGATCCACTCGTAGCCGCGGCTTTCCAGAGTTTCCGCCAGCTCAGGGCCCCCGGACTTCACAACCCGGCCATCGTAGACAATGTGCACGTAGTCCGGCTTGATATAGTTCAGGATCCGCTGGTAGTGGGTGATGATCAGCAGGCCCAGCTCGGGGCTGCGCGATGCGTCCACGCCCTGGGCCACGATGCGCACCGCGTCAATGTCCAAGCCGGAGTCGATCTCGTCCAGCACCGCGATGCGGGGCTTCAGCAGGAGCATCTGGAGAATTTCGTTGCGCTTCTTCTCCCCACCGGAGAATCCCTCGTTGAGATAGCGGTTCGCAAAGCCATGATCGATGGACAGAATGTCCATCGCGTGGTCCAGCTCGTCGCGAAACTCCTTGAGGCGCACGGGATCCTTGGCGTCTCGCCGCGCGTTCAGCGCCGTGCGGAGAAAGTTGGCGGTTGTGACGCCCGAAACCTCGTTCGGATACTGCATCGCCAGAAACAAGCCGGCGCGTGCCCGCGCGTCGGTCTTCATCGCCAGCAGGTCCTGGCCATCCAGTGTGATGGACCCGCCCGTCACCTGATAGCGCGGGTGGCCCATAATGGTCTGCGCCAGCGTGCTTTTGCCGGTGCCGTTCGGGCCCATGACGGCGTGCACCTCGCCCCCCCGAATCGAGAGCGTGAGCCCCTTCAGCACCGGCGTGCCATCCACCGCCACGTGCAAATTGTCGATTGCCAACTCCGGACCAGCCATGACTGCCTCCTCGCATCGATACCCTAGCGTTTTAGTCGGGTTTCAAGCTCAGTGTAGCCCATAGGGGCCAAAAGTCAACGCCGGCTCCACCCAGACGGCGTCCTGGCAAACGGGGCTTGCCGGGCCGCGCCTGCTACAATGCGCTAGGCGGTGCCGCGTCTTTGGGATTTCCGCGGCGTGGCCCGAAGAAGCAGGGATGGAGGGCGCCATGGGGATTTTCAAGCGTCAGCCGCCACCCGCCCCGGTGCGAGAAGACGCTCCCGCATCGGTGGTGGATGGCCGGGTGGAGTCTGCTCTGGATCAGGCTGTCCGCACGGGCATGCTGGACGACGTGGCCGGCAAGGGCGCGCCGCTCCCGCCCGAGTACCTGCGCGAGGACGGCGGCGGATTTCTCATGAATAAAATCTTGAAGGAACAAGGCTTTGTGCCCGATTGGGCGCTGTGGGGTCAGGCCGTCGATCACGCAGACGCGCGGCTGGCGGAGCTGGTGGCCGCCGGGCGCCACGACGAGGCGAGCGCGCTGTTGGCCGACCGCAACCAGCTGGTCCGGACGCTGAATGTCCACGTGCCGTCGCCGCTTCTCCAGCGCGGTGTGCGCCGCCTGGCGTCGTACGGCCCATCGGCACCGGGCGGCGACTGAATGTGGGCAATGTGGGTGCGCGCGGCCGCACTCACTGCCCGCGTCGTGGCGGTGTGATGCGCGGGCATCCCGCGATGGACGCGGCGAAGTCCCGAATGGCCGCCGTGAGGCGGGCCCGCTCTCGCGCATCATCGGTCCACGCGGCCACGCGAGCCCGCGCGCGGTTGGCCGCCCAGGCGTCGTAGGCAGCCAGCCTGCGGGTGTCGAGGTGGGGGGCGGCCGCGCAGTACTCGCGGGTGAAAGTGGCCGCGCCATGCGCGCCAAACCGAATCCACACCTCGAGGCGGGCGTTGGCCACGTCTTCTAACGGGTCGCCCCGGTGGGCATCTTCCCAGTCCAGTATTCCCTGGAGGCGGCCCTCGTGCCATACCCAGTTGCCCGGCCAATAATCCCCATGCTGAAGAGTCAGCTTGTGGCCGCGCGGCGGGCTTGGCGTGTCGGCAGGGCGGTCGGGAAGAAATGCGAACGCGGGGTCGCGCCCGTCCACGGCGTGAATGCGGGCCAGCAGGCGGGCCGCTGGTGCGAGACGTGGCTGGAGGGTGCCGCTGCAGAGGTCCGGGCGACCGGGCAGCCACGACAGCAGGAGGCCCCCGCGCGCCAGCAGGGGCCCGGGCGGCTCCAGCCACAGAGGCCGCGGAACGGGCAAGCCTCGCTCGTGCAGCAGCGACAGCAGCCGAAACTCGAAGGCGGCCTGGTCGGGTTGCCGCAGAACCAGGTGGACGCTGCCGCGGCGGGTGCGCACCGAGAGCTTGGTCACAGGCGCGGAGATGCCGCCCCGCAGGGGTGACGCCTCCAACAGCACCCCGTCAGGGTGCACACGCCGCACGAGCGTCTCCAACGCAGCTGTCGTGTCCACCCTACGCGAGCGGCGCGGGGTGCTGTGGGTCTCCCGCGCTCGGAGGCGACAGCGGCTGGGCATGCCCCACCACGCCCACGATCACGCCCTGCAGGGTGAACAGCAACGCCGCCAGCAGTGTCGCCAGGCCCAGCGGTGTTGCCGGCGGCACAGACAGGGGTGGCAGCCATCCGGGGTGACGTGTCCATCCCAGCACCATGATGAGCCACGCCGCGACCGCCGCCACGCCGGCCCCAAAGGGATAGGCGCTCCGCCCGGCCATCCGCACGCAGGCGAATAGCCCGACCAAGCCCACGGCAAACAAGGGCCACAGCGGGCCGCTGCCAGTGTGGTACGCGGGATACAGCCGCAGGGTGAGCCATCCCACCGCGCCTCCGTACACCAAAAACGCCCAGGCACGGCGGAATGCCGCGGCCACCGCCCGGTGCGTGGGCATCAGGCCGGCCTCGAGGTAGCCGGCGTACCGACACGAGGAGAAGCTTCGCCAATGGCCCACGGCCCACACCAGGGACCAGATGGCCAGCCAGCCCGACGGACCGCCTGCCGGTCCGGTCCAGCGCGGCGTGGACGTCAGGGGCACAAACACCAATAGGACGCCCACCACCCAGACGGGCACCGGCCAGAAGGGCGGCGCATGAACACTGTGCCGCCACGCCCGGGCCAGGTCGGGGGCGGGCCCAAACGAAGCCATGGCGGCTTGGCGCGCGGCCTCCGGGTCGAGCCCGTCCGCCCGTGCCGCCGCATAGAGGGCGTCCAAGTGCGCCGTGAGCTCTGCGCGGCAAGCTTGGCGATTCTCGGTCGCGGCGACGGCTTGCAGGACCTCGTCCAAGTAGTCATGCCACATCCCACTCACCGAGCCACCCCCAACAGCCGGCTCAGCACGCGGACCTCACGGGACCAGCGCTGGCGGCCGTCGGTAAGCTCCCGGCGGCCCGACTCGGTCAGCCGATAGTACTTGCGGTCACGGCCCGCGTCTGGGCGCTCCCAGCGCGATTGAACCAGTCCGTCCCGCTCCAGCTCATGCAGCAGCGGGTACAGCATCCCTTCGCTGAGGCGGACGAGCTCCTCCGACTGATCCCGCACGCGCTGCGCGATGCCGTAGCCATGCAGCTCGCCGCCCTGCAGCGCGCTCAAGACGACCAAGGGCACCCAGGGAGACTCCTTCATGCCTCGTCCTCCTATGCCTTGCAATACGATGCATTAAACCGTGAGGCGGCGAAGGGGTCAAGTGGACGAGGCCGCCGATGCCCGGCCGATCCGTGACATTTTGGCCGCCGGGGCGGCGTCCGAGCCCGCGTGCACTCCGGAGGGGGCGTACGTGTGGCGGGCGGTCAGGCCCGATCTGGTGCGTGTGGGTCGGTGCCAGGCCAGTCGTGGGTCAGCGGGTGCCCCACAGGACGCGGAACGATGGGCTGCCCGTCATCCACCCGGTCCGTCGCCGCATGAACCTCGACGGCCTGGTCGGAGAGGACATTGAGGACCCGGGGCTAGCCGGCGCACGGCTCAGAGTGCGCGTGCTATAATGACACCTACTCCAAAGCCAGGAACCGAACCAGGGGGGAGGCGACGCTTGGTTGAGCGGCTTCGGCCCCGCCTTTACGTGTCGTCGATTTACACCATCAACCTGGACCGGCTGAAGGGCCGGGGCATCGTGGGGCTGGTGGTGGACTTGGACAACACCCTGGTGGCGTGGAACAACGACCGCGCGTCCAAAGAGCTGTCGCGCTGGGTTCAGCGCGTGAAGCAGCAGGGATTCCGCCTGTGCCTCGTGTCCAACAATTTTCCGGCCCGCGTTCGGCGCTTTGGCCAGTGGCTGGACGTGCCCTCGGTCGCCAACGCGGCGAAGCCCCGCCGCCGGGCATTTCGGCGGGCCATGGAGCTCCTCGGCACCGAGCCCGGCAACACTGCGGTGATCGGGGACCAGGTGTTCACCGATGTGTTGGGCGGCAACCGCCTGAAGTGCTACACGATCCTGGTGCTGCCCATGACCGAGCACGAGTATTGGACCACGCGGCTGGTGCGCCGCGTGGAGCGGCTGGTCCTGCCGCAGGCCGTGCGCCGCCGGCGCGTGGACCACCCGCCCGCCCGCGGCGTGCCGCCTAGCCATGGCCAAACACCCTAAGCCCGCCCTGTATGCGGTGCTGGGCCACCCCGTGGTGGCCAGTCAGTCTCCGGCCATCCACCGCGCCGCCTACCAGGCGGTGGGATGGACCCACTGCCACTACGTGGCCGTGGACACCACGCCGGACCGATTGGCCGACGTCCTCGCCGCCTTCGGCGCGCTGGGCGGTCGCGGGCTCAACGTCACCATCCCGCTGAAGGCCGCCGTCCTGACCCTGCCGTTCATGCACAGCCGCGATCCGTGGGTGATCCGGGCCGGCGTCGCCAACACCCTCGTCCGCAGGCCCGATGGGTCCTGGGAAGCCTTCAACACCGACGGCCCTGCCCTCCATGCGGCGCTGGCGCATCGAGCGCTGGCGCCCCGCCGGGTTCTGGTGCTAGGTGGCGGGGGAGCGGCCCGAGCGTCCGTGCTGGCCGTGCAGGCGACGGCGGAGACGATCGTGGTGGCCACCCGCACCCCGGTCGCGTGGGTGGAGGCGCTGGGCGTGCCGGCATGCCGGCGGATGGCGTGGGCTGACGCCGTGCCGTGGATGCCGGAGGCTGACCTTATTGTCAATGCTACCCCCTTGGGACAGGAGGGGCAGGCAGCGTGGGAGATTCTGCCGCGGTTTCATCCGGGCCAATGCGTGGTGGATTGGGCCTACGGTTCGGCACCCACGGCCCTGCTTCAGCAGGCCTTGCGCGACGGCGCCGCCGCCATCGATGGGCGAGAGCTGCTGGTGAGGCAGGCGGGTGGGGCGTGGGCCCGGTGGTTTGGCGAGGCGGCGCCGCTGTCCGCGATGGCGCAGGCGGTGGGGCTGTCGGGGAGCGAGTGGTCCTCGTGATGGGCTGGGCCCTGGCGGCGGGGTTGGTGGGCGGCGCGGTGGCGTGGTGGGCCACCGCGCGCCCCGAGCGCTGGGGCTTGGAGCGTGCCGTGCGTCCGCGGTGGCGGGTGCCGCTGGTGGGGGTGGCCGGTGCTGTGCTGGCCGTGGCCGTCGCGCTGGGCCACCCGGCGGGCGCGGTCGCCCTGTGGGCAGCGGTGCTGGCGGCCGGGGCTGATATGGTGGACCGGGTCATTCCCCATCGTTGGCTGGCCGTCATGCTGGCGGCGGCGGCCGTGCGGTTAATGTCGGGGTCGGTCGCGTGGGCCCCGGACTTGGTCCTGGCGGCGGCCCTCGGGGCTTTTTTTCTGCTGGCGCACCTCGTTTCCCGGGGTGGGTTTGGCATGGGGGACGTCAAGTTGGGGGTGGCTATGAGCCTCGTGCTGGGATGGCCTGCCGGCTTCTCGGCTGTGGTGCTGGGGCTCCTAGTGGGGGGGCTGTATGGCCTCGGACTTGTGGTGGCCCGCCGGGCCACGCTTCAGGACGGCATACCGCTGGGTCCCTTCTTGACCCTTGGCCTGGCGGCCGCGGTGCTGCTGTCACTGTCACCGGTCGTGGGCAGCTGAGGAATTTCTTTCGCACTCAGCAGGATCCCCTGGCGCGGCGGCGAATCCAATCTTAAACTTGTGGTTGAACCACAGTTCTCATATGAGAATCGGAGGTGGGCTGTGCCGTACTCGCTTCGCATCGTTCAGGTCGCCGACCTGGGAGAAGTGCCCGGCCCGGAGGTATTTTGGATGAGCCACTTCGGCCAGTGGCTGCCCCTTCGGGTGTACGTAGGCATCATCCGCGGCGAGGGCCGGACGGTTTTGGTTAACTCGGGCCCCCCCCAAGACTATCTGGACGTCATGAACGACGTGTGGCGTGAGGAGCTGGGGCCACGCGCGCACATGACCGTGGACGGGGCGGACGCGGTGGCAGCGTGGCTGGACCGCGCTGGGGTGGCGCCCCAGGAGGTGGACGCCGTGATTGTCACCCCGCTCCAAGCGTATGCCATTGGGAACATCGACCGGTTCCCCAATGCCGAGGTGTGCGTCAGCCGCCGAGGATGGGAAGATCTGGTCGCGCCGGCGCGCTTTGATCCTCGCCGGCGCATGGCGGTCCCGGATCGGCTGCTGCGCTACCTGTTGGAAGACCGCTGGGCGCGCCGGCGGTTTCGGCTCTTGCGCGATGCGGCAGACGAAGTGGTGCCGGGGGTGCGCACCTGGTGGGCCGGCACCCACCACCGGAGCTCACTGGCGGTCGAGGTGGACACGCCCCAGGGAGTGGCGATCCTGTCCGACGTGGCGTTCTACTACGACAACCTGGAGCAAGACCACCCGCTGGGCATTCAGGAGAGCATGGCGGAGTGCCGCCGAGCGTATGACCGCATCCGGGCCCGCGGCGATCGCTTTGTGTCGCTGTACGACCCGCGCAATGGCGTGCGCTTTCCCGATGGCTGGGTGGCGCCGCCGCCAGGGATGGAGGTGGCCGAGTGACAGAGGGGCGGCTGAAGGGCAAGGTGGCCGTGGTGACGGGGTCCGGCCGCGGCATTGGGCGCGCGGTGGCGGAGCGCCTCGCCCAAGACGGAGCGCTCGTCGTCGTCAACTTTCCGGGCGAACCGGGCGAGGCCGACCACGCCGCGTCGCTCGTCGAGGAGATTCGGCGGGCGGGGGGCGAGGCCTGGCCGGTGGAGGCGGACGTCTCACAGGCCGACCAGGTGGCACGCCTGTTTGACCGCGTCGCCGCCGACGCCGGCTATGTCGATATTTTGGTGAACAACGCGGGCATCTGCCCCTTCCAGGATTGGTGGGGCATGACCGAGGCGCTTTGGGACCGGGTTGCCGCAGTGAATCTTAAAGGAACGTTTCTGTGCAGCCATCGAGCGTCTCGGATGATGCGGGACCGCGGGGCCGGTGGCCGGATCATCAGCCTGTCCTCCATCTCCGCCCTGGTGGGCGGTGCCCTGCAGACGCACTACACGCCGACGAAGGCCGGGGTCCGGTCGCTGATGCAGTCGCTGGCCATCGTGCTGGGGCCGTACGGCATCACCTGCAACAGCGTGATGCCTGGGTCAATCCTGACGGACATCAACCGGGCCCACTATGAGGAGCCCGGCTTGAGGGCGCGGGATGAGGCGCGGATCCCGGTGGGCCGGCTGGGGCAGCCGCGCGACGTGGCCGGGGCCGTGGCTTTTCTGGCCAGCGATGAAGCGGCCTACATCACGGGAGCAGACATTCTGGTGGACGGCGGCCTGTTTGTGAATCTGCAGTAATTCGGGCGGCGAGGTGCCGCAGCCAGGTCTGAGGAGGGATGGCGGGTGCAGCCAGCAGTTTTTCGGATGCGCATACGGCCGGGGATGGAAGAGGTGTACCGCGCCCGCCATCAGGCCGTCTGGCCGGAAGTGGAAGCCGCCCTCCGGCGCGCGGGCTTCTCGCGCTACAGCATTTTCGCGGCAGGAACGGAACTGGTGGCGTACTTTGAGGCGGTGGATCCGGCGTCCACTCTGGAGCGCTTGGCGGAAGATCCGGCGATGCAGCGGTGGTGGGCGTGGATGGCGCCGGTTATGGCGGACGAGCCCCCCGATGCCCATGACTACGTCCGGGTGTACCAGCTGGATGGACCAGGAGAGGAGTGACGGGATGCAGGCATTGGTCTGGGAAGGGCCCGAGCGCATGACCTACCGGAGCGCCGACGCTCCGGCGGCGTCGGCGGGCCACGTGGTCGTGCGCGTGGCTGGGGTGGGCGTGTGCGGGTCTGAACTGGGCGCCTACATGGGGCACAACGAACTTCGCCACCCCCCGCTAGTTATGGGCCACGAGTTTTCGGGCGTCGTGGTGGAGGTGGGGGACGGGGTCGACCCCGTCTGGAAGGGTGCCAGCGTGGTGGTGAACCCTCTGGTCACGTGTGGAACTTGCCGCTGGTGCCGAGGAGGCCAGCGGCAGCTGTGCCGCACCCGCCGGATTCTCGGGATTGACTTCCCGGGTGCCTTTGCGGAGCGCGTGGCTGTACCCGTCGGGGCGCTGCGCGCGGTGCACTGCGAGCTCGACAATCTCTGGACCGGGGCCCTGGTGGAGCCGCTGGCCTGCGCCGTCCGCGCCACGGGCCAGGCGGCGATTGAGGTGGGCGACGCGGTGCTCATTTACGGCGCCGGCATCATTGGGCTCATGGCGGCGTGGATGGCGCGGCGGCGTGGCGCCGGGGCGGTGTGGCTGGTGGACGCCAATCCGGTACGCCTCCGCCACGGGGCGGTGTGGGGCGCGGACCGGGCGCTCAACGCCGTGGCTGACGACGTGGCCGCCTTGGTGCGGCGCGCGTGGCCCGACGGAGTCGACCGCGTGATTGACGCGGTAGGGATCTCGGCCACCCGCCGCGAGGGCCTAGAGCTGCTGACGCGCGGCGGGCGCATGGTGTTAGTGGGGCTTCACGAGCCAGCCACGGCGCTCGACGGCAATCGGTGGGTGCGGGACGAGGCCGAGGTGGTCGGGTCATTCTGCTATCGGGACCAAGACTTTTCGGCCGCCGCCACCTTATGGGAGGCGGGTGCGCTGCCCACAGCGGGCGAATGGCTGGACCGCCGCTCACTGTCGGCGGGGGATGCTGCCTTTCAGGAACAGGCTCGGGGCCCGGCCCCGTTTGCCAAAATCGTGCTGGACGCGGAGGAACGCCCATGAGCGGGGAGCGGATTCGGGCTGTGCGTGCGCTGACCGTGCGCGGAGGGGGCGCCGACTACCACGACCAGGCGGCGGACCATTGGATCGTGGGGCAGATTGCCACCCCCATGTCTCGATACCCCGAATATCGCACGACGCGGTCGTCGTGGGGGATTGATGCGCTGGGCTCGGTGGTGGTGGAGGTGGAAGATGAGGCGGGCCGGGTGGGTGTCGGGGTTAGCACGGGCGGGGTGCCCGCGGCGTGGCTGGTGGCCCACCACTTGGACCGCTTTGTAGTGGGGCGGCAGCCAAGCCAGGTCGAGCTGATTTGGGACCAGATGTACCGGGCGTCACTGTACTACGGCCGCAAGGGCGTCGCCTTAAACGCCATCTCGGCCGTGGACTTAGCCCTGTGGGACCTTTGGGGGCGCCAGCGGCAGGAGCCCGTGTTTCACCTGCTGGGGGGGCCGGTTCGCCAAAAGCTTCCGTGCTACGCCACCGGGCCCCGTCCCGATTGGGCGGTGGCGGCCGGGTTTATCGGCGGAAAGCTGCCGCTGGTACACGGCCCCGACGAGGGCGCGGCCGGGCTGCGCCGGAATGTGGACCGAGTGGCGCACGCGCGCGAGCAGGTGGGTCCCGATGCGCTTCTGATGGTGGACTGCTGGATGGCGCTGGATCTGAACTACGCGGAGCGGCTGCTGGCGGAGTTGGCGCCGCTGGGGGTGTACTGGGTCGAAGAGTGCTTTCCGGCCGATGATTATTGGTCGTATCGCGAGCTGCGCCGACGCCGGCCGCCGGGCATGCGAATCGCCACGGGGGAGCACGAGGCCACGCGGTGGGGCTTTCGGCTGCTGCTGGAGATGGAGGCCGCCGACGTCGTCCAGCCCGACGTGACGTGGTGTGGCGGGTTGACGGAGCTGATGCGGATTGCCGCGCTGGCGGACAGCTGGCAGGTGCCCGTGATTCCCCACGGGTCGAGCGTCTACAGCTACCACTTCGCCGCCGCCCGCGCGGCCACCCCGTTTTCCGAGTTCCTCATGATGCATCCGACCGCGACGGGCCTCACCCCCATGTTTGACCCGCTGCTGCTGGGCGAGCCGCTGCCCGTGGGCGGGGTGATCACCGTGCCCGATACGCCGGGGTTTGGGGTGGAGCTCAATCGGTCCCTGGACTTGATCCCGGCTCCGTAACCCGGGCCGTCGCGTCAAAATTTTTTGTGAAGCGTGGATGGCGGCAGGACTTGGCGGCCTGCAGCGCGAATAATGTTGAACGGGAGTTCACGGATGAGAATTGTTCGGAGGGGAGTGTTGCTTGTGAGCACCGCACCGGGATCCGGTGGGGGGGCGTTGGCGCAAGTGGACGAGGCCCGCCTGAGCGGGGCGCACTGGCGCTGGACCATTCTGTCCGCGCTGGGAGATTATTTGGATGCCGGCTCTATCGTGGCCGGCGGCGCGTCGGTCTTGTTGTGGACGCAGCTGTACCACCTGGACTCGTCCACCGTGGGCCTCATTGCAGCGGTGGGGTCGAACGGCTTTTCCACAGCTGTGGGGGCTCTCATTGGGGGGCGGCTGGGCGACTTCTACGGTCGGAAATTTATTTATTCGATTGACTTGCTGATTTATGCCCTGGGGGCGGTGGTTGTGATGCTGTCGGCCAGCCTCCCCCTGCTCATCGCGGGCTTAGTGGTCATGGGCCTCGCCGTCGGCGCGGACATACCCACCTCCTGGTCCCTCATCGCCGAGTTTTCGCCGCGCCGCGAGCGGGGCAAAATGATGGGCTTCACCAACATCTTCTGGTACATCGGCCCCATCGTGATTCTGCTGCTGTCGCTGGCGTTCAGCCACCTGGGCATCACCGGCGTGCGGCTGGTGTTTGGGAGCCTGCTGCTCGTGGCCGTGGTCACGTGGTTTCTGCGGCGGCGGCTGGCGGAGTCACCGCGTTGGGCGCTGGCCCGGGGCAAGACGGCTGAGGTGGAGAGTGCGGCTCAGCAGCTAGGCTTCCACGCTGAGGCGGCTGCCCCTGCCGCCGTGCCGGCGGTCGCGCCGTGGCGCGAGATGTTCCGGAATGGCGGCTGGCGGCGACTGGCGTTCATCACGCCCATCTACGTGCTGTGGGGCATCCCGGCCGGGACCTATGGGTTCTTTCTCCCGTACATCTTCAAGACCGAAGGCGCCACGACCGCCGCGGGGGGCGACTTGCTGGAGATTCTGTGGTTCGCCTCCGCTATCGTGGCCGTCCTCGTGATTTTCATGCCGTTCAACGATCGGGTGGACCGACGCATTCTGTATGCGATTAGTGCGGCGTTCTGTGCGGCGGCGTTCTACCTGCTGGTGGCGTTTCCGATCACGGACCCCACGGTGGCCATCTTAAACGTGCTGCTGTTTGGATTTGGCCAAGGCATTGGGCTGTGGCCGCTCCAGCGCGTGTGGTCGGTCGAGCTGTTTCCCACCAGCGTCCGCAACACCGCCCAGGGCTCGCTGTGGGCGGTCATGCGCATCATGATTGGCGGGTGGAGCCTCTTCCTGCCCGTGCTGGCAGGGGCCTCCGGGTTCAAGCTGGTGGCGGTGATCATGGGGCTGATGTTCACCTACAACCTGGTTGTCGGAGGATTGTTTGGACCGCGGACTGGCGGCCAGTCCTTGGAGGCGATTCAGTCCGGCAGCCTTGCGACCTAAGGGTTAGGTGCACGCGGCCGCGGGGCAGCCCGCGGCCGCTGTCTGTCGGCTGAGCGCGGTGGCCTCCGCGAGCGGTTTGATACTATGGCCGCAAGGGCATGGCCCCAAACCGTGGGCCGAGGAGCGAAGAAGGCCAACCAAGGAGGCGCATATGGCGGAGCCGAGGGGCGCGGGTGCGGTGAAGTCGGCAGCTCGGGTGGTGGAAGTCCTGCAGGCGGTGGCGCTGCGGCCCCCAGGTCTGACCTTCACGGAGCTGTTGGACGCGACGCACATTCCACGCAGCAGTCTCCACGGCTTGGTGCACACCCTGGCCGAGCGGGGGGTGATCCAGCTGGATGCCGCCAGCAAGCGCTATGCTCCGGGGCCGAAGCTGTGGGAGCTGGCCATGAGCTATGCGCAGCAGCTGCAACTCGTCCCCCTCGCGTGGCCCGCCCTCGAGGCTCTGCGCGACACCTTCGACGAAACGGTCCAGATGGGGGTCTTAAACGGCGCCGATGTGGTCTACGTGGCCAAAGCGTCGTCGAGCCACCCGATGCAGATGGTGTCCCACGTGGGTAGTCGCCTGCCGGCGTACGCCACCGGGCTCGGCAAAGCGCTGCTGGCGGGCTTGGCGCCCGCCGCTGTGGAGGCGCTCTTGCCCCCATCCTTGCCCCGGTTCACCCGAGACACCCTCACAGAGCGTGCGGCGCTGCAGGCGGAACTGGCGCGCGTGCGTGAGCGGGGCTATGCGCGGGATGCGGGCGAGTACTCGGCTGACGTGCGGTGTGTGGCGGCGCCGCTGGTGGACCACACGGGAGCCGTGGTGGCGGCCGTGTCGGTGACGATGGCCAGCGAGCGCTTTCAGCCCGAGCGAGAGGCCGCCATAGCGCCCGCGCTCGTGGCGGCGATGCAGCGGCTCAGCGCGCAGCTGGGCTGTCTGGATTGGCATCGCTGGCGGCAGAAAGGGGTGAAGCGTGGAGCAGGTTGATTTGTTTGTCTCCTGTTTGGTTGATGCGTTTGAACCTGCAACTGGGCGGGCTGCCGTGGCCGTGATGGAGCGGCGCGGGGCCCGGGTGGCGTTTGCCGCCGGCCAGACGTGCTGCGGTCAGTTTGCGTACAACGCGGGCCATTGGCCTGAGGCGTGGGGCATGGCCAAGAACTTGCTGGAGGCGCTGGATACGCTGCCGCAGCCGGGGCCCGAGGCCGCGCGAACGACGGTGGGGTTGTCCGGGTCGTGCGTGGCGATGGTCCGGGAGGAATACCCGAAGCTGTTGGACTGGGCAGCGGACCAGCCGGGCTGGGACACCAGCTGGCCGGTGCGCTACGCCCGCGTGGCGGGCCGACTCCTCGAATTCTCCCAGTGGCTCGGGCGAGCCGTCCCGGCGCCTCCGCCGCCCGAGGCGGCGAGCCCGACCCGCATCGCGCTTCATACCGGTTGCCACATGCGGCGGGTGCTGGAGGCGGGCGGGGAAGCGGCCCGGGTCATTGAGACCTTGGGGCTGACCGTGGCCATTCCGGAGGATGAGGATCAGTGCTGCGGGTTTGGCGGCACCTACGCCATGACCGAGCCGAAAATCTCGACGGCGCTGGCGGATGCCAAGCTGGCAGCGCTGCAGGCCACCGGGGCGGAGGCCCTCGTCAGTTGCGATTGGGGTTGCCTGCTGCACCTTGGGGGGCGGCTGTCGCGCAGGGGGGCGGCGTGGCCGGTGCTGCATCTCGCCGAGCTGGTGGACTTGGGCGACCGCGGGGACTTGAGTCCCGCCCGCCTCGCCCAGGTGGGCCAGTTTGTCCGGGAGGACCCCTGATGGCCGGCTCGCTGCCGCGCGACCCGGCGCCATGGGCGGTGCGCCGGGATCGGGCGCTGGCCAACCCTCGGCTCCGGGCCAACATCGGAAGGGTCGCACGCCGGCTGGCGGGTGCCCGCCAGCAGGCCTACGCCAGCTATCCGGCGGGTCGGGCACTGCGGGTGGCCGGACGGGATGCCAAGCGTCGTGCAGTGGCGCACTTGGAGCCTCTGTTGGATCAGCTGCGCGACCAACTCTCAGCCAACGGGGCTCGGGTGATTTTTGCTGAGGGTCCCAAGGAGGTGGCCGACTACATTGTGAGCCTAGCCGCCCGGCGGGGAGCCCAGCGCGTCGTCAAGTCCAAAAGCATGCTGACGGAGGAACTGGACCTGAACCGGCGCTTGGCAGCGGCCGGCTTGACCGTCCGGGAGACGGATCTGGGGGAATACATCATCCAGTTGCTGGACGAGCGGCCGAGCCACATCTTGGCGCCCGCGGCCCACCGCAATCGCCAGGAAATTGCGGCCATCTTTCAAGACACGGCTGACCGGGCGGGGGTGCCCGGCCCCACCTCCGACGAGGTGGGGCCACTCGCCGCGTTCGCGCGCGCCCGCCTGCGGGAAGAATTTCTGGCGGCGGACATCGGCATCACGGGAGCCAACTTCCTGGTGGCCGAGACGGGGACCGTCGTGCTGGTCACCAACGAGGGCAACGCCGACATGGTGGCGTCCCTGCCCCCGGTGCACGTCGTCGTCGCCGGCATCGACAAGGTGCTGGATACATGGGAGGACTTAGCGGCCGTAATCCAGCAGCCGGCCCTGTCGGGCGTGGGGCAGCGCCTGTCGGCCTACACCACCCTCATCTCGGGGCCGCGCGCGCCGGGGGCGGAAGAGGGGCCCGAGGAACTCCACGTGCTGCTGGTGGACAACGGCCGCCGGCCACTGCTCGGGGGCCCCTACGCGGACGTCCTGACCTGCATTCGGTGCGGGGCCTGCTACAACGTGTGCCCGGTCTACCGACAGGTGGGGGGACACGCGTACGGCTCCACGTACGCTGGTCCGATTGGGGCGGTAGAAACCCCCCTGCTGGCGGGATTGAATTTCCTGCCGGAGCTGCCCAAGTCGCTCTGCACGCTGTGCAACGCCTGCGTGGACGCTTGCCCGATGGATATAGCGCTGCCAGACCACTTCATCACGCTGCGCCGGCAGCAGGTGGATGAGCGCGGGGAGCCGAGCACCACGCGGCTTACGTATCGGACGTGGGGGCGTCTCTGGTCCTCTCCACGACAGTACCAGCGCTTTCTCGCGTGGGCGCGTCGGGGTCAGCGCTTCATGATGCGCCAGGGTCGGCTGGTGCGCGCACCGGGCTTCCTGGGCGGGTGGTTCGAGACGCGGGACATGCCCCCCATCGCGGCCGAAACCTTTCACGAGTGGTGGGCCCGCCGCGCGTCTTCGCCGGCCTTATCGCGCTCAGACGAGGCGCCGTCATGAGCGGACGCGGCACGAGCCCGCTTCTGGAGGCATTTCGCATGCGCTGGGAGGCGCTGGGCGGGCACTACTGGGAGAGCGAGCCCGGGGCCGGCTTGGCACAAGCGGTGGCCGCGGCCGCCGACCGCCTGGTCGAGCGGGCGCCCGAGCGCATGCCCTCGGTCCTGTGGTGGCCCGGGCCGGCGTGGGCGGCCCTCGCGTGGAAGGCGGCGCTGCCGGCGGGCCGATGGGCCGTCACGCCGGTCACCGGCGGCGGTCCCATGGAGCCGGGCGCCCTGCGGAGCGTGGCCGCGTCGGCCGCCCTTGGGGTCACCGGGGCTGCCTGGGCGGCGGCCGACACCGGGTCGGTGGCGCTTGCCAGCGAGCCGGGGCAGGGTCTCTGGCCCAGCCTCCTGCCTCCGAGCCACCTTATCCTGCTGCGGGCGGCTCAGGTGGTGCCCACCCTGGCCGATGGCCTCAGGGTGATGCGATCCGAGGGCGGGATGCCGCCCATGGCCAAAATCATCTCCGGACCCAGTTCGACCGCTGACATTGAAGGTCAGCTGTGGGTAGGGGTGCATGGGCCCGGGCGTGTCGGCGTGGTGGTGGTCACCGGCCCGATGCCCGACGACGGCGGCCGCTAGCGGTCGGCCGTGGATCCTAGGAGCAGCGCACCCATCGCCATCCGCCACGCCGTGACCACGTCGCCGCCGGTGACCGCGATAGTTCGGGCATCTACGCGCTCCACCGCGGGGAACCAGCACGCCACCTCCGCGTGCGTGGACCGCACCATTTCGATTTGGAAGGTGACTGGGCCGTCCACGCGCACGGGGGCCACATCGGCTCGCCCGCGGATGGCGGCTTCCACGCCTTCGCGAAGGTCGTGGTGCACGGCGCTGCGCGGCCGCGACCGCGCGGCGAGGGTGTCGAGGGCGTACTTCACGACGACCGTGCGGGTGGCGGGCAGGGTCGCCTCCACCTGCTGTGCCAGCTTGTCGTCGCCGCTGACCAGCACAAGGGGCGCGCCGAACGAGCCAGCCAGCGCCGCATTGATTTGGGTTTCGCCCACCAGGACCCCGTTCATCCACCAGTTGTGCACCTGGGCTCCCGAGATGGTGTGGTCCAGCACGGCCTGGGCCGTGCCCGCCCACGCATGGTAGCCAATGCACACCACGGCGTCGGAGCCGTCGACGCCCTGCATCATGCAGAGGGGCTTGTTGAACCCGGAGATGAGCTCTGCGCGCGGGTCCAACTCTTCGTACAGCAGGTTGCGCATGCCCCCATGCGAGTCGTTGACCCAAATCTCATCGGCTCCGGCCGCAGCCGCGCCGGCGATAGCCTGATTGGCTTCGTCCGTCATCAGGCGGCGGAACCGCTCGTACTCCGAGTGGCCCCGCGCCACCTCGTCGCGACCGGTCACACCTGCGATGCCTTCCATATCGACAGAAATCAACACCTTCATCGCGCACCTCCCCGGAATGGCTCCAGATGCCTCGTGGCCCGAAGCTCATGGTAGCCGAATGCCGGAGTGAGGACACGTCGGGCGGGATAGTGCGGGCGGCACCGAGCGGTGCGGGCGAGCGGGCGCGGGCCGAGGACCGGACCAGGCAGAAGACGGGTCTCCTGGCTTGGCTACGAAGAGTCCTGGGATCCCGAGGCGCTGGAAGAGGCTTGAAAGACACTCACTTGCCCCGTAGGCTCCAGATACGCGTCGCGAACCTGTTGGACCGATTGAATGCCCTTCTGGCGAAGCTCCATGAGGAGATCGGCCTGCGACATGCGCTCAGCGCGCATGGCCGCGGTCTGCACTTTGCCGTCCTTCACCACGGCGGTTTCGGTGCCTTGGGTGAGGCGCTCCAGCGGGGGCCACCGGACATTCAGAAAGGTGAGGGCCCACTGCAGCAGGCCGAGCAGCACGACGATGGCGATGGGAATAGCGAGGGCTACGTGTGGGTCTTCCATGCCGATGGCCGTAGCTTCGCCCATCATGATGATTACGGCAAAGTCGAAGGCGCCCATCTTGCCCAACGTGCGCTTTCCGACGAGGCGAAACACGGCCAGCGCCACGGCCCAGAGGACGGCCGTGCGCCACAGGGACATCCAGAGCTCTCCGGGACTTCCAAACACGGTCTGCCTCCTCGCCTCGGACGGGACTGGCCCGACGGCGATAGTATCGAGGGGTCCGCGGGGGTCTATACGCGACGGCGAGGCGCGCACGCCCTCACCCGAGCGACCCTGCCCTGGCACGTCGACAATGGGGCGGTCATGGCGTCCGAGCCCGTCGCGGCGCTCTTGACGGAGCGAGGTGACGAAGAGCCATTCCCGCCCCCATGCCTCGAACGACAAGCCATACGCCGAGGCCCAGTACAAAGCGCTCAAGTATCGGCCCGACTTCCCGGACCGCTGCTCGAGTCTACCCGCGGCACGCCGGTGGTTGCGGCATTTTGTCCCACTGGTGCCACACGGAGCACCGGAACAGCCGGATCGGGTGGCTGACGCCGGCGGTCGTGCGTCGGGGGGAAGCGCCGGTCCGCCGTTCTAGCGGTGATCTACGCCGGCCACCCGCGACGGTGTGCGGCCGGTCCGCCCCAGCCCCGGGCCGTGCCCGACTGCGTGGCCGTCAATCCCCCGAGGACCCCCCGTAAAGAGGGACCGTCCCTTTCTTGTCCAACCTGTCCCTCGGGGTTTGACACCTACCGCGCTGGGTGCCACGAGCGCGATGGTCTGGCTGTCGTCGACCGGCGGGTATCGGGTGGTGGGCCCGACGGTCTGGCGCACCGCCCCCGGGGTCGGTCCAGTCGTGGCACGGGCCTTTTCGGCTCCCGTGGTCGGGTCGGGCTGGATGAGCCACTGTGTGGCACATTCTGCGGAAAGCGTGTGGTTGCTGCTGTCGGGCGGCGTCGATGGGATGAGCCAAGCGGGAGTCGTCCAGTGGCATGACACTGACCACGGCAGGCGCTGGACAACCGTGACCGATGACCCGAATTGGGCGCCGCCGGCTATCCGTCGGTGCACCCGGCGATGGCCGCCGGCCTCATCCAGCCGGGCCCCCGCTTGCAGTGGGCGCCATGGCGGGGTATTTTGCCGGATGGGCCGTCAACGGTGCGCGCCACCGGGTGGTGCTCACCCACGCGCGGGGTCGTGGCAGCGGTACACCATCCCGATTACGGCCCCACGGCCGCCTTTCGCGGTTCAGCCGGCGAATCTTTTGTGGCACAGGCCCTGCCGCCCTTTTCCTCGAACACCACTGGGCTTTTCATGGGCAAAGCGGCTAGCGGAGGCGGCACTCCGATGATGACGACGGATGCCGGCGGCTTCGCTGTCAGTGACGCCTGGCGAAGCGCTGCGAGCCTTTAGGGAGGTGGGGGCGGCCAGCCTCGCTCCCAGGGGAGATCGGGCCGGCAGCCAGAACTACGTTGGCATCTATCCCCCGCTGTACTATGCGGTGATTGGGCGCGTGGAGGCAGGGCTCCACATCCGAAACGTCTTCGACCAAGCTTTTGGCGCCCGGCTCGTGTCCGCGGCATTGCTGGGCCTGACGGGTGTCCTGATGGACCTGGTCGTGGGCCTCGTCTTACGACGAGCCCGTCCACGCGCGGCGCTCACGGCGGCCGTGGGGCTCCTATTTCCGACCCTCGGGATGCTGGGGGGCGCCGTAACCAACGACCTCATGGCGGACGCCGCCAGCCTGGCCGTGTTTTATCTGGCGGCCGGTGCGATGGCGGGGCGTGTGCGCGCGGCGGCGGCGGTGTGGTTTGGCGTGGTGGCCGGCCTGGTTACTGGACCAAAGAAGAAGCGTATGTGGGACTGGCCGTCTCGGTGCCGTTCGTGCTACGGCGCGTATGGAAGCCGGGGGCTGTTCGCGACGCGATGCGCTGGACCGCCGTGGCGGCGGGGATTGGACTCCTGGTCGGAGGGCCGTGGCTGCTCTTTTCGTGGCACGCCGACCACGGCCTAGTGCCGCCGCTGACCTATCAAGGCGTCGGAACAGAGCCGCGCACCTTCGCGTGGGTCCTGACCCAGCAACTCGTCAACGCCGCGTTCATTCAAAACGTGCTCATCACCCAAACGGTGTTCGGCGTCAACTTCCCTTGGTGGCGACCCTGGCCCCACCATCAGGCGGTGTTCACCGTCATAGGGTGGATGCTGGCCGCGTGGCTGGTGGCGGGGATGGCGGCAGCGCGTCGCCAGCCCGCCTTCTGGCTGGCCGTGAGCTGGCTGGTGGCCGGGGCGGGCGTGATGGCCGCCCTGCAGGTTCAGTACACGCTGGCTACCGGTAATTCGTTTCTGCAGGGGCGGTATTTCTTCTTCCTGCTGGGACCGTTCATCTGGTTGGCGGCGCACGCTGTCAAGCGCGTGGCGCGCGTGGCCGTTCCCCTAGTGCTGTTGGGGGCCGCCGTCCTGTCGGGCGCCGTCGTCAATGCCACACTGGCACGGTACTATCATGCGAACATCGGGATGTACGTGGCGGGTCGGGTGGTGACATTTGGCCCCCCGCTCGCGCTGGCCCTCGGACCGATCGCGCTGGGAGTCGTGGGTCTCGGGGCACTGGCTCTCGCGGTGGGCGCGGTGACCTGGCGCAGAGGGCCCGCCGACGACGCTGGGCCCGCGTGAGCGGGTCATGGGCCACCGGCCGTACCGCGTGACGCGAAGGAGCTCCGCTGGTCGGATGCTGGTCGGATGCTGGTCGGATGAGGATGCATCACATTCGCGGTCACGAGTGCCTGGGAGGGGGCCATCGCGGAGACCGGTACGGTGCTGAGCCTGGGCGAGGCGTTGTCGCAGGAGGGGACTACGTCCCCCGGTACATCCGCCAGGTGGTCGGGTAATCCCGGGCCTCCGCTCGGACGACGCGGAGTATCCGCCTCGTCTGGTCCCGATCGCCTGCCCCGCGCGGAGCCCATTTCCCCGTCGCTCCTTTTTCAGCACGATCTAGCCGCGGTCGATGCCAGTCACCATCAGGACCGTCCCGGTCACCGCACTGACCACGCTCAGCGTATAGAGCCATGTTCCGGCCTCTGGGCCATAGAAAGGTTGCTGCCACGTCAAGATCCACGCTGGCTGTCGCTGGTGGAGCGTCGTGCCGGGCATGGACCACATGACGAGCTCCGCCGCAAACGGACTGGCTGCCAGAGAATCATGGGTACGCACGGCAGCGATAGCTTGGCTCTCGGACACGGGGATCGGCGTGGAGGTCGGCTTATCGAGAAAGGCCGCTACCTCACTGGGTGCAATGGGTACCGCCACGACATCCATGTGAGCCAGTTGCGCAGCAGTAGGGAGTGGGGGCATCGCCGGGGCCTCCCCGCCAGCTAACAGCGTGAGCAACGCGCTCACCGCCCCCACCCCGATGGCGGTCTTGGTCCGCCGTCGCCAAGTCTTGTCAGCCATCTACGTAACTCTCCTTTCAGCTCCTTGTGTCGTAAACTTTGTGATAGTCCCAGCCGTGGGAGGAGTAGGCCCCGTATGTCGCGTTGTCGGCGAGCGGCAGCGGCTCGCCGACAAGGCGACCCGTAGCAGTGCCACGCGCCACCTTGTAGATATTGCTCATTGTAAGTCTTGGCCACGGAAGCGGACGCACCCAAGATACAGGCCTGCGTTTGATGAGCACCAAGACCTCTTTCGGCGAGGACTCACCCGAAACCGCGATGGAGCACGCCTTTCTTGCGGAACACCTATGAAGAGTGTTGCCTGGGCACGACGGCCTATCCGGAGTCCCTCATCCGACGCGCCATGAGGTCGGCCGCCTCGTCTTTGGCGATCCCGTCGGGCAGCCGGATGTGGTGCGCGCCGAGCCACGCGAGCTACTGGGGACTCGCCGGCTCGAGGCGCCAAGGAGCCGCCGGGTCATGGAGCCGGGCTGGCGCCCGGGCATCATCCGTCGAGTCTACCCGCGGCACGCCGGTGGTTGCAGCACTTTTCCACTGTTGCCACACGGAGCACCGGCACGGGGGGATCGGGTGGCTGACGCCGGCGGTGGTGCGTCGGACCCGTGCTGAAACTGGGGAATTCCCGTTGCCGATCCTGGGTATTTTGAGGGTACGACTTACACGCGAGCAAGCGGTGGCCACGGGGGCCAACTCGGCCTGGATGGCCGCTTCCCGGGTGGCCCACGCCACCGGCCCCGCCGCCAGGGGGGCGGCCCGTGGCTCGGCCAGGGGTGCGATCGCTGCCGCCACCGCCTCCGCGAGGATGCTCCGGATCTTGTCACTGTCTCACAATCGTAAGCCGCACCCTGTTGGGTCCGTCGCCTTGACAGCCTTGCACGTCAGGGTAAATAGGCAAGTAGCCCGACCCGTCCGCCACGCGGCGGCTCACCACGCCCAGGATGGTCGCCTCGCACGCGAGGAAGCCTCCCGTCACGCCGATCGTACGTCCCCCTTCCGGGGGTATCCGGACCCCGAGGGACTTGAGGCGGCGTTGCAGGCAGCGCCCCAGCAGGCAGTGCGCAGCAAGTGCGTGACGGCGCCGGGGCACAACTTGCAGCGTCGGGCCGGGTTCGCTCATCTCTACGATTCGTCCACCCTGGGGCGATTGGCCAGCGCCTGGACCGAGCGCACACGGGCAAACGGTCGTGATGGCAGATCGCTTGCGATGTGATAGCATGGAGACATGAAGACGCTGTACTTGCGCAACGTGCCGGACGAGGTGGTCCAGAACTTGGAGCGCCTGGCTGCTCGTGCAGGCATCTCCGTCTCAGCGGCTGCCATACGCGAATTGGGAACACTGGCCTCGCGCGCTAACAACCCCGAAATCGTGGCGGGTCTGCCGAATCTGGAGATTGATGTGTCCACCCTCGTGGAGGCGCTTCGAGCGGGACGGCCCGACGCGTGATCGTCCTCGATGCGTCCGCTGCCCTGGCGGGGCTGGTGCGGGAGGGACACGCACGGGCCCTGATGGCGGAGGAACATCTCGAAGTGCCGCACCTTATTGATGTGGAGGTGTCGAATGCCCTGCGCCGCCTCATGCTGGCGAAGCAGCTTTCCGAGGCCCAGGCCAAGGCGAGCTTGGACGCTTGGCGGCGGCTGGGCATGAGACGGTGGCCCATCTTGCCGATCCTCGGGGAGATGTGGGAACTGCGGCACAACGCCTCCGCCTACGATGCGGCGTACGTGGTCCTAGCGGAAACCCTTGGCTGCCCTTTGGTCACGGCCGATCAGCGGCTGGCCGCGGCGGCCAGCGGGCGGTGTTCGGTGCTGACGGTGCCTCGGTAGCGGTGCGGGGCGCGAGCGCGCTCCGGACGCCTTCGCCGTGGGTATGGGGGATAGGCTACCCTGGGACACCGCCTCGCTGGCAGAAGGAGGACGTTAATCCCAGCGACGAAACCCGCCCACGACGCTCCAGGCGACAGCGACAAGCGTGAAGACTGCCGCTCCAAAGCCGACCGCCACCGCGAGCCCTCCAAACGAGGTGGACGTGGCGTTGGTGACCAGGAAAACAACGAGCCAGATGGCAAATCCGACCCCGGCACACGCCGCGCCTAGCCACCTACACCCGCGGGAACCAGCCGGGCAGGCGGGCGAACGGAGGAAAATGGTTCGCCACGAGGCATGATCGGATGCTCGCGCCCGCCGCAGGGATTCGATCGCGGTGAGCGGCCCCAAGTGAGTAATGCAACGAACGCGCCCGGCGCGGAGGCGCAAGCGCTGGGGTCGCGGCCGTGGAGGAGGTGGCTGGACTCGACTTATCCGCGGGGGACCAATGTAGAGGGCGGTCACGGGAGACCCGGGCCCGGAATCTCCAGTTGGCCAAGGGTTTCGGGATCCGCCATCCGTCTTAGAGCGTCCCGGACGGTGTCCCAGGACCAGGGGGCCAGCACTTCAGGCATGGGCGTTGCCTCGGATGCCGTGAACACCGTGAGGCTGCGCGTCACGTGGACTTGATTTAAGCCCGGAGCGCATTGGAATGCGCGCTGCAGCACGAGGGTAATTCCGCCGAGTGCCAAGCCAAATCTATCGAGGACGTCCTTGCGCTCGCCGCCGCCAGAGCGCCCGTTGCATTTGTGGGCGCACAGGGAATCGAGGGACGCCACCGGGACGCCCGCGTACTCCCGATCCGTGGTGAGGGGCATGCCGCGCTTGTGGATGTGGGAGATCGGCACGTCGCCCAGCCGCCCATGGAGCGTGCCGGGAGACACCACGTCGACCGTTTACCTGGGCAGCGTCCGCCACAGGGTGTCGGCCAGCGTGCCGGGATCAAAGGCGTCGCCGCTGAAGAAGTCCAAATCGACGGACCGGCGATGGCCCAAGTGGAGGGCCTCCGCTGCCCACCACAGAGAAGAAATCCTTGGGTCAGAGGGTGGTCCCGTAAGCTCTTAACGCGTGGTCGGTCGCCGGTGCCACTGTCTCGGGATGCACCCCCGTGCCTCCGTCCGTGAGCACGTGGCTCCAATAGGAACGCAACGGCTCGGGGAGGCTGCGATGGGATTGGGCCATCTCGAGGACCTGACCGACCCCGCAGACGCGGAGGATCCGGCGGACGTCGTCAAGCTGCCGCCGCCAAAAAACCGGGCAATCAGCCATGCGGCATGGCGGTCCACATCACCCGCTCGCGGGGGTGCATGGCCTGACGCCCGATCCTGCCTGTTAACGGATGAAGTACACCAAGGGCCGCGCCCAGCGGTATGCCGCCTCACGCTGGGAGATGCGGGGTTCAGATCGAACATGAAGCCAGGCCCGCGCGCGTGGGAGTCACCGGAATCCCTGGTGGCGCCGCACCCACCACAGCAGTGTCAGGGTGACCGACGTCATCAGCGCCAGGCTGTACCAGTAGCCAAACCACCAGTGCAGCTCAGGAATTTTGAAGTTCATCCCATAAATCGACGCGATGGTGGTGGCTGGCAGGGACAGCACGGAGATGATGGTCAGCAGCTTGACCACCTTGTTGATTTCATTCGACTGCATGGACGTATAAGCCTCGACTGTCCCAGACAGCCCTTCTCGGGTGGCCTCCACCTCGTCCACGAGGTCGGCCATCCGATCCGTGACGTCCTGAAAGTACGGCCGATGACTCCGCTGAACGAAGTCAAAGTCGCTGGACCCCATTAGCTGAAATATCTCGGCTTCTGGGCGCAGCAGCCGGTTGAATGCCAACAGCGCCCGCCGCGCCGCCAAGATGCGTGGGGCCAGGTTCGCGTACGGATGCAGCAGCATCTCGGCCTGGATGGATTCGTAGTCGGCAATCAGGTGGCCACGCAGCCGCTCCCACGCGGACAGATAGGCCGTCAGCACCTGGTACAGCGCTAAGTCGACGCCCTCGCTCAGTGTTTCGCCGCGGCGCGTCTCGTCCCATGCCATGGCCAACAGGTCCGAAGCCGCCACGTGCGCGGTCACCAGCACCTGGCGGTTCAGCACCACGTGCAGGGCCCGCTGGCGGTCGGCGGCGACACTCACCGCGTGGCCGGCCTCCAACGCCATGTCGGCCAGCACAAAGGTGACCGCCTCCGGATACAGCAGCAAGCTGGGCCGGCGCTTTTCATGGCGCACGATGCGGGTGGCCAGACCCACACGGTCGCGTGCCACGTGGGCGAGGACAGGGTCCAGCAGATGTTCCTCCTGGCTCAAGTCTAAGTCTGCCCAGACGGCGCGCGCGCCGCGCGGCCAGTCGCCGGCACCGGCACCGCTCCGATCGTGGAGCCTGCCAGCGCTGTCCGACCAGGTTAAGCGCACGCTGACCTCCCATCCGTGGACCCGGGATCCACCTGTCCTCCGCACACCTTATGCTGGCTGGGCGCTCGCCCCGTATGCACGCCTCGCCCGCTCGCACACGCGGGGGCCAGTGGGCGCAAGGATGGCGGGAATTCCATTCGTCCGCTGCAATGGATAAAAGCGGTCGTTCTGGGGAGCCTACCGGCAAGCAGAAGCAGCAGCAGAGGCACCACAGAAGTCACCAAAGACCAAAGGAGACCAAACGAGACCAAAGGAGGTTGGGTATGGCTTTGGAAGAGGCGCGCCCTTCAGGCGCGCTGTCAGGGTGGTCCGGGACCCTCGCCCAGTATCTGGAGTTGGTGGTGGACCGCCCCGAATTGGCGGACGATGCCCACGCCCGCCTGTACCGCATGATTCATGCCGCCGGACGCCGCCCGGGGGAACAGGGCGGTCCGGCCGTGTGGGCGTTTTTCGATGGGGAGCTCTATGGCTTGGAGGCCGCGGTGGACGTCTTGGTCGAGGAGTACCTGCACAGCGCGGCGCTGGGGCTGGAGCCGCGGCGCCGAATCCTGCTCCTCGTGGGTCCGGTCGGTGGGGGCAAGTCCACGCTGGTGTGGCTCCTAAAGCGCGGCCTCGAAGCCTGGACGGCCACCGACGCGGGAGCAGTGTATGGGATTGTCGGGTGCCCGATGCAGGAAGATCCTCTGCATCTCCTGCCGCCAGCGCTGCGCCGAGACTGGGCCCGGCGCATGGGGACCTTTCCGTCCGGAGACCTGTGTCCGCGCTGCCGGCTTGTGCTTGACGAAGAGTACGGCGGGCGCTACCTGGACATGCCCGTCGCCCGAATCTGGTTTTCCGAGGCGGAGCGCGTAGGCATCGGGACATTTGTGCCGTCTGACCCGAAGTCACAGGACGTCGCGGAGCTCACGGGCTCATTGGACTTCTCCACCATTACGCAGTATGGGTCTGAGTCGGATCCCCGGGCCTTTCGCTTTGACGGCGAGCTGTACCGAGCCAACCGGGGCCTGATGGAATTTCAAGAAATGCTGAAGCTGGATGAGCGATTCTTGTACCAGTTGCTGGGGCTGGCCCAAGAGGGCCAATTCAAGGCGGGCCGCTTCGCTCTCATCTCCGCGGACCAAGTGGTGGTCGGGCACACCAATGAGCATGAGTATCGCGCGTTTGCGGCCAACCCCCGCAACGAAGCGCTGCTGTCTCGCATGATTGTCATCCGGGTGCCGTACCCGCTGAAAGTGCGAGACGAGGTCGCCATTTACAAGAAACTTCTGGGCCACAGTCGGCTGATGGAGACCGTTCACTGGGCCCCGGGCGCGCTCGAGGCCGCGGCCTCGGTCTCCGTGCTGTCGCGCCTCAAGGACCGGCCGGATACCGTGGCAGACCCGGTGACGCGCCTGGAGGTGCTAAATGGTGAAGACGTCCCCGGCCTGTCGCCGGACGAGGCCGCGGCCATTCGGGAGCACGCCGCCCAGAGCAGTGCCGGGATGGAAGGGCTGGATCCGCGCTTTGTGGTGAACCGGCTGGCGGCGGCTGTCGTCCGACGAGGAGGGCCGTGCATCGACGCGCCGGCGGTGCTGCGGGCCCTGGAGGCGGGTATGGGGCAGCACGCGCTGGCGGAGCGCACGGGCTCGGAGCGCCTGCAGCAGTGGATCGGACAGGCCCGGCGAGCTTATGACGAGCGCGTCCGGCGCGATGTCGAGCGCCAGTTTGTCGCCGTCTTCTCCGATCATGCCCGGGCCCTGTTTCAACGCTACCTGGACCAAGTGGACCTGTGGCTGCGCCCCCCCGCACCGCGCGGAGGGGATGCTGACGGGCCGGCCGTGCCGGATGAGGCGCTGATGCGCAGCATTGAGGAGCCGCTTGGCATTCTCGAGGCCCAGCGCCGCACCTTCCGCGAAGAGCTGTGGCTCCGGGTATCGGCGGTGGGTGGGCAGCGCGAGGCTTGGGACTACCGGGTCCACGCGCGCCTTCGCCAAGCCGTCGAGCGCCGGGTGTTTGACCAGCTGGCGGACCTGCTCGCCCTAGAAGCGACAGGCGACGCCTCAGGCGCGGGAGGCCGGCTGCGGGCGGTGGTGGAGGGGCTGGCCGAGGCCGGCTACTGCGCCCGATGCGGGCCGGGCGCGCTGAAGTACGTGGCGGAGCTGCAGGCGCGCTGACGCGCGAGAGCGGAGGACGTGATGGGTGACAGCGCGCGGCCATCCACGCCGTGGGAGCACCCGCGCTACCGGCTCACGGCGCGCGGCTGGGACCTCATGTTCCCGGCGGAAGATGATGCGCGGCGGCACAAGGAGCGCGTGGCTGACGCGATTCTGCGGCATCTCACGGACCTGGTCCAGGAGGAGAGCATCGTGGTGTCCCGGGGGGACGACAGCCGGCGGGTCCTTCGGGTGCCTGTCGAAACCTTGACGGAGCCGCGCTTTCGCTATCAGGGACCCGGAGGCGCGTCCGACGGCCCGGGTGCTGAGGGGCCCGCCCGCGGGCAGCGGGAGTCCGGAGCGGCCGGGGGTCGGGGGCCCGGGCTCGACAACCTGGTGGACGCCGAGGTGACGCTCGAAGAGGTGGAGTCGACCCTGCTTCAGGCGCTGGCGCTGCCCGAGTGGGACCCGCAGCGGCGCCATCGCGAGGTGGGGGGCGACGAGGCGGCGGTGCTGGCTCCGCATGGCGTGTCGGCCAGCCTGGCGCGGGCCCGAACCGTGGCGCAGAGCCTCACCCACCGTCAGGCCGGGCCGCGCCTGGCCATCTGGCCCAGCGACCTGCGGTATTGGCAGGCGCGACCCGCCGAGGCGGAAGAGGCAGGAGCCGTGGTGCTGGCGCTCATGGACACTTCCGGGTCGATGGGCAACTTTGAGAAATTTCTCGCCCGCACGTTCTTCTATTGGGCCGTGCGCATCCTCCGGACGCGCTACCCGCGCATACAGCTGGTGTTCTTGGCCCACGATGTTCGGGCGCGCGAGGTGGATGAAGACACATTTTTTCATCGGGGTGCCAGTGGCGGCACCGTGTCGTCTTCCGTCTATCGGCTGGCCTTGGAGGTGCTCGAGCGCTTTCCGGCCGCGCAGTACAACGCCTATGCGTTTCACTTCACGGACGGCGGCAATCTCACATCCGACAACGGCGCGGCGCTGGCGGCCGGCCAAGCCTTGGCGGCGCGCGTCAACTTGTTTGGCTATGGGGAGATTCACGACACCGCGCGCCATGCCAGCCCCCTCTACGAAGGTTTCCGCACGCGCGATCGGACCCGGGCCGTCCTGCTGCGGGGACGCGAAGACGTGTTTCGGGCGCTGGTGCGCTTCTTGGGCGCAGGGGGGAGGACTGACACCGATGGTGGCGACTGAGCCTGCCAATCCGGTGGCCGCTTGGCAGCCGCTGCTGGAGGACACGGCCGAGGCCGCGGCGCGCGCGGGGTTGGACCCCGGCCCGGTGGACTTCCAGGTGGTGCCCGCCCGCCTGCTGGAAACCGTGACCGCCTATGGTGGGCTCCTGACGCGCCTCGGGCACTGGTCCTTTGGCAAGTCGTACTATCGAATCCGGATGGCGCAGCAGTATCGCGAGCTGCGCTTGTATGAGCTGGTCGTGCCCACGCGCCCGGCGGCGGCTTATCTCTTGAACACGACGCCGAAAGCCGAGACGCGCCTGGTGATGGCCCACGTGCTGGCCCATGCGGACTTTTTTCGCCATCATGTGCGCTTTGCCCAGCAGCCACCCGACATGGCCCGCCGCAGCCGAGTCTGGCGCGAGTGGATGGAGGAGGCTTGGCCGCTTCAGCGGGGACGGGGATGGGAGGCGTTCCTGGATGACGCGGGCGTGCTGGCGGACCTGATTGACCCCTACAGCGCGGACCCGGCCGCGCCGCAGAACGTCCTGCCATGGGTGGCACGCGAGGCGGCCCACCTCACGGATCGCGAGCGGCAGGTGCTGTGGGTCGTGGAGCAGCAGGCGCGCTTCATGCGTCCCGCACTGGAGACCAAGATTGCCAACGAGGGCTGGGCGACGTGGTGGCATCGCCGCCTCGTGCGCGACCAGGAGCTCCCCTTAGCCGACGTCCTGGACGCCGCCGCGCTCCATGCCCAGGTCGTGGCGCCCGGGCGGGCGCTGAATCCCTACGCGCTGGGGCTGGCGCTTTGGGAGCGTGCGGCCGCCGAGGACCCGGAGCGGCCCTGGCAGGACCGCCGCTGGATCAGCGATGAGGCGCTGGTCCAGCGCTATCTCGATGAATCCACCGCGGCACTGTGTCTGTCGCACGTCGACGGCGCGTGGCCCACCGCAAAGGCGCAGCTGCTGGCCGAGCTGGACAATGGCGGGATTCCCCGCATCGAGCTGGACGGGGTGGACGCGGGCACCTTGCAGTTGGTCCACCGGTTCGACGGTCGGGAGTTGGACGCGAACCTCCTGCCGCATGCCTTGGCGGCCGTCAGCCGACTCTTTGGAGGGCCGGTGGCCCTGTGCACTCGGCGCGGCGGGACAGAGGTGGTGCTGACCTCACGAGCCGCGGAGGGACAGTCGCAGCTGGCGGAGCGAGTGGTGGCGGGAGCGGACGGCGCACCGCGGTAGCGCAAGGCCCTACCCGTGCCAGATGTATGGCAGGATGAGGGCAATCACCACCAACCCCACCCAGATCCACGCCAGTCGAAACCGCCTGCGCGGCGGAGGCGGCGGCACATGGCGGGACGGGCCGCGGCGAGGCGGGAACGGCACAACCTTGCCGCGAACCGGCGCGATGCGCAGAGACTGCCCGGCCCGCTTGGGTGCGGGCGGCCGGGCGGCTGGCTGATCACTGTCCCCCCGAGGATGCCCTCCCCGCTTCATACGGCCTCCCGCCCCCTCCCTCGGCTAGTCCGACGGCCGCTGGCGGCGCAGGGTGTCGGCCGCCGGGGCGATCCATCGGCCATGCTGCCACACCCATCCCTGCGACACCAGAAAGTACACCAAGCCCAAGTGAGTCTTCGAGTCCGCTGCCCGGCCGTCCATCAGCATGGCCGGAATTTGGTCCAGCGGCACTTTGGTGACCACAATGTCCTCGGTCGCGTCCCAATGCATCTCGCCCAGCTGCGGATTTTTGGTGTAGTACAGGTGGCACTTGTTCCGCGCCACCCCGACCGACGGATAAAAGCGCGCGAGGAACCGCATGGGTCCCGCGATGAAGCCGGTCTCTTCCTGCAGTTCGCGGCGGGCACCGGCCACGGGATCTTCGCCGCGGCGCAGTCGGCCCGCCGGCAACTCAAGAATGCGCCGGCCCAGGGTCGGCCGGTATTGCTCCACCAGCACGACGCCCTCCGGCGTCTCGGCCAACACGGCGGCCACATCCGGCAAAATCAAATACTCGTGCACGTAGTGGGTTTCCCGAATGGTCACGGGCACCTGTCTAATGCGATTGCGCAACATAGAGCCAACGTCCTTCTGCTCAAACTGTTTCGGTCCGGCCCGGGGTGACGCCCTCGCGCCCCGCTGTATTAAGATTGAGTATACCAGGTACGGGCGCGCTGCACCCGGGGAGGTGCCCAGTTGGTTGAAGATCGGCGCGAAGCCCTGCTGAGGGCGGCGATTCTCGTGTTTCTGCGCGAGGGGTACCAGGGAGCGTCGGTCAAGGCCATCACCGAGCAGGCCGGGTGCGCGACCGGCACCTTCTATCTATATTTTCCCTCGAAGGACGACTGCCTGTCGGCCCTGATTGACCGACTGTACGAGCGCGTGCTGGCCGGAGTGGCGGCCGCGCGGGCGCGCGAGACGGCCGTCACGGATAAGCTGTGGGTGTCGATGGAGGCGGCGGTGCGCGTGTTTGATGGCGAGCGCCAGCTGGCCGCCGTCGTGCTGCGAGATGCCCCGGGCGCGTCGCCCCTGTTTCGCGATCGGCTGGATCGGGTGCGCGCGACGCTGGCGGCGCTCATCGCGGAGGACCTAGGTGATGCCGGAATGGACACGTGGGAGCGGGAGTGTGCGGCGCGCATGCTGGAAGGCGCGCTGGGGGAAGTGCTGGTGTGGCAGATGGCGCAGGACCCCGCAGCCAGTCGCCTGTGGGACGCCGGCCAGGTGGTGCGGCGGCTGTTTTGGCGCGGATGCGGCCTCCCCGCCCGACAAGACGAGCCGCCCGGGGAGATCGTGCGCGCCGGGGGACCCATGACACGCGAGGCATGACACACAAAGGAGGAGCGCCAAATGTTGAAAGTGGTCAAGATGACGCCTGAGGGAGAAAATTGGGAGGTGGAGCTGTCCGTGTATGACGGGGTGTACCAGATGGACCGGTACCCCGTGCGCGTGGAGCGGGTGCCGCTGGCGCCGGACGGGCTGGACGCCGCGGCGCAGCACGATCGGATGACGCAGTTCGTGCTGACGGAGGTGATGCGCCACATGCGGCGCGGGTCACTGCCGCCGCGGGGCACCCGGCTGGATGGCCGGGCCGTCTGGACATGGGCGCCGACGGACAAGGCCGTGGCCGACTGAGTCCGCCTGGGCTCCCGCTCCAGCCCCAGGGCTTGTCGGGCGCAAGGATGAGAGTAGTAGAATGAGACCGTCCGGGGTGGCGATGAGAAGCGCGCCCGGCGAGGAGGGACCGTATTATGCCCGAGACTCCGTTCAAGGCCGGCCTCGAAGACGTGGTGGCCGGCACCTCCGACATCTGCTTCATTGATGGCCATGAGGGCCGCCTTTTGTATCGCGGGTACAACATAACCGACTTGGCCGCCCACTCCAGCTTTGAAGAGGTGGCCTTTTTGCTGTGGTACGGGCACCTGCCGACGAGGCAGGAGCTGGCGGCCTTTACCCGCGAGCTTTCGGCGGAGCGCGAGGCGCCGGCGCCGGTCATGGCGCTCCTGCAAACCCTTCCCCACTCCACGCATCCGATGGACATGCTGCGTACGGCCGTGTCGCTGATGGGGATCTACGACCCGGAGCGCGACGACATGACGCCTGAGGCCAATCGGCGCAAGGCGGGCCGGCTGACGGCCCAGATGCCGACCGTGGTGGCGGCGTTTGACCGCATTCGGAATGGCAAGGCGCCCGTGGATCCCGACCCCAGCCTGCCCCTGGCCGAAAATTTTCTGTACATGCTGCATGGCGAGCGTCCTCCCGCGCTGCATGCGCACGTGATGGATGTCGCCCTGATGCTCCACGCCGACCATGAGCTCAACGCGTCGACGTTTGCCGCGCGCGTCACCGCGGGAACGCTGTCGGACATGTACTCCGCCATCACCTCAGCGATCGGGACGCTGAAAGGGCCGCTGCACGGCGGCGCCAACGAGCAGGTCATGCACATGCTTGAGGAAATTGGCAGCATCGACCGCGTGGAGGGTTGGATGGCCGATGCCCTGGCGGCGAAAAAGAAAATCATGGGCTTTGGCCATCGGGTGTACAAGGCGGAGGACCCGCGCGCCACGATCCTGCGGCGGTACTCCGAAGAAGTGGGGCGCGCGGCCGGCAACCTGAAGTGGTATGACATGCTCCGCAAGGTGGAAGCGCTCTTTCCCCAGGGCAAGCCGCTGTACCCCAACGTGGACTTCTTCTCGGGCTCGGTCTACGCGCTGATGGGCATCCCTCGGGACGTCTTTACCCCCGTGTTTGCCATGAGCCGCACGGCCGGCTGGACGACGCACGTTCTTGAGCAGTACGGCAACAATCGCCTGATCCGCCCGCGTGCTGAGTACACCGGGCCCACGCGTCTCGAGTACGTGCCTATAGACCAGCGGGCGTAGCCGGCGCCAAGGCCGCCACGACATAACCCCGGAGCGCGCCCGACAGCAGTCGGGCGTCCGGGGTTATGTCGTGGGATGGGGCGGGGGTGTCTCGCCCGCGTGGGGATCGCCCAGCCAGAAGCGCTGCCACCACAACCCCCCCTGCACTTCGTAGGACCCCGACCGAAACGCGGCCACCTCTTTGCGGGCGCTGGCGGGCAGGCGCGCCAAGAGTCGCTCCCAGTCAGAAATCCCCAAGGGATCCCAGTCCGTCCACCGCTCGTGGCCAGAGAAGTACTCTCCGTAGCGGATGAGGCACTGGCTTACGCCGGGGGTGTTCCACCCCTCGGTGTCGCCCCACTCCCGGGGCCCGTGATAGAGCGGGACTGGCAGGCGGAGCGTGCGGCCATCGAGCCACGACAGCTGGACATCATGCAGTGGCTCGGGTTCCACGGGCTCAGCCGCGGCGGCCATCGCGATCATCCACTGCTCGAGGGTCATGAGGGGATTCTCCAGCAGTCGCGCCGGCCCCACCTGGACCGGCAGCGTGACCGCTTTCCTGAACCCGGGCACCCAATCCACGGGGTGAAGGGTCAGGCTATGCAGGCGCACCATGGGACCGGGGTCCCCATCGGATTGCACGACGGTCACCCAGTCGTCGTCGTCTCCTGCCTTCGGTTCCACCCCGTGGTGGCGCTTGAGTTGAGACACCCGGATGTATTGCGTCTCCCGGTAGGGCGCCAACGGCACGACGCCTTCGGCGGGCGTGAAGACCGGCGGCAACCGGGGCTGGGAGGCCACTAGGGCCCGAATGGCGGCCAGCAGCGCTTCCACGTAGGGGCCGTCTGGGGCCTGCGGCCATCCGGTGGGAGATTGCTTCAGGTGCCGCCAGCGCCGCTGCTCGAAATACAGAGCCGCTCGCAGGCTGGGCAGATCGGGCGGAAGCTCGCGGTGGCTCTCCCAACGGCGGCGGGCCCGAGGCCCCAGGGTCCTGGGATCCGGTGCGTGAGGGAGGTGAAGGTACGTGGCCGAGGCAAAGGCATAGATGGCCGGCCAATGCCCCGCGGCGGGAATGTGATCGGGGCGCAGATCCTCGTCGCGAGTAGGATGCGGCTGGCGCCGGCGAACGAACTTGCGGGGCATGGCCTGACCTCCCCCCGGGCCTGCGTCTCACCTTGGGGAAACTATAGCCGAGGCCCAGCCAGGCGGCAACGGGTGCTCTGCCCACGGCATGGGCCCTGTCCCCCCTACATACCGTGTACGGCGCGGAGGTGGGACAAACGGATCAACTGTGGCATACCCTCACGCCCGAGGAAGCCGTGGCCACGCTGGACAGCGACCGAGCACGCGGGCTGACGGCGGCCGATGCCCGCCGGCGCCTGGCGGAGACAGGTCCGAACCTCCTCGTGAGTGCACCGCCGACGCCCTGGTGGCGGTTGCTGCTGACTCAGTTCACGGACTTCATGGTCCTGGTGCTGATGGCCGCGACGGCCGTCTCGCTCGTGCTGGGCGAGACGGGGGATGCGCTCACCATTTTGGCCATCGTGGTCATGAACGGGCTGTTGGGCTTCTACCAAGAGGGGCGCGCTCAGCAGGCCGCGCTGGCACTGAAGTCGCTGACGGCCCCGCGGGCGAAGGTGCTCCGCGACGGGCGCGTGGAGGCTGCCGATGCCGCTGGCATCGTGCCAGGCGACATCCTGGTGTTGGACGCGGGCGACCGGGTGGCGGCGGACGCCCGGCTGCTGGACGCGGCCAGCTTGGCCGTCGACGAAGCGGCCCTCACGGGGGAGTCGCACGCCGTCGCCAAGCGGACGGAGCTGGTGGCCGATCCGCGGGCGCCGCTGGCGGAGCGCCGCGACATGCTGTTCATGGGCAGCACGGTGGCGCGCGGCCGCGGGCGGGCCCTGGTTGTCAGCACGGGCATGGCCACCGAGATGGGGCAGATTCAGCATCTCATGAATCAGCCCCGCAGCGAAAGCACACCGCTCGAGCGCCGGCTGGAGCACCTGGGACGGGTGCTCGTGTTTCTGTCGGTGGCCATCGTGCTGGGAGTGGTCGGCGCGGGGGTGCTGCGCGGCGAACCCCTCTACCTCATGTTTCTAACCGGCGTGAGCCTCGCGGTCGCCGCCATTCCGGAAGGGCTGCCCGCCATCGTTACGGTCGCGCTGGCGCTGGGCGTGCAGCGCATGATTCGGGCGCACGCCATTGTGCGCAAGCTGCCGGCGGTGGAGACGCTCGGCTGCACGACGGTGATTTGCTCGGATAAGACGGGCACGCTGACGAAGAATCAGATGACGGTGCTAGACGTGTATGCCGGCGGTGCGCGGCGGCAGCGGCGGTCGGCCCAAGAGCTGTTTTCCGGCCCGGATCCGATAGAGCCCGGAGATGCCGACCGCTTGTTTGAGGCCGCAGTGCTGGCGTCCACCGCCCAGCTGGCGGACGAGGCTGACGGCGAGGCGGTGGGGCAGGGGGATCCCACGGAGCTGGCGATGCTCGCGGCGGCCGCGCGGGCCGGGCAAGTCCCGACCCGGGTGTGGGAGCGGTACCAGCGCATCGCCGAGCGCCCGTTCACCTCGGAGGAGCGGCGCATGGCCGTGGTGGTGAGAAATGCGGCCCAGCAGGCGGTCGCGTTCGTCAAGGGGGCCCCGGACACGCTGCTGGCCCGGGCGCAGTTCATCTGGTGGCAGGGGCGCGTGGCGCCCCTGGATGCCAATCGACGAGCCGCGTGGATCCGCGCCCACGAGCAGATGGCCGCCCAGGCACTCCGGGTGCTGGCGGTGGCCTTCCGCCCCCTCGCGCCCCAGGAGGTCGATGACCCCGCACGCTGGGATGCGGACCTCATCCTCCTGGGCCTGATGGGGATGATGGACCCGCCCCGGCCGGATGCCATCGAGGCGGTGCGGCTGTGCCGCCGCGCAGGGCTCGCGACCATCATGATTACCGGCGACCATCCCGACACGGCGCTGGCGATTGCCCAGCAGATGGGCATCGCGCAGCGCCGGGAGGAGCTGCTTACGGGTCGGGACCTGGACGCGCTCGACGACGGCGCGCTGGCGGAGCGCGTGGCGGGGATCCGCGTGTTTGCCCGCGTGTCGCCGCCACACAAGCTGCGCGTCGTGGAGGCATTGCGGCGCAAGCGCCACGTCGTGGCCATGACGGGCGACGGGGTGAATGACGCCCCGGCGCTGCTTGCGGCGGACATCGGCATCGCGATGGGGATTACCGGCACCGACGTGGCCAAGGAGGCAGCCGCCATGATCCTGACCGACGACAACTTCGCGACAATCGTGCGGGCCGTGCGGGAGGGCCGCGCCATCTACGACAACATCCGCAAGTTCTTGCGCTACCTGCTGTCCTGCAATGTGGGTGAGGTCCTGGTGATGTTCCTGGCGGTGGCGATGGGCCTGCCACTGCCGCTCCTGCCCATTCAGATTCTCTTCGTGAATCTGGTGACGGACGGCTTGCCGGCGCTGGCGCTGGGCGTGGACCCGCCGGACCCCGCCGTGATGTCCCGGCCACCCCGCCCGCCGGGGGAAAGCATCTTTGCCCGTGGCCTCGGAACCAAAATTGTGGTGCGGGGCTTCCTGATTGGCGTCACTACGGTGCTGGTGTTTCTGTGGGCGCTGGCGCTGGGAGGACTTGGACTGCGCGAGGCGAGGACCCTGGCGCTGGCCACGCTGGTGATGAGCCAGCTGTTCCATGTGTTTGATGCGCGCGTGGAAGACCGAAACTTTCTCGAGGTAGGGCTGTTCACCAATCCGTGGGCCCTGGCGGCGGTGGGGTCCAGCATCGTGCTGCTGCTGGCAATCACGTATCAGCCGGCGCTGTCGCTCCTGTTCAAGACGGATCCCCTGACCGTCGGGGACTGGATAATCGTTGTCGCTGCCTCGGGCTTCATTCAGGCAGCGTCCGCCGTCAGGCACCTGTTTCGGGCCGCGCCGGCCGCGGCACGCGCCTCGTCCTGATACCGCGGCGGCTTTTCGGTCCCCGTTCGGTTATCGTAGAGGGCGGAATGGGGGGCCGGTCTCGCGAGGACTGGCCCACCCGTGGAGGTGGATGGTGTGCAGTTTGCGGATCGGCTGGCGACGGTAGGACCCTATTTGTTCTTTGAGCTGGATCAGAAGGCGGCGGCCGCCCGCGCGCGGGGGGTGGATGTGATCAACCTGGGCATCGGCGATCCGGACCTGCCCACGCCCGAGCCCATCGTTGACGCGCTGATCGCCGGGGTGCGTGATCCCGCCACCCACCGCTACCCCGACTACCGGGGCGCGGCCGTGTTTCGCGAAGCCGTGGCCGGCTTCTACGCTCGGCGGTTCGGGGTGGCGCTGGACCCCGCCGACCAGGTTCTGGGGCTCATCGGCTCCAAGGAAGGCATCAGCCACCTCACGTGGGCGGTGGTGGGCCCGGGCGACGTGGTGCTGGTGCCCGAGCCGGCGTACCCAGTCTATGCCGTCCAGGCGCGGATGGCCGGCGCTACGGTGTTTCCGCTGCCGCTCACCGCGGCGCGTGGATTTCTGCCCGACCTGGCCGCCATCCCCTCGGATGTGTGGCAGCGCGCCAAGCTCCTGTGGATCAACTACCCCAACAACCCCACCGGTGCGGTGGCCGACCGCGCATTCCTGGATGAGGCCGTCGCCCGCTGCCGCCAGCACGATGTGCTGCTGGCGTCGGATCTGGCGTACTCCGAAGTTGGCTACGGGGGCTATCGGGCCCCGTCGGTCCTGGAGATACCCGGCGCCGGGGAGGTGGCGGTGGAATTTTTTTCGCTGTCCAAGCCGTATCGGATGACCGGATGGCGTCTCGCGGCGGCCGTGGGGCGCGCGGACGCGCTGGCGGCGCTGGCTGTCGTGAAAACCAATACGGACTCGGGACAGTTCACCGCCATCCAGCGGGCCGGGGTTCGCGCGCTGGCGCCGGACCAGGATGCCGCAGTTGCCGAGGCGGTCGCTGTGTATCAGCGCCGGCGCGACCTGGCGGTGGCGGCGCTACGGGCGGCAGGATTCGATCCGCCGACTCCGGCGGCCACGTTTTACCTGTGGGTGCCCACGCCCGGGGGCGTGAGTGCGCGGGACACTGCCGCCCGCGTGCTGGAGGAGGCCGGGGTCGTGCTGACACCCGGATCCGCGTATGGCGCCGCCGGCGAAGGCTACGTCCGCCTATCGCTCACAGCTTCGGATGCGCGGCTGGAGGAGGCGTGCGCCCGCATCGCGAACCTTCGGCTGGCGTGACGGGCGGTCCCCGCTACTCGTCGGGCTCGGGCTTGAGCGCGGCCACAGGCTGGCGGCCGTAGTGCCGCCAGCCCCACCAGGCGAGGGCAGCCGCGGCCAGCCCGCCCAGCGCGTAGTCTTCCGCGGTGTGGAGCGTCGCCAACAGCCCGAGGACCCGCGGGCCTGCGATGGCCCCGACCCCGGTGGCCAGCGCCGCCCACGCCAGGGAGCCCACGATTGTCGCGGGCATGAACTGAGCCCAAGACACGCCAAACAGGCCGGCGGGGTACGAGATCAGCATGCGGACGCCGGAGATGACGCGCCCGACGGCTACGATGCCAAACCCCCGGCGGGCGAATTGGGCTTCCCATCGGTCCCACGCAGCCAGCCGGGCGCTCACATGGCGCATGCGCCGCCGGACAAATTCCCGGCCCCGCACTCGGGCCAACGTGAATGCCACCGTGGCGCCGGTCGTGCTGCCCAGCGCCCCGACCAGCACGACGGCGACAAACGAAAAGTGCCCTTCGGCCACCAGAAGGCCGGCCAGCAGCAGCACCACTTCCGAGGGGGACGGGATGCCGAGGCTCTCTGCCAGCAAGATCACAAACACCGTGGGCAGGCCGAGGCGGGACAGCCACATCAGCGTCCAGTGGATCAGCGCCAGCATGAGCCGTCCTCCCCTCAGGCGACTGCTTGAAATTGACAGGCTCCGGGCACTTTCGTACGATAGCACGCAGGCCGGGCGAGATCATGAGAGCGCGCTGGGTCGAGGGGTGGCAGAGTGGATATCAAGCTGGTGAACATCGGGTTTGGCAACATCGTATCGGCCAATCGCATCATCGCGATTGTGAGCCCGGAGTCGGCGCCCATCAAGAGAATTGTGGCAGAGGCGCGAGACCGCGGCTCGCTGATTGATGCCACCTACGGCCGCCGCACGCGCGCCGTCATTATCGCGGACAGCGATCATGTGATACTGTCAGCGGTGCACCCGGAGACGGTGGCCAACCGGCTGTACCGGGGATCCGGTGGGGAAGCCGAGGAGGGCGACGCCGAAGAGCTCGCGCCCGAGGGGGGCACGGCATCGTAGCGCCCTCGGGGGGCGCAGGCAGGCAATTCAAACCAGGCTGGGGGATGGTGGCGTGCTGAAGCCGTCGTTGGACGAGCTCATGGCCCGAGTAGACAGCAAGTACGCGCTGGTGGTCGCCGCGTCGCGGCGCGCCCGCGAGCTCATGGCGGGTGCGGGCCCGCTGGTGGATACCGACGCGACCAAGCCCGTCACGATTGCGCTGCAGGAAATCGCGGACGGGCGTCTCGACATCGTGCTGCCGCCCGTCGCCACGCGCTGACGGCCCGTGCGGGTAGTACTGGGTGTCGGCGGCGGCATCGCGGCCTACAAGGCGTGCGAGGTGGCCAGCCGGCTCGTGCAGGAGGGGCACACGGTCGATGTGGTGATGACAGAGGCGGCGCGGCAGTTTGTCGCGCCGTTGACGTTTCGCGCCCTGACGCACCGCCCGGTGAGCACGGCTGTCGCCGACGAGCCGGCGGGGGTGCTGTCCCACGTGGCGCTGGCGCACGCGGCCGACGTGATGGTGGTGGCACCGGCCACCGCCGATCTGCTGGCGCGCCTCGCGTCCGGCCGCGCCGACGATATGCTGACCGCCGTGTACCTGGGCGTCCGGTGCCCGGTGCTGGTGGCGCCTGCCATGGAGCCGGAGATGTGGACCCATCCCGCGACTCAGCGCGCAGCCGCGCAGCTGGCCGGTGATGGGGTCGTGTGGGTCGGCCCGGCGTCGGGCCGCATGGCGTCGGGGGAGCAGGGCGTGGGCCGCATGGCGGAGCCCACCGCGATCGTTCGCGCCGTGCGCCGCGCCGCGCCGCCCTCCGATTTGGCGGGGCTCCGGCTGCTGGTCACGGCCGGGCCCACGTGGGAGTTTTTTGACCCCGTGCGCGTGTTGAGCAATCCGTCCACGGGCGCCATGGGGGTGGCGGTGGCCGAGGCCGCGTATTTTCGCGGGGCCGAGGTCACCTTGGTGCATGGGCCGCTGTCGGTGCCGATCCCGCCGGAGGTGTCGGCCGTGGCCGTCACCACCACCGAGGAGATGGCGGGGGCCGTGGCCCAACGGTTTTCTGATGTCGACGCCGTGGTGGCAGCGGCCGCCGTCGCGGACTTTCGCCCGGCGGCCCCGAGCGCGGTCAAACTGAAGAAGTCGGCCGGCGACCCGCCGACCGCATGGCCCGTCGAACGGACGGTCGATATTCTGGCTGGGCTGGGCGCCGCCAAGCGGCCGGGCCAGACGGTGGTGGGCTTTAAAGCGGAGACCGACCACCACATCGAGCGGGCCGTCGCGATGTGGCACGAAAAGCACCTCGACTTGGTCGTGGCCAATCGGGTGGAGGCGGGGCGCGGATTCGGGGCCCGCGAGACGGATGCGTGGCTGGTGTGGTCGCCGGACCACATCGAGCCGTACCGCGGCTCCAAGGCCGGCCTCGCGGATGCTTTGCTGGACGCCTTGGTGAGCGTGCGTGGAGGCCGCTAAGCGGGTGCAGGTGGTGCTGGACCGCGTCGCGGCCAGCCTGGACCGCCCCTTTGACTACCTCGTGCCGCCTGAGTTCGACCGCATCGGGCCCGGCTGGCGTGTGGCCGTGCCGCTGGGGCGCACCGCGGCCACCGGCCTGATCGTGGGGTGGGCCGATCCCGATGCGCCCACTCCGGCGCCGCTGCGGCCTATCGTCGGCCCGCTCGGCGACGAGCCGCTCCTGCTGCCCGACCTCGTGGCGGTGGTCCGCTACCTGCGCGAGGAGTGGTGTTGCTGGTGGGGACAAGCGGTGCGCACCAGTGTGCCGGCCCCGGTGCGCCAGCAGCCGGTGCCGCCTTTCGAGCATCTGTATGCGTCAGAGTCGGCGCCGCGAGGTCCGGTGCGGCAGCGGCTCTGGGCGTTTGTCCGCGAGCACCCTGGCGCGCGGGAGGCGGACGCCCGCAGCGCCACGGGGGCCTCCGCCGGGGTCGTATCGGCCTTGCTGGCGTCCGGGTCGCTGCGGCGCGGGCCGGCGCCGCGCGTGGCGCCGCCGGGCGGCTCGCACGTGCTGAATCCCGCCCAGGCCGCGGCGGTGGCGGTGCTGGGCCGCTATCTCGAGGAGGACCGGCCATCGACTGTCCTGCTGGAGGGCGTTACGGGCTCCGGAAAGACCGAAGTGTATCTGGCGGCCGTGGAGCGCGTGCTGGCGCAGGGCCGCCAGGCGGTGATCCTGGTCCCCGAGATTGCGCTGACCCCGCAAATGGGGGCGCGATTCCGCCAGCGATTTCCGGGTCGGGTCGCCGTGTTTCACTCGGCGATGGCGGACGGCGAGCGGGTGCGGGAGTGGCACCGGGCGCGCCGGGGCGAGGCAGACGTCGTGCTGGGGCCCCGGTCCGCCATCTTCGCGCCGTGCCCGCGCTTGGGCTTGGTGGTCCTGGACGAGGAGCACGAGTCCACCTACAAGCAGGAGGAGCATCCCCGCTATCACGCGCGCGACGTCGCGGCGGAGCGGGTGCGGCAAACCGGCGGACTCCTCGTGCTGGGCAGCGCCACTCCCAGTCTGGAGACGGCGCATGCGGCCCGACAGGGCCGCATTGGGTGGGTGCGGCTGCCCGAGCGGGTCGCGGGCCGCCCGCTGGCGGCGGTCCAGGTCGTGGACCTGCGGGCGGAGCTGGAGGCCGGCAATTATGAAATGTTTTCCCGGACCCTGGCCACGGCGGTGGATGAAACCCTGGGCCGGGGGGACCAAGTCCTTCTGCTGTTGAACCGGCGCGGATTTGCCAAAAGCGTCGTGTGCCGCACCTGCGGCCATACCGAGCGTTGCCCGGACTGCTCGGTGAGCCTCACGTGGCACCGGGAAGACCAGCGGCTCTGGTGCCACTACTGCGATTATCGCCGCGCCGTGCCGCGGCAGTGCCCGGCCTGTGGGTCGAACCGCCTCCGGAGCTTCGGCGTGGGCACCGAGCAAGTGTTGGAGGCCGCGGCGGCGCGGTGGCCCGGGGCGCGGATCGCTCGGGCGGACCGCGACAGCCTGAGCCGCCGGGGCAGTCACGAGCGGCTGTTTCGGTCGTTTGCCGACCGGGAGTTGGACATGCTGGTCGGGACACAGCTGCTGGCCAAGGGGATGGATTGGCCGCATGTGACACTAGTCGGCATCATTGCCGCCGATTTGGCGCTGTCGCTGCCGGACTTTCGCGCCGCCGAGCGAACCTATGACCTCTTGACGCAGGCGGCCGGTCGGGCGGGCCGCGGGGAGAGCCCCGGCCGCGTGGTGGTGCAAACCTACAACCCTGAGCACTACAGCGTCGCCGCGGCGGCGCTGCAGGACTTCCAGCCGTTTTACGAGCAGGAGGTGGGCTTTCGGGAGGAGTTGGGCTATCCGCCCTTTGGCCACCTGCTGCTGGTCGAGTCCAGTGCGTCAAGTCCCGAAGAGGCCCGCGCGCCGCTGGACCGGCTGGCTGCCGCGTTGGGGGGGCACGAGGATGTCACCGTGCGGGGCCCGTCTGCGGCGCCGGTGGATCGCGTGCGCACCCAGCATCGGTGCCATCTGCTGATTCGGGGAAGCGACCGCGCGGCGCTGGTGGCCGTGGCCCATGACGTGGCGGCAGCCTATCCGGGCTTGTCCCTCACGCTCGACCCGTATAATTTCCTCTGAGCGCTGCGGTGAGGGCTGAGGGTGGCGCAAGAGGTGCGAGGACAGCGCGGACGCCGCAGGCGGCGCGAGGCGGGCCCGAAAGGGGGAGCGGTAGGCTTGCGACTGGTGTTCATGGGAACGCCGCTGTATGCCGTGCCGGTGCTGCGGGCCCTCGTGCAGCTGCCCCGGGTGGATGCGGTGCTGGTGATTACGCGGCCGGCTGCCGCACGGGGCCGCGGGAGGCAGCCCGCACTGCCGCCGGTGGCGGAGGCGGCTCGCCAGTTGGGGCTGCCGGTGTGGACGCCGAGCCGCCTAGGGCCACAGGCGGCGGCGCGGCTGGCTCGCTGGCGGCCTGATGTGGCCC
>JAKADP010000066.1 GCA_021820465.1 Bacillota bacterium
GCCACCCCGGCCGCGCCGGGCCGCGCGCCCGCCCGCGCCCGCCCCGCCGCCATCGCCGCCGCCAAATCTCCGGGATCGGGCACCAGCACCGCATGCCCCCCCTCCAGCAGGTCCAGCCACTCGGTTTCGGTGCGCAGGATGTAGCACGGCACCCCCAGGAGGGCCGCTTCGCGCTGCACACCGCCCGAATCCGTGATGACCGCCCGTGCATGGCGAATCAGCGCCAAACTTTCCGGGTAGCCCACGGGCTCCATGACCCGGACGCCCGGCGCCAAAGTGAGCCCCGCTGCCTTGAGCCGCCGGGCGGTGCCAGGATGCATGGGCCACACGACCGGCCCGGGCACGTCCCCCAGCGCCTCCACGATGGCGGCCAGCCGATCCGCGCGCTCGGTGTTCTCCTGGCGATGCACGGTGGCCAGATGGTACGCCCCCGCCTGCAGGCCCAAGCCCTCCAGCCAGGCGGCGGGCCGCTCCGGCACCAGCGCCAGCGCCTCATCCATCACGTCCCCCACCACCGACACGCCCCGCGTGATGCCCTCCTGCGCCAGCTGGCGCGCCGCAAACGGCGCCGGGCAGTACAGGCGCGCGGCCAGATGGTCGGTCAGCACGCGGTTCACCTCTTCGGGCATGGCCCGGTTGTAGCTGCGCAGGCCGGCCTCCACGTGCGCCACCGGCACCTGAAGCTTGGCCGCCGCCAGCGCTCCCGCCAGCGTGCTGTTGGTGTCCCCGTACACCAGCACCCAGTCGGGCCGCTCCCGCTGGATGACCGGGTCCAGCCGCTTGAGCATTTCGCCGGTCTGCGCGCCATGCGTGCCGGACCCCACTCCCAGCGCGATGTCGGGCACTGGCAGGGGCAACTGGTCGAAAAACACCTGCGACAGGCGGTCGTCGTAGTGCTGCCCGGTGTGGACCAACACCTCGGTCGCGATGGGCCGCAGGGCCGCCGACAGCACGGCCGCCTTGATGAACTGGGGCCGGGCCCCCACCACCGTGAGGACCTTGGGGCCCACTACGCCCGCCCCCGGTAAAACGCGGCCACCGCCTCAACCACCCGGTCCACGGCCGAAGTCGCCAGCTCGGGATACAGCGGCAGCGACAGCGCCTCCTGAGTGAGCCGCTCCGCCTCGGGAAACGCGCCCGCCCCAACGCCGGGGGCGGCCAGTGCCGGCATGAGGTGCAGGGCGTGGGGATAGTACACCGTCGTGCCGATGCCCCGCGCCTTCAGGTGCGCCGCCAGGGCATCGCGGTCCCGCGCGCGCACGGTGTATTGGTGGTAAACGTGCTGCGCCCCGCGCGGCACGGCCTGGGGCGTGACCCACTCGCCCAGCCCCGCCTCCGCGAACCGCTGAGTGTATCGGGCCGCCAGCGCCTGCCGCGCGGCGGTCCAGCCGGCCACGTGCTGCAGCTTCACGCGCAGCACGGCCGCCTGCAGCGCATCGAGGCGCGAGTTGATGCCCGGGACTTCATGAAAGTACTTGCGCCGGGCCCCGTGGCGCGCCAGCATCCTCACCCGGTCCGCCAGCTCCGGATCGCGCGCCGCCACCAGCCCGCCATCGCCAAACGCGCCCCAATTTTTCGTGGGAAAGAACGAGAAGCACCCCAAGGCGCCCGCGGCGCCGGCCACCCGGCCATCCCGGGACGCCAGGATGGCCTGGGCAGCATCTTCCACGATGGGACCCGGAAATTGTCGAGCCATCGTGGCCAGATCGGCCATCAGCCCAAACAGGTGGACCGGCAATATGGCCCGAGTTCGGGGGGTCACCCGCGCCAGCGCCCCTGCCGGGTCCAGGTTAAACGTATCGCGGTCGATGTCCGCGAAGACCGGGCGCGCCCCCGTTCTCAAAATACTGCCTGCTGTTGCAAAGAATGTAAACGGGGTGGTGATGACCTCGTCGCCTGGCCCCACGTCGAGGGCGCGAAGCGCCAGGTACAGGGCGTCAGAGCCGTTGGCCACGCCCACGGCCGCCACCCCGCCTCCAATCTGCCCCGCCGCTTCGCGCTCCAGGGCCTCCACCTCGGGCCCTCCGATGAATTGGCCCGCGTCCACGACGCGCGCCCACGCCGCATCCAGCTCGGGGCGCAGAGCCGCAATCTGGTCGGTGAGGGAAAAGCCCGGGATGTGCTGGGCCGCCGCAGGCGGCTGGCCCCGGGAGAGCTTGGTGTCCTGATTGGTGTCTGTGATGGATATCCCCCGCTTCTCGACGAATCTGGCGAGGCCGCCTCGCCTACGGTCCAGCATACAACGACCGGGGAAGCCGGGGGAGCCGGGGGAGCCAAGAGGGCCGACCTCTTCCGGCTTCACGGCTGTGGCACCAATTTCTTCGGCGTGCATAACTTGCCGGTGATCCCATGATTCCCTATTCGGCAAGAGCACCCGTGAGACCCCTTCGAAGGAGGTTCCCCCATGGCACTCTTTGACACGACATTTTCTCCGTATCACCCGTTCGGCAGTCGCCTGCTGGACACTGGGGCCACGGGCACGGACGTGGCCGTGGTGCAGGCGGTCTACAACCTCATGCTGTCCACCATGAACCCGCCCTCAGGCCCCATGGGATCCCCCATCCCCATTGACGGCACGTACGGCGCGGCCACCAAGGCGGCCGTCCGCAACATTCAGTCCTACTTTGGGATCGCCCGAGACGGCGTCGCCGGGGAAAACACGTACTGGGTGTACGGACAAGGGGTGGGGTCCCACACCACCTTCGGCGGGCCGGTATACGGGAGCCGACAGCTGCAAGCCGGCACCAGCGGAGGCGACGTCACCATCCTGCAAAACCGGCTGAACCTGTTTCGCTACGCCAGCATCATTGGGCACCCCGCCACCACCACGTTTGACAGCGCGACGGCCTCAGCCGTGCTCGCGTTCAAGTCCGACGCGGAGTCCCACGGCGACACCGGGTTCCCGTCCAACCCCATCGCGGGATTCGGGTTCTACGACGCCACGTGGATCTACACCTTCGCAGGCGGCCGGGCGCTGGAGACGGGCCGCAATGGCTTTGACGTGGTGTTTCTGCAGGTCCTGCTGGCGGATCTCGGCTACTACACCGGGCGCGTCACGGGCTACTACGACGACGCGACGCTGGCCGCCGTGCGCGCCTTCCAGCGGGCGGCCGGCATCACGGTGGACGGCATCGTGGGTCCGATCACGTTTTATCAGCTGGGCAAGCGCAACCCGCACGCGGCGCCAAGTCCGCTGGGCATTGCGTGGCCGCCCGCCGTCACCCCGGACGTATCCGTGTGCTCCTCCCCGCTCACGTCCACGTTGCCCAGCAACCTGCACCCGTTTGGGTCCGCCGCGCTCACCATCAACGAATCCGAGGGGTTTGAGGCCCTAAACGTGACGGGCAACACCATGCCGGAGCCCACGTCCTTTGGCCCGCAGTACGGCGCCTACGCGTTCACGGTGACCAATCCCAGCACCGGCACCGTGTTTGCCAACCAGCTCATGGCCCGCCTGCCGGGGGCCGATGACTGGGGCGGCAGCCTGGATGTCGGCGTGGCCACCATCCCCAAGGGGGCGGTGGCGGTGTATCCCACCCCCCCGGGCTCCAGCACCGGCCCCTACGGCCCGCAGGTCCTCTCAGGCACGCTGGCCCGCTGCCACTGAGCCGCCGCCCCCGACCTCAGGGCGTGCGCCGCGGGTCAGGATAGAGGAGCTGCTCTTCGGGCGTGTCCCGCACCTCCCGGGCGGGCACGCCCATCACCACACGGTACGGCGGGACGTCCCGGGTGGCCACCGCGCCCGCCGCCACCACCGCCTCCTGGCCGACGCGAATGCCGGGCAGCAAGACGGCCCCGGCGCCCACCCGCGCGCCGCGCTCAATGTGCGGCCCGCGCTGGGCCGCGTGGCGCGCCTCGGTGCGGGCCAGGTACGGATCGTTGGTGGTGGTCACGTGGGGCGCCAGAAACACGTCGTCCTCCACCGTCGAGTGGGCCGTCAGGTAGGCGCCCGTCTGCAGCTTGGTGCGCGCTCCCACGGTGCTGTCGTTCTCGATGGTGGCCAAGTGCCCCACCACCACCTGGCTGCCCAGCCGGCAGCGCTCGCGCACCTGCGCTCCGTCGGCCACAAAGACGCGCTCGCCCAGCTCCGTGCCGGCATACAGAATGGCGTGGGTCCCCACGTGGGTCCCGCGCCCCACCACCAGGGGCGGCAGCGCGGACAGCGCCAGCGTGCTGGTGGCCGATCGGGCTGGCGGCTTGCCCAGCACGGCATAGTCCTCCACCACCACCTCGTCGCCGAGGCGCGTGCCGGGGTAAACCACCACCCCGTGGCCCAGCACCACGTGCGCCCCAAACTGGGCGCCCTCTCCGATAAAAACCCCCTGGCCCTGCCGCTCAGGTGCCTTGGTCATGTGATGCCTCCGACTGCTCCGACCCATCGAGGGACACCGGGCGCCGCTCAGCGGCGGACCGCGTCAGCGCATCCACCAGCGCCAGGGCGTCCAACGTGGACGCCGCCGACAGCGTGGGCGGCCGCCGCGTCGCCACCGATTCCAGAAAGTCCTCCAGGGCCTGCTGGTGGCTGGCCCACGTGGGCGCCGCCGGGCGCTCGGCCAGCGCCGCCAGCACCCTCGCGTCGCGGTCCGGGTCTGCCGTGCGCAGCACGGACAGCTCCGCGGCGGTCGGGCCCAGCACCGCCACTCCCTCGCTGCCCACCACGGTGAGCCGCTCTTCCAAATTGACGCGCGGCACGGAGGTGGTGGCGGCGACGGTCACCAGCGCGCCGCCGCGAAAGCGGACGCTGGCGGCGACGGTGTCTTCCGATTCAATCGCGTGGGTTTTGGTGTCGGCGTAGCAAAACACTTCCGCCGCGGGCCCAAACACCTCCACCGCCAGATCCAGGGCATGAACCGCCTGATTAAACAGCATGCCGCCATCCAGCGCCCGCGTGCCCCGCCAGCTTGCCTCATCAAAGTAGGCTTGGGGGCGGGCCCAGCGGACCGCCACCCCACCGGACAGCAGCGTGCCCAGCGCACCCTCCCGCACGAGGGACAGCAGCTCCGCCGGGGCCGCCAGCAGCCGGTTGAAGTGGGTCACCGCCAAAATGACGCCGGCATCCTCGGCAAACTGCGTCAGCATGCGCGCCACCTCAATCGAGAGTGCCAGCGGCTTTTCCACAAGGACGTCCAGTCCCTGCTCCATGGCCTCCATGGCCTGCTCGGGATGGAGCCCCGACGGGCTGGCCACGATGACCGCATCCAACCCCTCGTGGTGAATCAGGTCGGTGGGGCGCTCGTAGGCCGTCGCGTCAAACGGCACGCCGGCAGCCTCGGCCCGCTGCCGGTCCGTGTCGCAGGTGGCCACCAGCGTCGCCTCGGGGAGCCGCGACAGCGCCTGCAGGTGCTTTTGGCCAATTTTGCCGCAGCCGATGAGCCCTATGCGTATCGCCATCGCTACAACTTCACCACACGGGCCACGGCCTCGGGGTCGGCGGGTGTGTGGCCCAGCGCATTGCGGGTGTCCAGCACCAGGCGCGCATGGCGGCGCACCATGGCGTAGTCCACCTCGGTGTGATCGGTCGTGATGACCACGGCGTCCGTCCACTGGAGCCGCTCGGGCGTGAGCGCCACCGCGGACAGGGTCCGCGGGAAGGCGGCCTGGGGCTTCACGATGGGCACCTTGGGGTCGTGGTACATCACCTCGGCCCCCCGCGCGGCCAGCAGGTCCAGCACTTTGAGCGCCGGCGACTCGCGCGCGTCGTTGCTGTCGCGCTTGTAGGCCACCCCCAGCAGCAGGACGCGGGCCCCTTTGAGGGACTTGGCCTCGTCATTGAGCATCGACTGCAGTTTGTCCACCACAAAGTACGGCATGCGCAGGTTGATGTCCCCCGCCAGCTCGATAAAGCGCGTGGAAAAGTCATACTCGCGCGCCTTCCACGCCAGGTAAAACGGGTCCAGTGGGATGCAGTGGCCGCCCACCCCCGGGCCCGGATAGAAAATCTGTATGCCAAATGGCTTCGTGCCGGCGGCGTCCAGCACCTGCCACACATCGAGGCCCATCCGGTCGCACAGCAGTGCCATCTCGTTGACCAGCGCAATGTTGACCGCCCGATACGTGTTTTCAAACACCTTCGCCATCTCGGCCACCGCCGGCGACGACACCAAAATCACCTGGTCGAGCGACTGGCTGTAAAACAGGCGCCCCAGCTCTCCGCAGACCTCGGTGACGCCGCCCACCAGCTTCGGGGTGTTGCGCGTGTGAAACCGGGGGTTGCCGGGATCCACCCGCTCCGGGGAAAACGCCACAAACATCTGCCGGCCCACCTCGAGGCCGCTGGTTTCCAGGATGGGGCGCAGGACCTCTTCGGTGGTGCCCGGATAGGTGGTGGATTCCAACACCACCAGCTGGCCGGGGCGCATGACCGACCGCACGCGCTCGGCCACCGCCAAAATATACGACAGATCCGGCTCTTTATTGGGGGTGAGCGGCGTCGGCACACAAATCACGATGACGTCCGCTCGCGTCAAGTCCTGGTACTGGGTGGTGGCCCGGATCCGCCCCGCCCCCACCGCCTCGGCCAGCTCGGCGCTTGACACGTCGGCTATGTAGTTTTCGCCGCGGTTGACGCGCGCCACCTTGTCGGCATTGTCGTCCAAGCCCACCACCTGAAAGCCGGCCCGCGCCTGCTCGACGGCCAAGGGCAGCCCCACGTAGCCCAATCCCACCACCCCGACCACCGCGTGCCGCTCCGTCAGGCGCTTGCCGAGGGCCTCTGCGTCAGGACTCCAAGCCATGCGCCTCTCCTCTCAGGTCGGCCCGCCCAGCGCCGGGGATGAGCGTGGCCACCCGCTCGGGGCGGTTGGGTCGGTACTCCGGCAGCAGCCGCGACAGCGCCGCCAGCGCCGCCTCACTCTTGCCGGCCTCGGCCAGTCCCAGCAGCTCGTCCAACTGACCGAGCACCTCCTGGCGCCGACCCGTCTCCTGCTGCGCCACGTAAATGCGCTCATGACGGCTCACGTGCGCCCGGTCCTCACCCGTGAGCAATTCTTCGTAAAGCTTTTCGCCCGGCCGCATCCCGACAATCTGAATATCGATGTCGTCGCCAGGCACGAGGCCCGAGAGGCGGATGAGATTCATCGCCAAGTCCAAAATGCGGATCGGCTCACCCATATCCAGCACGAAAATCTCGCCGCCGCCCCCCATGGCCCCGGCCTGGATCACCAGCTGCGCCGCCTCGGTAGCGGTCATGAAATAGCGGACCATCTCGGGGTGGGTCACGGTCACGGGGCCGCCGGCGCGGATCTGCTGCTCGAAAATCGGCACCACGCTGCCGCGGGTGCCCAGCACATTGCCAAACCGCACCGACACAAACTTGGTGTGGCGGGACTGGTCCGCCATGGCCGACATCAGGAGCTCTCCCGCACGCTTGGTGGCTCCATACACACTCGTGGGGTTGACCGCCTTGTCGGTCGAGATGAACACCAGCCGGTCCGCGCGATAGCGCTCGGCCAGCTCCGCCACGTGCCACAGGCTGCCTACGTTGTTGCGCAGCGCCTCGTCCGGCTGCGCCTCCATGAGCGGCACATGCTTGTGGGCCGCCGCATGAAAGATGACATCCGGGCGCTCGCGCTCAAACAGGCGCTCCAGGTGGGGCTTGTCCCGCAGGTCGGCCACCAGCGGCACGAGCGGCACGCTGGGAAACAGGCGAGCCACATCCCGGTGGATGTCGAAGATGCTGGTTTCGTCCAGGCCCAGCAGCAGCAGCCGGCCGGGATCAAAGCGCGCCACCTGCCGGGCCAGCTCGGACCCGATGGAGCCGCCGGCGCCGGTGACCAGCACCGTGCGGCCCGTGATGTAGCCTGCAATCTCGGCCAAATCAATGTGCGCCGGCTCCCGCTGCAGCAAGTCCTCAATCTCGACGTCCCGAATCTGGCTCACGCGCACCTGCCCGTCAATCATTTGGTTGACCCCGGCCACGACCCGCACGCGGAGCGCCAAGCGGCGCGCCTCCTCCACCACCGTGCGCAGCACGCGGCCGTCGACGGACGGCATCGCCACAATGATTTGATCCACCGGGCCGCTGCTGGGGTCCTGCACGTCTGCCGCCCCCACGACCGCCTCCAGATCGGCGAGCCGCCCCAGGACGCGCAGTCCCCCCATCTGCATGCCCTGCTTCTGGGGGTCGTCGTCCAAGAAGCCCACCGCGTGGCCCACATCTGGATGGCGCTCCATTTCGGCCGCCACCATCTGGCCCATCTTGCCCGCGCCCAAAATCAGGACGTGCGACTGGGGCAACCGGCGGCCGCGCCACACCAAGTCGGTCATCGACCGCCGCACAAACCGCGTGCCGCCCATCAGCAGGAGGCCCAAGAGCCAATACAGGGCAAAGACCGCTCGGGGGTAGTGCGCGCCGCCGTTCGCGAAGATGGCCGCCGTGAACCACATGGCCGACAAGCTGATGGCGACAATGAGCAGCAGCGCGTCCCGGGCCGAGGCGTACTGCCACAGCCGGTGGTAGATGCGCATGGCCCAAAAGATGGCCACGGCGCCCACCGTGAACAGCGGCAGCGCATGCAGGTAGGGCACCAGATAGACGGGCGGCACGTGGGGCGTGTCAAACCGCAGGTAAAACGCGAAGTACACCGCGACGTTCACCAACGCCGCATCCATCAGCATGGCGAGGCCGATGCGCGCATACCGGCGCCCCTGCTCGGCGAACATCACCGCTCAGACTCCCCCCTGTTCCCCCATCGGGGCTCGATTATACCGCACGCTGGCGAGGCCCTAGGCGCACCGCCGCGCCCGCGCGCTGGAGCGGGAGCCGATCGCGCGGCCAATCCCGCTTGTCCTCCACCATTCGTCACGATAGCAGATTCTGGGCATTTCGGTGACTATCCTCGACTATCCTCGTCGCAACGTTCGCCCAACACTTGCGATGGCGGCAACGCCTTCGTATACTCCCCTTGGTGTCGATCCTGGCGCAGTCCAACGGGGGCGGCAGCCGGCGGGTGTGAATGTTGGCCCGTCGCGCTTGCTGGACTTGCAAGTCCTTCGTATACTTACCAGCGATGCCAAGGTGCGCGGGGATGGCCTCTGCAGAACGGCTGGCCGCCAACCTTGCAGGAATTCCGTGCCACGAGTCGAATGAGCCTAGCGGTCCCCGCGAGGGCTCCTTAAAACAGGCACCTTGGTGGATGCGACCCGACGATCCGATTCCGTCCGATTCCGCTTCTGTTTCGCCTGATTTTCGGAGGGAGGATCGCGATGAGTTTAGTTCCCAACTCGAAGCTGGGGCGCTGGGCCTTGGCGGGCATTGGCTCGCTGGGCCTATTGCTGGCCGCCTGTGGCGGCACCCCGGCGGCTACCGGCAAGGTGCCGAAGCAAATCACCCTTGTGGGTGACGTCGCTTCGAACCCCACCTGGTGGTTCTCGGTCACGCCGGTTTCGTTCAATTCGACGTCCAACTTTGCCACAAGTTACATGTATCAGGGACTGCTCTGGATTTCGAAGACCGACACGATCAATTACAGCCGGTCCATCGCCAGCAGCATCACGCCCAGCAAGAACGACACCGTGTACACCATTAAGCTGAACCCGAAGTGGCACTGGTCCAACGGCCACCCGGTGACGGCCGCTGACTGTGTGTACGCATGGGAGCTGGCCCACTGGTCGGCTGCCAAGGGTGCGCCTTGGGTGGACAGCAACGTGGGCTCGCACTCCTTTGACGAAATCACGAGCGCGGTGGCGACGGGCACTCACACCTTAGTGGTGACGGTTGCCAAGCCCATCAGCCCGCTGTACGTCGAGCTGGCGTCGCTGGGCTACCTGTCTCCCGTGCCCAGGTTCGCGGTGGACAAATACTCGAACCACAACCAGGAGCTCAGCTGGCTGGAGAAGGTTGGAGTCAACCCGAACAACCCGCTGTTCAAAATCGTAGACGGGCCGTACGACATTTCGAAAGTGGTCAAGAACGACTACTTCATCATGAAGGCCAACCCGAACTACGCAGGACACAAGGCGGCTATCAAGACCATCGTGTTCCAGGATGAGGCCACCAGCGCCTCGCAGTTTGCGGCCACCAAGACCGGCCTGTTTGCGCAGACGGTCCCTGGCAACGCGTACTACGCCGCCGGCAAGGCCATCAAGGGCTACCTGCAGAAGCCGGTCCCGTACAACTACGGCTTCCAGATGATTGAGCCCAACTACTCATCCCAAGCGCCGGTGATTGGCGGCTTGTTCAACAAGCTGTACTTCCGCCAGGCGATGCAGATGGGCATCAACCAGCCCGCCATGATCAAGGCGTTCTACCACGGCTACGGCGTCCCCGAGTGGGCCCCGGTGCCGCGGCTGCCGGCGAGCCCGTTCTATGACACGGCCACCAAGGGCTATGCCTACAACCCGGCTGCCGGGTTGAAGCTCATGGAGCAGCACGGCTGGAAGCTGAACAGCCAGCACATTCTCACCCGCAATGGCGTCACCCTGAGCTTCACCATGCTGGTGACGTCCGGCTCGACGACCATGACCAACGTGGCGCAGTACATGAAGGGCACCTGGGCCAAGGAGGGCATTGACGTCCATTTGGACCTGATGCCGTTCAACCAGCTCATCACCTACGTGACGACGCCCACGGACACCAACAAGTGGACGCTCGCGTGGTGGGGTGGCTGGAGCACCGGACTGGGCTTTCCCCCGCTGTCCCTGTACGAGACCGGCTCGGCCAACAACTTCGGCGGGTTTGCGAGCCCGAGCCTGAACGCGCTGGCGCTGGCCACATACAGGCCGGGCACCATCTCGCAGGTGTACGCCCGCGTGCACGCCTACGACTTGGCGGCGGCGCATGACCTCCCGGTCCTGCTGCTGCCGGAGACCACTCCGGCCTACCAGCTGGTCAAGCCGTGGCTGCACGGCGTCGAGAAGTACTCCGTGCCGATCGACGCATACCAGGAGCTGTGGCGCTGGACCGTAACCGCTCAGTAGCTCTCCCGGACCCGGATTCCGTAAGCCGCCCTCCTATTCAGGAGGGCGGCTTTTCTGCGGCTTCAGGGCGCCGGGAGGCTTGGGCGGCTAGGCGCGTGGTGGGCCCGGCGTGCCCACCACGCCGCCACGGCCAACACCTGCCGGTCTGCGCCAGGCCCCCCCACAATTTGGAGCCCCGTCGGCAGGCCGTCGGCCGAGCGCCCCATGGGCACGGAAACCGCCGGGAAGCCCAACACGCTGGCGGGCAGGGTCAGCGCCACCAGCGCCTCCCACACCCCCGTGGATCCGCGCGGCAGCTGGACGTGGTGCTCACCCACCCGAGGCGCCACCACGCCCACCGTGGGCAGCGCCATCACGCCGGCGCCCAATCGCCGCCGGTACTGATCCGCCAGGTGCCGGCGCTCAGCCTGCGCAGCCAGGTAATCCACCGCGGAGACGGCGCGGCCCTCCTCCAGCCGGGCGGCCAGGCTGCCTCCCAGCCGGGCTCGGCGCGGACCCTCCAGCACCCGCCGGTGCACGGTGTACGACTCCGGGCGGCGCACCGCCAAAAACACATCGCGCCAGTGGTCCCACGACGGCAGCGCCACCGCCTGGATCCGTGCGCCGCCCGCCTCGAACACCCGCAAGGCGCGGGCCCACGCCGCAGCGACGCCGTCGTCCAGCCGCCCCGCCCAATAGGCGTCGGGCACCAGCACGCGGATGCGCGGCTCGGCGTGCGCGCCGCGCCCCTCCGGTCCGCCCATGAGGTCAAACAGCGCCGAGGCGTCCGCCACCGAGTGGGCCAGCGGCCCCACCGTGTCGAAGGACGGGGCCAGCGCCATAATGCCCGTCATGGGCAGCGCGTTCTGCGTGGGCTTCAAGCCCACCACCCCGCACAGCGCGGCCGGAATGCGAATCGACCCCGCCGTGTCTGTCCCCAGGCCCCCCATCGCCATGCCCGCGGCCACGGCGGCTGCCGTGCCGCCGGAGGACCCCCCGGGGATGCGGTCCAGCGCCCACGGGTTGACGGTGGGGGCCGTGATGACGCCAAACGCCAGCTCTTCGGTATTGGTCTTGCCCATCAGCAGCGCGCCCGCCTCGCGCCAGCGGCGAACCACGGCCGCGTCGCGAGCGGGGCGCAACCGATACGCCCGCGATCCGCCCGTCGTGGGCATGCCGGCCACATCGGCCACATCCTTCACCACCAGCGGCGCGCCCGACCAGGCGCCCGGCCCCGGCGCAGCGGCTCTGCGCTGGGCTGCCGCGCGGTCGTAGTGCAAAAACGCGTGCACCCGAGGCTCCCAGCGCCCAATGGCGCCGTCCGCCTGCTCCCACAGCGCGTACGGGGTGAGCCGCCCAGCCCTTAGCGCCTCGGCCGCCGCCTGCCAGTCCGGCCACTCATCGGAGAACACCGGCCACCTCCTGAGGCGCCTGGACCAGCGGCATGGCGCCCGACCGCACCAGCTCGGCCAGTGCCGCCACCGCGTCACCCGCCAGCTGCCGGCCGGCGTCCGGCATCATGAGCGCCAGCGCGTCATCCGGCGCCATGCCCGCCTTGTACGGCCGCTCGGACGTCAGGGCATCAAACACATCGGCCACGGCCACGACGGTGGCGCTTGGGGGAATGTCCCGGCCCGAGGTGCCCCGATGGTACCCGGACCCATCCAGGCGCTCGTGGTGCGCGGCGGCGGCCGCGGCCACGCGGTTCAGAGGATCCACCCCCGCAAGCGGCGACAATATGTCGGCGGTCAGCGCCGGGTGGGTCTGGACGGCGCGGAATTCCTCGTCGGTGAGACGGCCGGGCTTGTCCAGAATCACGTTGGACACGCCCAGCTTCCCCAGGTCATGATAGAAGCCGGCCAGCACGGTTTCCCTTACCGTCACCGGCTCCCACCCCATGGCTTCCGCCAATCGGCCCGCATAAAGCGCGGTCCGCTCCGAGTGATGCACGGTCCAGGGCGACTTGCGGTCAACAATTTCGGCAAAAACCTCGGCCATGGGGACCAGGCCGGATTCGACGGACAACACGTCGCCATCCCGGGCCGCGGGAGCCACGGGGGCCAGGTCCTCCGGGTCCCGGATGGCTCCGAGGGCGTCAAAGAAGCCGGGGGCCCGAGCCATCGTCAAGAAGGCATCCGCCAGCTCCGGATCGAACCACGTGCGCCGGCGGGCCCGCACCACGTCGCACGCCGCCGGGCCGCCGCCGCGGCTCCACGCAATCTCCACCTGCTGGGCCAGGTTGGCCACTCGGGCCAAGAGGGGGATGTCCAACCCACTCCGCCCCAACGGGTACCCCGACCCGTCCCAGTGCTCATCCAAGTTCAAAACCGCCTCCGGCACCAGGTCGTCCCACCCCAGCCGGCGCACCAGGTCGGCCCCCACGGTGCAGCGCTCCCGCACCAGCTCTCGAGCCGCTCCCACGCCGCGCCGCCCCAGCGCCACGATTTGGCGGACCCGCCGCACGGCCGGTCCCCCTGGCGCCGCATTGCGCACGGCGTAGCGGACCGCCTCATGGAGGCGCGACCAGTTCACCATCTTTAGGTCCCGCTTGGCTCGGCGGTCGTCGGTCCCAAACCAGGAGGACACCTGGTGCGCGTTGGCCGAGCATCCGGCGTCCTTCAGCAAGATGGCGTAAAACAACTGGCGGCGGATGTCATCGTCCCAGCCCAGCTCCGCCGCCAGCTGCATCCCGATCCAGCAGGCGCGCATGGAGTGGCCCAGCGGCTCGCCCTCTGTCAGGTCGAGGGCTCGCGACAGGGTGGCAATCACGGTGGCCTGCGTGAGAGCCGGACCGGTGCGGGCCGGCGTCGAAGCCTTGTCCGTCGCGGCGCCCCCCTTTGGCTTGATGAGGCGGGGTTCGCCACCCGCCGCCGGAGTCCTGCCACAGCGGGCTCCGCGGCCACCGTCGGGCGCAGAGCGGCTTGGCCTCCTTGGGTCCCACCTCCGCTGCGCTGCCGGACGCGGCAGCGCTTGGGTGAGATGCCCTAGGCGGCTCGCTGGCCGCCCACACACGGGTCCTGCCCACGCCCCCGCGTCACCCAAAAGGTCGCCACCTTATCCGGAGGTGTACGACCAAGGGCTTTGCTCGCTCTTCAGGCGCACTTCCCACCCCGATCGGAGCCAGCGGTAGTCAATCACGCCGTGGTTTTCAAGACAGAGCACCGAGGCGTAAACATCTGCATGGGCCAAGCGCTGAGCGGGCACGACACGCGACAGCCGCACCCACTGCCCGCGGTACCTGAGGCAGGCCGCCACGATGCGGGTCATCACCCGCAGGCGCGGGCGCACCGCCCGCTTGAGCCCCATGCCTGGATGCACCAACGCCATTGTGTTGCGATTCATCGCGCCCTCCCCATCTAGCTTTGTCCTTGGTGGGTCCCTATTGTGCACCGCGAGTCTGAGTGTTCCCTGGGAGTTCCGTTCAGATCACGTTAAAAGATCTTCGCGGGGGACACGGCAATTTGGGTCCAGGGCTTTGGGGCGAGCTTCTGCTGCTGGCTCGCGGCGGCAGCGCGTCAAGCTGTTGGGGTTGCCGCGGCACGGGGTGTATAACGGCGGCAGGACCGGATGCCGGGAAGGGAGATGCCGTCTTGCGGAAGCTTCGCGTGGATCTGGCCGACGTGGCCATGGCCATGGAGGCGGGAGACAGTGAGGACGCCTGGTACCTGGATCGAGAGTCCGGGAGCGTCGTCCTCGTGCCCTTGGACCTTCAGGGGGAGGACGTGCTGGATCCTCAGTATTGCGCGGCCCTTCCGGCCTGGGAGCAAGAGTGGGTGTCCGCCGCGCGGGAGATTTATCTCGAATCGACCCGATATGTGCGGGTGCCCCGTGAATCGCCGCGCGGCGAGTATGAGCTGATGCTGCGGTTTGCCGAGTCCGCCCCTCCGCCACTGCGTGAGCTGCTGCTGGTCGCGCTGGACGGGCCGGGCGCGTTTGGGCGCTTTCGGCGCGTGCTGGATCGGCACCCCGCCCAGCGCGGAGCCTGGGACCGCCTGCTTCGTGACTTTGCCACTGGTCGCGCGCGCGAGTGGCTC
>JAKADP010000163.1 GCA_021820465.1 Bacillota bacterium
GATCCGAAGTGGTGGTAGAGCGCCCCGGTGGTCACTTGGGCCGCCGCGGCCAAGTCCCCCACGGCGACGCCCGCATAGCCATGCTGGCCAAAAGCCGCTAGGGCCGCTTCGACCAGGCGGGCTTTGGCCGTACCGGGGATGGGGATCCACTCGTTCATGCTCTTAGACTACGCCGCTTGACAGGACGGCACAATCAGACTACGGTAGACGTAATCAGATTACGCAAGGGGGAAGCACGTTGAAGCTGGCCTTCGTGTACTATCCGGTGGCCGATCTGCCCGCGGCGCTGCGCTTTTACCGGGATGAGCTGGGCTTCGAGGAAGCGTGGCGCGAGGGGGAGGGAACGGCCGGTCTCATGCTGCCTGGCACCTCAGCCCGTCTGATGTTGGATGTGGACGAGACGGAGCGGCGGCCCGGTGCCGTGTTCCAGGTGGACAGCGTGGATGCCTTCTATGAGAGTCACCGCGAGCAATACAGGTGGCAGAAGCTGCCGGTGAACATCCCAGGCGGCCGCTGGGCGGTGTTCGAGGATCCCACGGGCAACCTGGTGCGCCTGATTGACGAGAGCCGGGACTAGAAAGGGGAGACCGCGCCATGCGGGTCCACGAAGTGACCGTGCAGGTTCGGGTCTTGGACTTTGGCCGAGGCCGGGCTTGGTACGAAGGGCTGCTGGAGCGTCCGCCCGACTTCGTGCCTCACGAGAACTTCTGCGAGTGGCAGCTCACGCCGGGGATGTGGCTGCAGGTGGGCCAAGGTCAGCCCGCGCGCGACAGCGGACCCCTGCGGCTGGGAGTCGACAACCTGGAGGGGGAGCGCGACCGCGTGGTTGCGCTCCTTGAGGTGCCGCCCTTTGACATCCACCAGCGCACGGAGGTGCCCGTCCGCTGGGCAACCTTCGAGGATCCCTGGGGCAACCGTGTCGGGCTCTTTCAAGCGCTGGCGCCACAGCCGGCGACGGTGTCGGCCACGCTGCGGCAGGTGAGCATCCATGTGACGAATCTGGACGCGGGGGTGGCGTTCTATGAGCAAGCCCTCGGAATGCGCGTCAGGCGGTGGCTGCCGCCGTCGGCGGTCGAGATGGAGCACGGCGGGTGCTCGCTGCTGCTGCATGTGGCGAAGTGGGCGCACGACCACACGGACCTCGACGACTGTCGCGTCACGCTGTCGTTTCCGACCGACGACATCCGACAGAGCCTGGCAGGGCTTAAAGCGGCCGGAGTGGATCTCCTGACCCGCGAGCCCCGTCCGTCACCGTTTGGTGAGTGGCTGGCCTTTCGCGACCCGTTTGGCAATGTGATGGAGTTGGTGGAGGTGGAATCTACCCCGGCTGTCCATCACGGGGCCGTTGGGTGAGGGGGCGGACGAAGCTCAAGAGAGATGGGCCCGCTTGGGAATTCGCTTGTGCTCGAGCCGGGAGGAGAGGTGGCACGGGCCACACGGGCCGGCGCGGCGCCCGGTTTCGGAGCACCCGGGTTGCCGTGGGCTGGCGTCATGCTGGAGTATTATGGCGTCCAAGCCGCGTGGGCCGCGGGACCGGTGTTGCGTGTGGCGTGTGCGCGATGCATGGGCCGGCGCGCACGCCGATGGCGCCTGGGCCATGGCCGCGCGGGCTAGCCGTGGCGGCGTTCGCCACAGGCGGTTAGCCGGAATCTCCACGGAGGAGGCCAAGGTATGGGCGCATTGACGCTCCGCATTCTTCGGGAGGACGACGACCCCGATGCGGCAGTGGTGCTGGTGGACGGCTGGGTGGGGGAGCGCGCGTATCCGTTCCTGCTGGACACGGGTGCGGCAACCACCACGCTCCAGGCCGACCCCTACACCGCAGCGTTTCCGACAGTGGGCACACGCGACTCGGGTGGGGTGTTTGCCCGCTATGAAGAAGAACTGGTTCAGGCCCCACCGATTCGGGTCGGCCCGCTGTCCTCGGAGGCGCTGGTCGTGTCCCGTACGACGTCTGGGGGCCTCTTCAACCTCTTGGGGATGGATGTCCTCGGAGCGCACCGCTTGGAATTTCGGTTCGCGGAGAGCAGCGTGCTTGTGGATGAACCCCCCCGGACCGTCTCCGCTCGCCCCCTGCTCACCAGCGGCGCGGGCCATCCGTTCGTCCCGGTTCACTGGGGTTCCCGCGAGGCTCGCGCCGTGTGGGACACGGGCGCCAGTATGACCGTCGTGGACGCCCGCTTCATCGCAGGCCATCCTGCTGATTTTGCACCCGCCGGGGCGTCCACCGGCACCGACTCCAGCGGCGCCCAGCGGGCCACGCCGGCATTCACCATGACCGGCGCCACCGTGGGCGACGTGATGCTGGCGCCCCATCGGGTCGCTGCGGTTGACCTAGCCGGGCTCAATGGGTCTGGACGGCCGGTCGACCTCATCTTGGGCTACAACTCGATCCGCCAAGCGACCTGGCTCTTTGACTTCCCAGCGGCGCGCTGGGCAGTGTGGCGGGACAGCATCTAAAAGCGTGGCTGGGGCGGGCCGCGCCGGGGTCCACCCGCCTGCGTGGCGCCCATAGCTAGTGCGCTTGGCACCCAAAACACGTGCACGTGCTCTGCCGGCGCTGGGGGCCGGCCGTGGCCGCCACCGCGTCGCCTATGGCGAAGGCCGCGGGGTGGCGGCGCGGTCAGCATGGACGCCCGGGGGAATCCCGGGCTGCACAAATGTCAGCATCACCGGATGGTCCACCTCACACCGGCTGCGCACCATGTAGGGGAACCGGGTGGCCGTATGCACG
>JAKADP010000067.1 GCA_021820465.1 Bacillota bacterium
CGCTCTTAAAGCGCACGCGGATCCTGCAAGAGCCGCTTGAGCGCTTTACGGCGGCAGAACGCCGCGTGGCCGATCTGGGGGAACTGCTGCAGATGGTCGCGGCGGACGGGGGCGACGACGAGACGCTCCGCGAACTGGACCAGGAGGCGGCCTCGCTGGAGCAGGATCTCCGTGCGCAGGAGCTGGCGCTCATTCTCACGGGTCCGCACGATGGGGACGATGCCCTGCTGACGCTTCACGCCGGTGCCGGCGGCACCGACGCCCAGGACTGGGTGGAGATGCTGCTCCGGCTGTATCTGCGATGGGCGGAGCGCCACCACTTCACCACGGAGATTTTGGACAGCCTGCCCGGAGAAGAGGCGGGCTTGAAAAGCGTGGTGGTGGCGGTGCGTGGGGACAATGCTTATGGATACCTGCGCCCCGAGCACGGAGTGCACCGTCTGGTGCGGATGTCGCCCTTTGACGCCTCGGGTCGCCGCCATACGTCCTTTGCGGCGGTCGAGGTGACCCCCGATGTTCCCGACGACGGCGAGATCGAGATTCGGCCGGAAGATGTCAAAGTGGACACGTTTCGGGCCAGCGGTGCCGGTGGCCAGCATGTGAACAAGACGGAGTCCGCGGTCCGCCTGACGCACCTGCCGACCGGAATCATCGTGTCGTGTCAGAACGAGCGGTCGCAGCACTCCAACCGGGAAATCGCATGGCGGCTGCTGCGGGCGAAGCTGGCGGCGCGGCAGGAGCAGGAGCGGCAGCGCCAAAAAGACGCGGTGCGGGGCAATCAGGCGGAGATCGGCTGGGGCAGCCAAATTCGGTCCTACGTGCTGCAGCCGTACACGGTGGCGCGGGATCACCGCACGCGTGTGGAGGTGGGCAACGTGCAAGGCGTGCTGGACGGCGACATCGATCCGTTCATCCAAGCCTACCTGGAGGCCGAAGCCACCGGCGGGCTCGCTCCCGAAAACCCTGCATGAATGTGCTGCGGATTGCCTTGGTGGTGATCCTGGTGGCTGTCCTGGGGCAGGTGCTGGTGCCGCCGGTGGTGGCTGGCCGTGCGGCGGCGGCCCTGCACGCCGTCACCGGCGCGGGGAGTACGGACCAGGTGGCGGTGACCGCCGTTCCCTTTTGGACGCTGGCGTCGGGTCAGGCGCAGGATGTCCGCGTGGTGGTCCATCAGGCCACCGTTCCCGTGGATGGGGAGCCGCTCGGCATTGCCCAGGCGACCGTGAACTGGCAGGGCGGGCAAGTGGCTGTGGGGCCGCTGCTGCGGCAGGGGCGGCTCGTGGCTGCGCGGCCGGGGCGGATGCACCTCACCATCGAGGTGGATGGGCCGGCGGTGGCCCGGCTGCTGGATGCCACCGGCCGGGTGCACGGGGCTCAGGTGACCGTCGGGGCCCACTCCGTGACGCTGACCGGCCAGCTGTCGCTCGGGTCGCTCAAGGGACACGTCTCGACGCGGGGGCGGCTGGCGATTTCGCCCAATGGGCAGGAGCTGTTGTTTGTGCCCCAGGTCTTGGACGGCTTATCGCTGCCCCTTGCCGCCTCGCTGCCCCTCTTTGACCTCACCAGCTTCAACCTGCCGCTGCCCCTGCGCCTCACGTCGGTGGCCCTCGCGCCGCCGGTGATTGTTGTCCAGGCCGCATCGCCGTGAGTCGCGGGCGGCAGGCTCCCCTCTGGGCCGACGCCAGCGAGTGGGCGCTCATCGTGGTCGGAACGGCCACCACGGCGCTGGGCGTGAATCTATTCTACGTCCCCAATCACATTGCGGACGGTGGCGTGACGGGCATCGGCATCATGGTGCTGTACGCCTGGCACATCCCACTGTGGATGACCCTGGCGGTGCTGAATCTGCCCCTGCTGTGGCTGGCACACCGCCTGTGGGGCGGACGGGTGAGCTTGCGCACGGTGGTGGGGGCGGCTCTGCTGTCCCTGTTCGTGGGGGTGTTGGTGTTTCCCCCGGCCACCCACAACCTGCTGTTGGCCACCGTGTATGGGGGGCTCCTTTCCGGGGTGGGCCTCGGCCTCGTATTTCGCAGTCGAGGCACCACGGGCGGGACGGACATTGTGGCGCGCTTCCTGGCGCACCTGCTCCCGGTGTCCACGGGGCAGGCGATGCTGGCGGTCGATTTTTTTGTCATTGCCGGGCTGGGAGTGATGTTCAGCCCCACGGCGGCCATGTACTCCCTCATCGCGCTCTTCATCTCGACCCGGGCGCTGGACGTCGTGCAGGAGGGCATCGCGTACGAGCGGGCGGTCCTGATCCTGTCCCACCATGGCGATGTCATGGGGCGGCGCCTGCTGGACGAGCTGGGGCGAGGTGTGACCCGGTGGCCTGTGACCGGGCTGTATACGGGCGATACCCGTCCGGCCCTCTACGTGGTGGTGAGCCGGTCTGAGCTGACGCGGCTGAAGGCCCTAGTGCACAATGTCGACCCGACAGCCTTTTTGGTCGTCTCGCCCGCGCACGAGGTGCTGGGCGAAGGATTTCGCTCGTTTCCCCGCGACTTGGGCTGAGTGCCGCCGCCCTCCCGATTCCGCAGCGTGACGGTGGTGGGCGGGCGGGTGGGTGCGGCGGCCCGCCGGGCTAATCCGTCAGCCGGCGGGCCAGCCGGCGGCCCGGCAGGGCCATAAACAAAAGGGTATAGCCGACGATCCACAGGACGTCCTGCCAGAGGGTGGGCGGGAACTGCCCCAGAATGAGGGCTCGCGTCAGGTTCACCACATGGACCAGCGGCGTGAGCAGGATGAGGTCCCGGATCACGACGGGCAGGTGCGCCAGCGGGAAAAACACCCCGGAGAACATGAACATCGGCGTGACCACCAGCGTGAAGTAGTAAAAGAGTTGCTCGTGATTCTTGGCGGCCGTGGCCACCCAGAGCGCGGGCCCGGCAAACAGCATGCCGGTGACCAGCAGCGGCAGCGGCAGCAGGAGCGCCCACCAGCTGTGGACAATGCCCAAGGGTAGCAGCACCACCAAAAACACCAGACCATAGAGCAGGCTCCGACACGCCTCCCACAGGTACTCTCCCCCCACGATTTCGGCCGGGTGAAGCGGGGCGGTAATCATCGAGAGATAGATGCCGTTTTCATTTAGGCGGTCATACGCCTCAAAGCTCATGTCAAAGGTCACGGCGTTCATGGCCGTGACGGCGAGCAGGCCCGGGCCAATGAAGTCCACGAACGGGTCGCCGCTCATCTTGGTCACATAGGCGCCAAGGCCAAACCCCAGCGCCAGCAGGTTCGTCAGCGGCTCGCCAAAGTTCAGCAGGACGGAGCTCTTGTAGTACTTCACCCACGAGAGAAAGTCCCGGCGAAACACCATAAGCGCTCCCTGAGTAAAGCGCGGCCACACCATGCCTCTCACCCCGCCCATCAGTCTCGGAGCTCCCGGCCCGTCAGGCGCAGGAACACGTCTTCCAACCCCGTAGGGCGGCGATATGACAGCGGTGGGGCGAGGTCTGCCGCCGCCCAGCGGTCGAGAATGCTCGACAGGTTCGGGCTGAACAGCACCCACGAGTCACTCTGCCACTCGTGCCAGGCTTGATCCTCGGGCCGCAGGGTGGCCATGAGCCCGTCCACTAACGCGGGCGCGATGTCGGGGCACTCCAGGCACTCGGCGCCCACCAGCCGCAGGATGAGCTCGCGCGGCCGGCCAGATTCCAAAATGCGGCCGTGGTCGATAATGACCAGCCGGTCGCACAGGCGCTGCGCCTCATCCATGTAGTGGGTGGTGAGCAGCACCGTGACGCCTTCAGCCTTCAGCTCGCGCAACTTGCGCCACACCAGAATCCGCGCCTGCGGGTCGAGGCCGGTGGTGGGCTCGTCCAGCACCAGCAGGCGCGGCTTGCCCATGAGGGCGCGCGCAATGACGAGGCGGCGCCGCATGCCGCCCGAGAGGGATCGCACCTGCTCGTGGGTTTTCCCCTCGAGCTGCATGAACGCGAGCAACTCCGCGGCGCGCAGGGTGGCCACCTCGGGGCTGAGTCCGTAGAACCGGCCGTGAATCTCGATGTTTTCCCGCACGGTGAGCGCGGGATCCAGATAATCTTCCTGCGACACCACGCCCAGCTGTGCCTTGATGGTGCGCTGGCCCGGCGCGGCCGGCTCCCCCAAGACCGTGAGCGATCCCGCCGTGAGCGCCGCGAGGCAGCAGATCATGCGAATCGTGGTGGACTTGCCGGCGCCGTTTGGGCCCAGGAGTCCAAAGCATTCGCCTTCGTACACGTCGAAGTCAATGCCGGCGACGGCCTCGAAGCTGCCGAAGCGCTTCGTGAGCCCGCGCGCGGACACGACGGCCAGGGGGCTCGCGCCGGTGGGGGTCTCGGTGGACATCACGGTGCTGTTGGCAGGCGCATTGGTTGTCATCCGACTCATGTTCGCGCCGCCGGCAAGAATTCCTGCAAGCCGCGCCGTCGGGTCAATTGGACGGATGTGGTAGGGTGGACGTCAGGTGGGTGGCCATCACCCGGCGAAGGGAGTGATCGCATGGCGGAGTGGAAGCATCATCGGCAGCGTCACGTGATGCGGCCGGAAATCAACATCAATCCTCTGTACGCACGCGAGGGCGAGGACGCCGTCCCGCGCTTTCGACTGGGGCGGGAGGGTCTCTTGCCGGAGACGGCCTATCAAATTGTCCATGACGAGCTGGCCCTTGACGGGAACGCGCGCCTCAACCTGGCCACCTTCGTGGGCACCTGGATGGAGCCGGAGGCGCGCCAGCTGTACGCCGAGTCCGCCGATAAGAACATGATCGACAAGGATGAGTATCCGCAGACGGCCGCCATCGAAGACCGATGCCTGCACATCCTCGCGGACTTGTGGCACGCGCCCAATCCCGCCGCGACGATCGGCGTGTCCACGACGGGCTCGTCGGAGGCGTGCATGCTGGGGGGCCTGGCGCTGAAGCGCCGGTGGCAGCAGGCCCAGAGGGCGCAGGGGCGCTCGGCTGCGCACCCCAACATCGTGTTCAGCTCGGCCGTCCAGGTGGTGTGGGAGAAGTTTGCCAATTACTTCGAGGTGGAGCCGCGCTACGTCAATGTCACCCCCGAGGCGCCGTACCTAACGCCCGCGGGGGTGCTGGGCGCCGTCGACGAAAACACCATCGGCGTAGTGCCCGTCTTAGGCGTGACCTACACCGGCGTGTACGAGCCCGTGGCGGAGATTGCGGCCGCGCTGGACGACCTCCAGGCTCGGACAGGACTCGACATTCCCATTCACGTCGATGGCGCGTCGGGGGCCTTTGTGGCGCCGTTTCTGCAGCCGGACCTCGTGTGGGACTTTCGCCTGCCGCGCGTGCACTCCATCAACACGTCGGGGCACAAGTACGGGCTGGTGTTTCCCGGCCTGGGCTGGGTCCTCTGGCGCGACGCCTCGCTGCTGCCGCAGGAGCTGGTGTTTGACGTGTCGTATCTCGGCGGACACATGCCCACGTTTGCGCTGAACTTTTCTCGGCCGGGGGCTCAGGTGCTGCTGCAGTACTACAACTTCCTGCGGCTGGGCTTTGAGGGGTACTACCAGGTGCAGAAAGCGTGTCAGGACGTTGCGCGCCACCTGGCCGCCCGCTTGGGCAGCATGGGGCCGTTTGACATGATCACGGATGGCTCCGACATCCCGGTGCTGGCTTGGCGCCTCAAGCCGGGCGTGGACGGATGGGATTTGAACCACCTGTCGCGCGTGCTGCGCGAGCGCGGGTGGCAGGTGCCGGCGTACCCGCTGCCGCCGTCCATGGAGGAGACCACCATCATGCGCGTGGTGGTGCGCAACAGCTTTTCGCTGGACATGGCGGACTTGCTGCTCGACGACGTGCGCCGGTCCATTGAGTACCTGGAGGGCCTGGATCACCCGCTGCCGGCTGCGCCGCATCCCGGCAAGGGATTTCATCACTGAGTCCGGCAGCGGAGTGGAGCCACGCACCGGAGCCGCGGGTTAATCTGACGGGGGCCCGAGCGGCCGCGAGCCGCCGGGCCCCGATGTGTCGGCGGTGCAGGGGCGGGGTGCTGCGGCGAGCTCCTGCGCCTGCTGCTCGCGGAGCTTCTTGGCCAAAGCGTAGCCCCGCGTGATGGGCCACACCAGGAACACCCCACAAAACACCGCTCCCGCGAGCACCAGGCCGATCGCCTCCAAAGCCGCCACCTCCTCTGTGCCCAGGCGCCGGAGTCACACCGCCCACCAGGATCGCGGGAGCGGCCGGCGCCTCCACGCCGCCGCCCCATGTGCATCCAGCGTACGGGGCCCGGCCAGAAAGTCAAGCACCCGGCGCCCACCGCTCAGGCGCTCAAGCTTTGGACCGACGCACGGCTCTGGCGCACGAGGAGCACCGCGCCCACCCCGGCCACCGTCACGGTGACCGCCAGCCACGGGTCGGCGCCGTGCGCTAACAGCGCCCCTCCCATCACCGGGCCCAACGCCGAGCCGCAGCGCGACGCCAGCGACTGAAACCCCATGTAGCGGCCTCGCAGGTTGGCGGGGGCGTGCGTCGCCACCCATGTGGCGGCGGCCGGGTTGAGAACATTTTCGCCCAGCGTGATCACCACGACGGCCAGCGCAAACCCGGCTAGGCCGCTGGCGAGGAGCATGACCAGAAACCCCAGGCCGTACCCGCTGAGGCCCAGCGCCATGGCGCTGAACGGCGGCAGGCGCTTGGACCATCGGGCCAGGGGAATTTGGAGCGCGACGACCAATAAGGCATTTTCGGCCGCCAAATAGCCGAAAATGCCGGCGGGAAAGTGCAGGTCGATGTGCAGGTACGCCGGCAGCACCTGGTACAGCTGGCTGTACACCAGCCAGGCAATGGCCCACAGCAGGGCGAACCCTACAAAGGCGCGGTCGCGGCCCACGCTCTTGAGCCCGCCGATGGTTGTGGCCAGCGTCTCCCGGTGGCCCACCGGACGGGTTTCGGGGATGTTGGTCCAGATGAGGACCCAGAACGCCGCCAGGCTCACGGCGTCCAACGCAAACAGCCAGTAAAAAGAATGGTCCGCCAGCAAGCCCCCCACCATCGGGCCGATGATGATCCCGGCATTGGAGGCCATGCGCAGCAGCGCATAGGATTCGTTGAGTTTTTCTTTGGGCACGAGGTCGGCTACCAGGGCCATGGACGCGGGCTGAAACAGGGGCAGGGCAAAGCCCATGCACGCGAGGGCCAGAAACAGCGCCCAGAGCGGTCCGACGATGCCCACCAGATAGGCGGCCACCGCGCCCGCGGACAGCGAAATGAGCATCACGCGCCGCCGGCCCCACGCGTCGGCGAAAATACCGCCCGAGAGCACGCTCACCACCTGGACGACGCCGTACGCCCCCATGGCCAAGCCGACCGAAGCCAGCGAGCCGCCAAGCCGGCTGGCCAGGAACACGGCCAGAAACGGGAACACCAGGGAGTTGCCCACCATGTTGACGAAGCGGCCTGCCAGGAGCACATAAAACAGGCGCGGCAACTCTGGGTCCACCAACTTGTCCAGGATGCGCACGGCGACCCTCCTCCCGGCGGTCCGCGCCGCGGCGCCGGCCGCCGTGAGTGTATCATGGCGGTGCACAGCGCCCGCTGGCAAAGAGCGGGAGATGGCTCGGTGGGAGGCGCAACATGGTCGTCGTGGTGGGCAGTGTCAACGTCGATGTCGTCGCCCGGCTGGATCGGCTGCCGGCGGAAGGGGAGACCCGGGCAGCGGAGGCGGGATGGATCGCGCCGGGGGGCAAGGGCGGCAATCAGGCGGTGGCGGCCGCTCGGCAGAGCGCGTCGGTGACGCTGGTGAGTGCGGTGGGGCGGGACCCGCTGGCTCACACTGCGCTGGCCACGCTGCGGGAGGTGGGAGTCCGGCTGGCGGTGGCCGAGCGCCCAGGGATTCCGACCGGGATGGCCCTGGTGTGGCTGGATGCCGCGGGCCGCAACACGATTGCCGTCGTGCCGGGCGCGAATGCCTCGGTGGACGCGTCGCAGCTGCAGGCGCTGGCCCCGCCCGGGGCGGCCGACGTGGTGCTCATCTCCCTCGAGATCCCCATCCCGGCGGCCGCCGCGGCGGCAGAGTGGGCGCGGGCCGGCGGGGCGCGCGTGTTGGTCGACCCGGCGCCCGCCCCGGCCGCGCTGCCGGCCGCGCTGTGGGACGTGGACGTGCTCATGCCCAATCAGGGGGAGGCCGAACACCTGCTGGGTCACGAGGTGGCCGACGGGCGCGAAGAAGACGCGGCCCAAGAGCTGCAGGCGCGTGGGGCGCGCCTCGCCATTGTGAAGCTGGGCGGCCGGGGCCTCGTCTGGAGCACGCCGGAGCGGACGGGGCGCATCCGCGCGTGGGCCGTGCCCGTCGTGGATACGACGGGGGCGGGCGATGCCTTCGCAGGCGCGCTGGCCGCCCATCTGGCTTCGGGGTGTGAGCCCGAGGTGGCTCTGTGGCGCGCCTCGCGCGTGGCCGCTCTGGCCTGCACCACCGTCGGCGCGCAGGCGGTGCCGACGTGGGCGGAGGTCGAGCGCCGCCTGGGTGACCAAGGCGGCGAAGAATAATCGCGCAGATTGTGCTGGGCCCTGCAACCGCTAGGCGCTGGGGTGCGTTTCATGGGGTGGATGCCGATCGGGGCCGACCGATGGGAGTGGGGTTCACGACCCGGGGGCCACTCGAGGAGGGGAAAAGCATGCAGGCCAAGCGCCCCAAAAACCAGCGCCGTGCGGACTACTTTTTATACACGTGGCAGATTCACGCGATTCGTCGGCTGGCAGCGGAGACCCAGCGCCATCCGAGCGAGGTGGTGCGCGACCTTTTGAATGAAGCGCTTCCGCATCGCGAGGAGCCCGAGAGCCCACCCCAACTCATGAGTTCGTGAGGGAACGCGGAAGGCACCGGAGGTCCGGTGCCTTCTGCGTTCCCGTGAGGGCCGGCCGGCTATGTACCCAGGTGGCCGACGGCCTCCAACACCGCTTCATACGCGGCGGGGTCGTTGGCGGGGAAGGAGCGATTTTCGTACCGAAGGATCCCCTCGCCGTCAATCACAAATATGGACCGCTGGGCAATGCCCTGCGGCTCTCGCAGCACGCCGTAGGCGCGGGCCGCCGTGCGCGTCAGGTCCGATCCCAGTGGAAACGGCAAGCCCCCCAGGCTGGCCTGAAACACAGCCAGAGTGGGTTTCGAGTCCACTGAGCACAGCAGCAGGTTGGCCCCCAGTCCCTCGATGCGTGACCACAAACCTCGCCATGAGGTGAGTTCGGAGATTCAGCCGCCAGTGAATGCCAGCGGGAAAAACCCGAAGAGCAGGGGGCGGCCCCGGTAGTCGATGAGCCGCTGGGTAGGACCCTGTGTGGTTTCCAGTTCAAAGTCTGGGGCCGCCTGGCCAACCCCCGACGCCGAGGGTTCCGACGCCAAAGCCATGGAATCACCTCCGACGGTCATTGTGACACACCGAGGCCAAGCCCGGCGGGCGGGCCACGCCTATAATGGCCGCGAGGGGGGTGTCGGATGCGCCGTCGACCGTGGCGCCGGGGCATGCCGGCGCCCTGGAAGGCTGAGCAGGTGCGGCAGTCGCGTGCGCGGGAAGCGCGAGCCGTCCAGCGGTTCAGCCTCATCATGCTGGCGACCATCGTGGCGTGGATTCTCGGCCTGAGCTGGATCGTGTTCCACATCATCTAGCTCCGGGCGCACCGGCCGGGCCCGGGCGAGGCGGCGGCCCCCGTGCTTCTCTCGAAGCCTCGGCCCTGTGACCGCACGTGGGGGGCGGTCCTGGTTTTGCGCGGGGATAGTAGTACGGTATGATACTACGGATTGCAAGAGAGGTGGGGGCCAGATGGGTGAGGTTGGGGTGCCCAAGGTGCCGCGCGGCGACGCAATGCCTCGCGACCGGGTGGTGAATGTGCGGCAGGCCGAGCAGGCGATTCGGAGTTTGCTCCGTGCCCTGGGCGAGAACCCGGAGCGCGAGGGGCTTCGCGATACCCCGCATCGAGTCGCCGCCTATTACGACGAATTCCTGGGTCGGGGGGAGGACCCGGGCGACGCGCTGGCCACCGTGTTTCACGAAGCGTACGACGACGTGATTCTGGTGCGGGACATCCCCTTCACGTCGCTCTGCGAGCACCATCTGCTTCCGTTCATGGGCGTGGCGCATGTGGCATACCTCCCCCGCGACGGCCGCGTCACGGGCTTGTCCAAGCTGGCCCGCGTGGTGGATGGCGTCGCCCATCGGCTCCAGCTGCAGGAGCGCATGACACGGGCGGTGGCCGACCTCATTGCGGAGCGCCTCGGAGCGGCGGGCGTGCTGGTGGTGGTGGAGGCCGAGCACCTGTGCATGTCGATTCGCGGGGTGAACAAGCCCGGCAGCCGCACGGTCACGGAAGCTGCCGCCGGCCTGTTTATCGAGGATCGGGTGCGACGGCAGCAGGTGATGTCCCTGATGCGTGGCTCCCGGGGATGATGGCCATGGGCAGCCACGAGGCCGACGTCTTAGACGGCTTGCAGCACCTTGGCTTTTCGTCTCTGGAGGCCCGCATCTATTCCGCTCTGGCGATGGGCGGCGCGCCGGAGACCGGGTATGAGCTGGCCAAGCGGCTCGGGGTGTCGCGGTCCAACGTCTACGGGGCGCTGGCCAGCTTGGCGCATCGCGGGGCCGTCTGGCAGGAGCCCGGCCGGCCGGGGATGCGGTATCGGGCGGTGCCTTTCACATCCCTCGCCGACCGAGCGCGGCAGGAGTTGGAGACCCAGGTGGGGCGCGTGTCCTCGCGGCTGCACGCCGGGAGCCCCGGCACCGGCGTATGGATGGGGCGCGGGCTGCCCCTGTTTGTGGCCGAGGCGCGACGACTTTGGCGCAGCGCCCGAGCATCGCTCCTCGTCGGCGCCAGCCCTGACCCCATTCGCGCGGTGCTTGATGATCCAGGGTGCGCCCTCGTCGGCGAGGTGCCCGCCCGCATGACGTGCTGGGCAGCCTGCCCTCCGCCGGGATGCGGCATCTGCCCGCCCGCGTCGGCGCAGGCCGCGGTCCCTCAGGGACTCCACGGCGCCGTGTGTGTGATTGCCGATCAGTGTCATGCGGTTGTGGCCTACGGGGCGGCGGGGGAGCCCGCCGTGATGGCCACGGACGCCGCGCCGATCGTGGCGGGGCTCGTGGCCCTGACGGAGGGCATCGCGGCGCCCGTCCGCGCGCCGGGGCCCGGCACTTCTTGACGGCACGACCCGCTTGGAGTGGTATGGCAGAGGCAGCAGGATGAGAAGACACCGGCGCCGTTCGGGCGCCGAGGCAGGAGGCAGAGCGTGGCAGCAGGAGACAGCGAGGCATTTCGTACGGAGCGCGACTCCATGGGGGAGATGCAGGTCCCGGCAACGGCCTACTATGGTGCACAGACGCAGCGGGCCGTGCTGAACTTCCCCATCAGTGGGATTCGGTTTTCGCGGCCATTTATTCGAGCGCTGGGGCTGGTCAAACAGGCTGCAGCGGACGTCAACCACGACCTGGGCCAGCTCGACGACACCGCGTGGCGGGTCATCGCGGCGGCTGCCGCCGAGGTTGTGGAGGGCCAGTGGGACGACCAGTTTGTCCTAGACATTTTTCAGACGGGCTCAGGCACGTCGACCAACATGAACGCCAACGAGGTGATTGCCCACCGGGCTGCGGAGCTGGCAGGCGCGGGAGCGGCCCCCATCCACCCCAATGACCACGTGAACATGGGCCAGTCGTCGAACGACGCCATTCCGACCGCCATTCACGTCGCAGCGATGGAGGCGCTCCACCGAAACCTGCTCCCCGCCCTCGCGGGCCTCCAGGCATCCCTCGAGCAGAAGGCCCAGGAATTTGACCCCATCGTCAAGATTGGCCGCACACACCTGCAGGATGCGACGCCGATTCGCCTGGGCCAGGAGTTTTCCGGATATGCCAGCCAGGTGGCGCACAGCATTCGGCGCCTCCAGCAGGCCAGCCGCGACGTGGAAGAATTGGCGATCGGGGGCACCGCCGTCGGCACCGGGATCAACACGCACCCCGAATTTGGTGCCCGCATGGCGGCGCGGCTCTCAGATCTGACAGGGCTTCCCTTCCGGGAAGCGGAGAACCACTTCGAGGCGCAGGCGGCCAAGGACGCGGCGGTGCAGCTGTCGGGCACGCTGAAGACGCTGGCCGTCAGCCTCATGAAAATCGCCAACGACATTCGCCTGCTGGGATCGGGACCGCGCTGCGGCATTGGGGAGTTGATTATTCCGGAGACCCAGCCTGGGTCCAGCATCATGCCGGGCAAGGTCAACCCCGTGATTGCCGAGTCGGTGATGATGGTGGCCGCTCAGGTGATGGGCAACGACGTGGCCGTCACCATTGCCGGGGAGCGGGGCAACTTCGAGTTGAACGTCATGATGCCCGTGCTGGCGCACAACCTGCTGTCATCCATCCAGCTGCTGGCGGCGTCGGCGCAAAACTTTGACCGTCGCCTAGTGCAGGGCCTGGCCGCCGACCGGGCGCGGGCCGAGGGGCTCGTGGAGCAGAGCTTGGCGATGGTGACCGCCCTGGCGCCCGTGATCGGGTACGACCGTGCCGCCGAGATTGCGAAAACCTCGCACAAAACCGGTCGCACGGTGCGCGAGTTGGTGCTGGAGCAGAAGGTCCTGCCGGCCGACGAGGTTGCCCGGCTGCTGGATCCGTGGAGTCAAACCACCCCGGGGCGCGGTTAGTCGTGCGCGTCACGGCATGGGATGCCGCGGGCGCCTATGACGCTTCGGCCTTCGGGTCCACCGGGGCCACGATCGCGCCTATGGGCAGTGGGCCGCTGACGGCGCTGTCGGTAAGCTACTTGCGTCTGGAGGCGGGGGGCCGGCTGGGCCGCCACCCCGCCTCCGGCCGTCAGTGGCTCTTGGTCGTGTCGGGCACCGGGGAGGCCATAGGCGCCGAGGGTGAGCCCGTGAGCATCGCCGCCGGGACGCTGGTGGCCTGGAGCACCGGGGAGATGCACGAAACCCGAACGGAGGCCGGATTGACCGCCCTCATTCTGGAGGGGGGCGACTGGCAGCCGCTTCAGCCGTGGCACTGGCTCGCGGAGGGCGAGTCGCGCGAACCCTGGGAGGCCCTCCTGTGCGAGGCCGATGAGGACGCGGCACATCGAGCGACTTACCGCGGCCGCGGACGGCTGCTGGTCCGGCGGCATGAGGACGGCGAGCCGGTGGTCGAGGCGCTGTGGGGCGAGGAGCCCGACGGGCCCGAACTGCTGAGTGTGGCGGTGGCGGAACGGTTGAGGGGCTTCGGGCTCGGGACGGAGGCCGTCCAGCGGGTGGCGCGGGACGTCGCGTCGCGGGGCGGCCGTACGCTGGCCGTGGCGACGACACCCGATGGACTGGGGTTTTATCTCCGGCTGGGCTTTCGGCCGGTGGGGGTGCGCCGGGACGCATTTCGCGCCGGCACGGTGGTTGAGCGCGGCGTCGTGATTCGCGATCAGGTGGTGCTGCAGGCGTCTCTCCCTTTGGCAGGAGCGGACCGGTGAGCGCGAGGTGGCGTTAGCCGTACTGGAACACGGCTTGGGCAAAGTCGCGCAGATCGCCCAGGTGGACGTCCAACACGTCGCGCAGCAGACTCGGATCGATTTCCTGGCCGTTTTGGACGCAGTGGACGCACAGGTTGCGAAATCCCACCACACCATGGCCTTTAAGTTGGTGGCCAGCTCGCGGTCCACGACCCCGTGGGCGGCCAAGAAATCGAACGCATCGCGGCTATTGGCGGGAAGGCCCCACCGTCGTTCGCTCACGACGTGCATCGCCAAATCAATGGCGGCCTCGCATGCGCGCTGCACGTTCAGGACGACGGAATCTTGACGGCGGAGGTCCTCCAGGTTTTCGGGGTCGCCGGCATACTCTTCGGCCACGCGTGCCAAGCAACGCCCAATCACCTGCGCCTTGCCCAGCACGACGTCGTCAGTCAAAATGGACTTCCCTCTCTCTGCATGCGCTCGAGGATCGGGGCGCGCTCTTCGTTCAACAGCGCGTAGGACTTGAGCACCCGCATTTCGAACCAGGCCACCCGGGATGCGTCCCGCACCCAGATGCGGCGTCCTCGGGATACGACTCGGGCTTGCAATACCGTGCTGCTGCGCCGCAGATCCACGAGGTCTGCGTCACGACCCATGAGATCGGCTGCCTCGGCGGTGACGGTCCACCGCTGCCGGGGGGTAATGGGGTCTGACACCAAGACAGCCAAGTCCACGTCGCTGTCGGGGGCGAAGGCGCCCCTCGCCCGCGGATCCAACCCGCGGATCCAAACAGATACAAGGCGTCCGGCGACAGCGCATGTACTAGCGCATCCACCACAAGCCCTAGGACGTGTGCCGGCAGCGTCAGATCTTCGGTGGCCCTGTTCATGCCCGCGCCTCCTGTTGTCCCCGGAAGCGACCCTGTGCATCGCGCCGCCCTCAAAGAGGGCCTCGAGTCCAAGAATATTCTGGATAGAAGTCAAGGCACGGCGTCTGCCACAACCACCCCGGCGCATCGTCGCCCGCCATGGGTGCAGGGGGGAAAATGGCCGCAAGGGCAGTCTGTCAATCGGAGGCTGCGGATGTGCGCCTAGGACTCGAGGCGCCTGGAATCGCAGGCCTTTGCTGTGGCGAATCGGATGCCGCGCGTGCTGGGAGCGATAGCGGCGAAGACGGCTCTGTATCGCATGACCGGCATGCCATTCCAGTGGTCTATAAGTCCATATCGCGGCTGCCGTCACGCGTGTTGGTGTCCTGTTAC
>JAKADP010000068.1 GCA_021820465.1 Bacillota bacterium
GAGGCGGTGCCAATGGAGATGACTCCGGTCTGGCCTTCGACAGAGGCGTTGGCGGCCACCGCGGCCGTGATGGTGCCTGAATGCCCCGCGGTCGGGTCGTCATAGGTGACCGTCACCACGCCGGCGCCATTCGTGACCGCCGACGTGGCCGACAGGTCCTGGCGCGCCAGGGTCCCCGTGACTCCAATGTCCACCGCCACTCCGGCCACGCCGATGCCTGCTTGGTCCGCCACGAGAAACGTCTCGGTGACGACACCGCTGGCGGCTGCGGACACCGCCGCCGTGTTGGTCGCGCGAAGGGATGCCGGCACGTCCACGGTGGTCGCCGGGTACGACTGGGCGGAAGACGTGGTGGTGGCTCCGCTGGCATACTGGAATGTGACCGTCAGCTGATAATTGCCCGGGGCCAGCGTGCCCAGGGGCCGAAAGGTGACCGCGTCAGCGCCGAGGTTGAAGTCGGACGCGGGAATCGACTCCGTCGTCACTTGGCCGCCGCTGCTGGTAAACGTGGCCGTCATGGCCGTGGGGCTGGCCCCCGTGTTGGCCCCGGGCGCGTCCACCGTCACCAGCGCCGGGGCTGCCGACTGCACCAGCGTCGCGACGCCGGCGGAGCTCACCACAAATTCCACCGGAGGCAGCTCGACGACCTGGCCCGACACCGTCGCCGGCAGCTGCAGGTCGTAGAGGCCAGGACCGAGGTTGCTGGGCAGCGCGACCTGCTCCGGAACTCCGTTGACCGTCACCGTGAGCGTCAGAGGCGCCGCACTGGCCCTCACCACCGGAGCCAGCATGGTGGAAGCCATGAGTCCCGCCACTGTAGTGGCTGACAAAATCCTCAGGACCGATCCTTTCCGCACGTGCATCCTCCCCGTCCACATCCGCTGGTTCGCATGCTCTTCGAACGCTCTGGCGCCCCGCCCTAGCCGCCCCACGCTTGGGGAGACACGCTGGCACATGTTGGGCGTTATACCCGGTCTCTTCCTCGATTCGACATCATCTGGGATAATCCTCTCCACTCCGACGCCAGCTCGCCTGAGCTTCTCTCGATCCACCACCCTCATAACACAGGCGGCCGATCCGAAGAGATCGGCCGCCCAGCTGCGAAGCCTGCTTACCCTGCGGTGTAAGTCACCGGCGTCGAGGTGACGAAGTTGCCGTTCCCCTCTTCGACCACGACGGTCACCGTGTACGTGCCCGCCCCCAAGGTGCTGGGCGGCGTAAACACCACGGTGTTGGTGGAGCTGTGGTAGTCACTCACGGGCAGGGTCTCCGACGTCGAGGCCCCCCCGCTCTGGTCAAACGTGGCCGTAATGCCTGTCTCCGCCGTGGGCGTGCTGGTCAGCGATGCGGTGATGGTCGACAGCGATGCATTGCCGTCCACCACGTTGCTGATGAGCGCGCCTTCGCCGTCGTTGACCGCCAGCGGACTTTTCGCGTACGCCACCACCTTGAACGCACCCTGCTCCGTAAACGCCGGGATGGTAAAGGTGTTGGCGGACGAGTACGCGCCGCTCTGGTGCCACACGCCGTCCGGCGTCTCGTACCAGAACTGATACAGGGGATCGAAGATGTTGGTCGCGCTGGCCGTCGCGGTCACGGTGCTGCCCGGCGCTGGGTTGCTGGTGGACAGCGACAAGACGTCGCTGGCATTGACAAACACGCCGTCCGCCAAGGACCCCACGGCCTGACTCCACTGGCCCGCAGCAATTTCGGACGACGTCATCGCGTCCACGGCCACCAGGTAGTTGCCCGACTGCACATCCTTCAACACAAACGCACTGCTGCTGGAGTAGTTTTGGGCGTCCACCCACTTGCCGTCGGGCATCTCCACCCAAAACTGATACTCGGGGTTGGTGATGCCTACGGCGTTCGCCGTGAACGTCACATTAGATCCGGCCGTGGCCACAATCGTGGAGCCGGTCAGGGTTACTTCAGCCGGAGCCGTGGCCGCGTGGGCAAGACCTGCCAACATGGCCGTGCTGGCCAGTGTGGCCGCCGCACCCAGCGCCGCGTAGCCCTTCCGTCGGGAACTCATCCGCACTCCTCCTGTCCATCCGCCTGACCATCTGCCTGTTCATCTTTCTGCCCGTCCCGCCGCTGCTGGCCGGGTTCCTAAAAAGGAAGCGCGGAGCGAGCCGGGCTCGCTCCGCGGCTGACCTCTAGGGCTGCTGCACGTTGAACTGGTACAGGGTGCCGTTGACCATCACCCACTGCTTCACCGTCATCTGGGGCGCAAGGCTCCACTGGCCACTGGCTTCCTGGGCCACGGGCACGTAGAGGTAGTCCGTCGCCGTCGTGTTGCCGTCGTTAAGCAGCTGACCCTGCGCATTCGTGTACCAGATGGCCACCGATCCTCCGGTGCCGGCATTGAACTGGAAGCCCACGTACGCGTCCCCACTGGTGCTGCCTGCGGCGGGCGCCTCGTTGGTGAGATCCAGGTAGTACTGAGGTGTGCCGCTACTGGGCCACACCGCCAAGGTCTGACCCGACACTGGCGCGGCGCTCCCCGACGTGACGGTGGCCCCGGACACGATGGAGGGTGTCAGCACCGTCGCTCCACCTGCCGAGAGATTCGCGAAGTCACTGAGGACCCCCGCGTAGGTAATGCCTGACGTTGCGCCGTACGTCGCTGTGTCACCCGGCTGGTTGAGGTTCTGGCTCTCGCCCGCCGCCGTCACGACGCCCGTCGACAGCGCCGCCGGCATGGTGAACATGATGGTCTGCGAATCGGCCATCAGGCTCGTGTTCTCAGCGACCTGGGCTTCGATAGATCCTGATCCGCTTGGGCTGTACGGAGTTGGCGTGTACGTCTCGGTCACCTGGCCCTGACTGTTCGTCATGCCGCCATTGGTCGACATCAGCGAGCCCACCAGCTGCCCTTGAAGCTGGAATCCAACCGCAGCGTCAGGGACGGGATTGCCGTATTGGTCTTCCACTGTGTACGTCACGGACGTGGACTGGGTGGCCATCAGGTTCGTGTTCGTCGGCGCGCTCGCGCTGATGCTGGCCGGCGCTCCGGGCACGATGGTCAGCGGTCCCGCGCTGCCCGTGGCCGTCGCGGATCCCACACTCGCGGTGGCAATAACGTCACCGGTCTGGTTCGCGCTCGTGTTCGAGAACAGCGCCGTCACCTGGCCCTGGCTGTTGGTGACGCCTACGGTGCTCTGGAACGCACTGCCCCCGTTCAAAAACCCGGAGGTGCTGAAGGTCACGTCAGCGCCCGCCACCGGGTTGCCGTCTTGGCTGGTCACGGTGAACGTTATGGCGTCCGTCATGCCGGCGGTGACGGTGGCCGCGCTTTGGTTGGCCGTCACGGTGTAGGGCGTGGCGCCCGGGTTGCTCACGCTGATATCAGTGGTGGAGACGACACTCTCCACCGGCGCCGCCGTCGGGCTGGTGGCCGGCAGGGCCACACCCAGCATGTCGTTGGTCGCGACAGCCTCCGGCGTAAAGTACAAGGTCGCCGAGCCATTGACGAAGTTGAGCGTCGTCGTGTTCAAGTCGCTCGCGGTCGGCACCCCGGTGCTCCCGGTGTACTGCGTCATCGCGTCATTGGTCACCTGGGCTTGGGTCCCGAACAAGGCGCTCTGCGTGGACGACGGGGTGAACACCGAGCCGTACACTTCCACCGTCTGGTTGCCCGACACGGGGTTGCCGTACTGGTCTTGCAGGGTGACTGTGGCCGAGTAGGTGCCGCCCACCATCTCGCTCGAGGTGGTGCTGCCAATCGCGATCTGCGCCGCCGGGCCCGCCATGACGGTCAGCACGCTGCTGGCCGAATAGGAGGGGTAGCCCGCCGTCGTCGCGATGATGTCCCCGCTGACGCCAGCTTGGGTGTCTCCCGAGTAGGTTGCCGTCACCTGGCCCTGGCTGTTGGTCACGGCCGAGGTTTGCATCAAGTCGCTGCTGTTGAGCTCGCCGTTGACTGCAAAGGTCACCGGCACGTTGGGCAGGGGGCTTCCGGACTTGTCGGTCACGGTGAAGGTCACCGACGTGCTGCCGCCAGCCGCCAGTGCCGCCGTGGGGTTGTCCGCCACGATGCCGGCCGGCGCCTGGCTGACCACGGTCAGCGTACCGGTTTGGCCGGTCACGCTCGGGTAGCCTTCCACCGCCACGTTGATCGTCCCCGACACGGTAGTGCCCGCAGGCGGCTCCGACGGCGTAAACGTCACGGATGCCATGCCCTGCTGGTTTGTGGTCACCGTCGCCGTGGACAAGCTGCCATGGCCGGCCAGGTTGCCGCCCAGCGACACCGCGAGCGTGGCGTTCGGCACCGGCACATTGCTGGCCGAGGTTACGGTGAACGTGACCGTCACCGGCTCATTGGCGGTGATGTTGCCGCCATTGGCCAGGTTCACGCTCACGTTGGCGGGAATGGCCTGCACCACGGTGATGGTGCCGCCCGCGGCCGTCAGTGACGCATTGCCTGAGACTTGCGCGGTCACCGTGCCCGTGTCCCCCACGGTGGGGTCCGTGTAGAGCGCCGTGATTTGGCCGTTGGCGTTCGTGAGTCCGCTCGTCGCCTTGAGGTCACCCAGCGACAGCGAGCCCGTGGTGCTGAACACCACCGGCACGCCCGCGATGGGGTTGCCCGCCGCATCCGTCACCGTGAAGGTTTCTCCCACCGTGCCATTGGCCGCCACCGTCACCGCGCCGGTGTTTACCGCCGTGATGCCGCCGGGCACCGCCAGCGAGCTGGCCGTGTACGACACGCCTGGCGCCACCACCACGTCGGTGGGCGATCCGGAAAAGGTGTAGGTCATCGTGAGCGTGTAGTCGCCGAGGGGCAGGTTGCCCGGCGGGTCAAACGTCACGGTGTTGTTGGTGCTGCTGTAGTCGCTCAGCGGGACGTTTTCCGTCGTCGCCGTGCCGCCGTTGGTGGGCGTAAACTTTGCCTGAATGCTTTCCAAGGGTCCCGTAGCCGAATTGGACGGAATCGTCTCGGTCAGAGGCGCTGGCGCGGTCGAGGTGACAACGCTCGCCGACGTCCCCGCCGCATTGACCACATACTCCACCACCGGCAGCGTGACCGTCTGGCCCGACACCGTGGTGGTCAGCTGCGCGTCGTGCAGGCCCGGCGTCGCCGCAATCCCCGTGAGATCGATCGTCTGGGTCTGCCCATTGACCGTAATGGTCAGCGGCACCTCAACGTTCTGAGCGGCCACCATCGTGCCCATGCTCATCACCAAGAGGCTGGCCATCGACCCGGCCGAGAGCAGCTTCAAGACTGAACCCTTCTTCAACCCTTGCACATCCTTTCGCATCCCGTCGGTTCCCCCCGAGTCGCCATGAGACTGGACCCGGGCCACTCGCACCAGAAAAAGTTCCTGATCGCGCCCAACGGCTCGGACATCTCTGCGTCCGGCGTTTGTGCACTCCGGCTAATCATCAACGTTGCGGCAGGAAACTACAAAGCCCGGGATTACGCCATCGTGTCTCTTCGATAACAATCGACTTACAGAAAGACAACAGGGGAGACGACAGGGAGCGGGGTCGAATCGTGGCGCTACGCGCCGTGGGGCCGAGAGGATATTTGGGCGCGCCAGTACGCGGCCCGGGTGAGGCTCATGCCCTCGCGAATCAGCTCGCCCAACACCGGGGCGCGCCAGCGGAGCCACACGCCGACCCCATCAGCCGCCTCCAGCAGCCAGCCCGCCGCAACCGCGCGGTCCATCGCGTCCAGCATGCCGGGGGCACTGCCCCACAGCCGGTCGGCGGGGACGCCGCCAGCTCCGGACGCCGCGGCCGCCTCCAGCAGGGCGCGCATCTCTGGCGACCGGTGGGCCAGCCACTCCGCCACCCGCTCGCGTGCCCGGGCCCGCGCCGCCGCGCCGCCCACTTCCGCCAGCACCAGCAGCGGCAAGCCGCCAGTCCGCTCAGCCAGCGCGCCTTCGATGGGCTCGGCGGCCGCCGCCTCGCCCAAGCGGGCGACCTCACCGGCATCCAAGGGCTCCAGCGCCAGCACGGTGACCGATCCGCCAATAGCCCGCCGCCACTCGCGCCGCCGGTCCGGGTCCAGCTGAGCCGGGTCAACCGCCACCGCGAGCCGAATCTGCTCGGACACGCCCTCCGCGACCGCCTGGCACAGCTGCGCGGCTTGGCCGAGCGACAGCGCCTCCGCGTGGTCCAGCACCAGCACCGGCCGCCGTCCCTCCGGCAGGCTGGCGGCCAGGGTGCGCCAGGGCGCGCCGGGCTGGCTCGCCATCATCGGGTCCCGGCGGTGCAGCGCATGCTCCCATACGCTCCAGGGGAACTGGTCATCGGCCGTTCCCCCCGCCTGCCTCCCGTCGGCCCACACCGCGTCCAGTCCCGCCAGCGCCTCGCGCAGGAGCCGCGTCTTGCCCACCCCCATCGGCCCCACCACCAGCGTGGCGGTGTGGTTGTACTGGGGCCCCACCATCTCCTGGAGGCGGCGCCGCTCCGCCGCTCGGCCCACCAGCGGCACGGCGTCCTGAGGTTCGGGCCCCCACCCCGCTTGGTACGCGGGCCCGAGCTCGGAGACGGACGCGCCGGGACTGCGCAGCAAGGTGTTGCGAAGGCGGATCGTGTCGGGATCGGGGCGCGTGTTCAGCTGGCGTGCCAGGCGGGCGGCCAGGGCGTCGTAAGCTTCCCGGCAGGATGCCCGGTCGCCCAGCGCCGCATGCGCCACCATCACGATGCGCACAAAGCGCTCCTGCAGCGGGTCCAGCGCCAGCGCCTGCCGCCCCCACCGCAGCACGGCGCGCCATTCGGATCGGGAGCGGTCTTCCAGCACCGCGGCCCACAGCGCATCCAGCGACCGCCGATGCCACTCCTGCCGCTCCGCCACCAGCCAGTCCATGTACAGCGGCGCATCCTCAAATTCCAAGCCCGCCAAAAATCGGCCGCGCACCAGCGCCGCCCCCTGCGCAGGGGCCGCCTCGCTCCGCTGGCGGTCCAGAAACAGGCTCACATCGGTGGCCACGCCTTGGCTGGGATCCCACCACAGGTATTCTCCCTGGCTGGCCAGCGGCCACCGCGGCACCTGGCGGCGGATGCGGCTCAGGGTGGTTGCCAGGCTGGCCGACGCCTGCGCCTTGTCGAACTCGCCCCACAGCAGGGATCCCAGATGGCGGCGAGACACCTCAACCCGGGGCTGGCAGGCCAAGTAGCACAGCAGCGCCAGGCCCTTCTTGCTGGCGATGGGCTGCGGGCCGGACTCCCGACTCCACACCGGCTCACCCAGCAGGCGCAGGATGTGGCCAGCGGGTTCCCCCCCGGAAGGCCCCCCGGGCTGGACGGCTTCCAGCACATCAAAAACATGCTCCAGTTCCCTCATGTTGACAGGATACCGCTTTTCGACACGCGGCGACGGATTACGCGTTGTCCGGGGGGCGGGAGGGCAACGGCGTGACCGGGTGGGGCCGTGCCGCTCGCACAGCCAACTGCTTCAGCACCTCAGCGACGTCCGCCGCCTGCACGGGCGCATAGGGACGCCGGTCCGGCTGCCGCGCCTGCGCCCCCATGGCAATCGTGAAGTCCGACGCGCGGCGGGCGGCCACCGCCCGCACCCAGTCGGGCAGTCCCTGCGCCGCGCCCACGAGGGTCACACCGGACCGCGCCAGCTCCGGCAGCCAGGCGCGCACCCACGCGTGGTTGCCCAGCGGCCGATCCGGGCACACGCCGAGCCCGCGCCACCCGGGGAGCGCCGCCAGGAGCTCGGCCGCCGTAGGGTCCCACGGGACCAAGTTGGGAAGCCGCGTCTTGGGCCCGGCGCCGGGTCCGACCGCGCGCCACACCAGCCGGGGGGCGCGCGCGGCCACGGCGCGCGCCCACTCCTGCGCCACCGCCCGATCGTCGACCAGGAGGGCCGCCGTCGGCACCTCGTCCGCCAAGCCCTGCCGGGGCGGCGCTTCCGGTGCCAGCCGGGCCTCATCCGCCATGGCCAGCTGCCACAGCACGCCGGCGGGCAGCAGGCAGCCGTCATACAGGCAGTGCGCAAAGTGTGCGGGGGCAAAGTGCTGGAGCGTGGGGATTCGCATGTGAGCGCCCAACAACACGGCCGTCGGGCCGCCCAGCCACTCGCGGGCGGCGGCCGCCAGCATGGCGGGATGGGGCACCACCCCGGCCCACGGCGCCTGGTCGTCCCATGGCCCGGCAGGTGCCGCCGCGTCCAGCGGCCGCGGCCGCTCGGCCACTGGGCGGTGCCTGTTCATCCGCAGATAGAGCCCCCGCCCGCCCCGGCGCTCCACCAGCAGCAGGAGCCGCTTCAGATCCACGTCGACGGGCGCCTCCCAGGGGGCATGTCCCACCACCAATAGACGGTCCACAGGAGCCCCCCTGGTCTGGAGGCCCACGCGGGGCCGCGCCGCTCACGGCCACGGTCCCTCCGGCGCTGCCTCCATGTTCTGCCGCCCATTGTACCCTGTTGGCCGTGCCCCGTGCCTCAGGCCCTCGGCGGAGGAAGCGCGTCCCAGGCCGTCCGGCATCGGGCCTCCCAAGTCCGCGCCGCCACGGCCGCCCGGCCGGCCCCCTGGCGGGCGCCGAAGCGCCCGCTGCGCACGTCCGCCAGCGCGCGGGTGGCCTCCTGCACGAAGTGGGCGCCCCCCTCGGCCAGGTACACCACGTCGGCCAGCGCTTCGGCAGCCGGCAGGCGCGTGCTCACCACGGGTCGGCCGGCCGCCAGATACTCGTACAGCTTTAAGGGGTCGCAGGCCAGGGAGTCCGGCGTCAGGAGCCGAGGCAGCAGACACAGCTCCATGCGCTGCAGGATGGCCGGCACGTCGCGGTGAGGCACCGCCGGGTGGCTAATCACGTTGGGCCGCGCGGTCAGCCGCTCGTACGCGCGGCCCATGCTTTCGTGCACCGGGCCCACGAGGGCCAGGGTTTCACCGGGGAAGGCGTCCGCCAGCGCGTGCAGTGCCGACACATCCACCCAGTCGTAGAAGGAGCCCAGAAAGCCAAAGGTCCACTCCGGCGCGGCCGGGGGCTGCCTGGCAAACCGCTCAACCTCGATGCCGTTGCCCAGCAGCATTGGGGTGCGGCCCTGCCGTTCAATGGCCTGGGCGACCGCCGGCGAGATGGCCAGCACCACGTCGGCCCGCCCCGCCAGCCATGCGTGGGCGGCCGCGGCGGCAGTCCCGCTGGCCATCGTGACAGCCGTTTCGTGGCAGTCATACAGCACGGCGTCGGGCTGGAGGGTCTCCACCAGGCGGCGGCACACCTCGGGCCAAAACGAGTGGGCGAGAAACACCACCCGCTGGACGGCGTCCAGCGCAGCCACCAGCGCCGCCGCCGCCACCGCCTGGCCCACCACGTCGACAAAGACCCCGGGCGAGGGGCCGCCAGCAGCGCCTATTGGCACGGGCTGCAGCCGCCAGCACGCGGCCGGCGCTGCCCCCTCGGTCGCTTGGCGCCAGCGGGCGCCGGGCGACGCCGCGCCGTGGGGGTCAATGTAGTACACGGCCACGTCGGGATAGCGGCTGTACACGCGCGCCATCTGGTCCATCGGCATGGCCACCCGGTGATCCAGCCAGGGGCCCAGGCCCACCACTACCAGGGCAGTGCTCATGCCGGGCACCGCGGGCAGGGACCCTGGGCCAGCGCCTGCCACCAGCTCTCCCAAGGAGGCGCCACCTCGGCCGCGCGGGAGGGCCAGAGCCACACCGCGGCCCCGAGCGCCCGGGCATACTGCCGCACCGCCGCGGCCGCCAGCACCCGGTCGGCGCCCAGCCCGCGCGGAGGGGGAGGGCCCACCACGCGCAGCGCGGGATGGCGCCGGAGCCACTCGGGCACGTGCGTGGCGGCCTCAGCCAGGCGCCCCGGCGACACCACAAGCACGGCGGCCAGGCGCAGCAGCGCGTCGGTCGGGGGGCCTTCGGCGCCGGGCCCCATCCCGACGGCGTGCATCCGGGCCTCCGGCAGCACGCCCGCGATGTGGCCCAGCCAGGCACTCTCGGACGGCGTCGCCCAAGCCACCACATGGAGCCAGGGCTCCGTCCACGGGACGGGCTTTGCCTGCCAGTCCGGCTCCACCCAGGCCGGGGGATCCCCCAGGCACGGCGCGCGGTGCACCACCGAGACCGCAGGCGATGCGCCTGTCCAGCGCCCCGCCAGCGACGCCACCACCACCGGCCGCCGAGCCGCCAACTCCGCCAGCGCCTCCACCACGGCCGCCGCCTCTGTGCGCACCACACCATCTATCCCGACCAGGCTCCGCACCCAAGGCAACACCCACACCGGCCCGTCGGCTCGCATGCCGTCCGCAATCCACATGGCCAGAAATTGCCGCCAGAGCGGCCGTGCCCCCTCGGCCGGCACAGGCCCCGACCAGCGAATCGGGCCCGGGTCGGGATCGAGGTACAGCACCCGCGCCCCGGCGTCGGCCCACGCCCGCACCTGCCGCTGGACGTCCCGCCCATCGGGGTGGCCCCAAGGCACATCCCCCACCCACAGGACGGGTGTCGGCCCCGGGCTCTCAAGGGCCCCTGTCGCTGTCATGCACGGCTCCTCCCAAGCCCCGCACTTGCCATCACCCTTATTAGAGGCAGGCCCCGCGCCCGCGCCGCCCTAATCGGCCAGATCCGCGGGGAAGCTTGACACCACCTGCGTCGCACTGCTCACAAACCACACGGTGGCGCTGGACTGGCCGGGCAGGATTTTCACCGAGGTGATAGGCACGCCACCCCCGGCCGGCTCCCAGTCGTAAGACCCGGCGACCCCCGCGAGCGACGTGGGCAGATTGACCGTGGCGGCGGTCTGGCCCGCGACCGGCAGGGGATTGCCCCCGGCATCCACATTCACCAGCGTGATGGGCACCGGCACGTTGCTGGTCAGGTCTAGCGGATTTGAGGACGACACCGGCGCGCCATTGTACAAAACCTCGGCGCTGCCCACGGCCGCTCCCGGCACCACGGTCAGGTTCTCCGCAAGGGGAGCCACCCCCGGCGCCAAGTCCTGCAGCGTGAGCGTGGTCGAGCCCACCGCCTCACCCACGAGCGGCAAGACGAAGGGCCCTTCCGAGACCCCTACTGCATACATCGCACCCGCGTCAATGAGCCACTCCCCCGGAGCCAGCTGGGTCGCATAGTTCCCCCAGGCCGTGCCTGACGGCACCACCACTCCGGGATTGGACGACGAAAGCAGCGCGTAGTTGAACGGATCCGCCGAATTCAGTCCCAATTGACTCCCCAAAGCGTTGAACACGCCGGCGCTTAAGGTGGCCGACTGCCCCGCCGACAAGCGGCCGCTGGCCGGCAGCCCGCCGGTCCACGCCAGGCTCGCTGGCTGATACTGCGGGGGCACCACCACGTTGGCCTGCAAGCCCGCGCCGTCTTGCTGAAAAGCCACCACCTCAAACGCGTCGTACGCCACGTCGCTCGAGGGCACAGACAGGTTGACCGTGGCCACCCCCGAGCTGTTGGTGAGCGCTTGATACACGTCAAAGGGGCTCGAGGCGCCGTTGGGCAGCTGCACCATCCCGGGCGTAAGGGTTAATGAGCCGCTGGAGTATAGCTGGTCGGGTGTCATGGTTGCCGGTCCGGCGTCGCCTTCCAGGGTGATCGCAAACCAAATGGGCACGCCCTTCTCGGGCAGCGGGTTGCCAAATTGGTCGGTCAGCTGCGCGGACTCTGTGAGCGTCTGGCCGGCCAGGACCGATTGAATGGCGGGGAAGTTGAAGGACGACACCGCCCCCAGCGGGCCTAGCATCTCTGCCCCCATTTTTGCTCCCAGATAGTAGTTGTACACGCCGCTGGCACTGGCACCCGTGCTTAGGTCCGTGGCCGTGATGGTCGTCGGCACGCCCAAGCCGGCATACCCGTTCTCCACGGCAAACTGCACCTGGCCGCCCGATGCCGTGAGGTTCGTGACGACCGGATTGGCGACACTGGTGCCTCCATCGTTTAGGGTCGGCGTGGCGGTCTCACCGCTCACCAGCGCACTCAGGTTGGCCCCGGTGTAGTAGAACAGCTCCGGATTCTGCATCGCAGCCGCGTTGTCCGCTATCTGGATGGCGTCGGTGGAGCCGCTGCCGGTCGTGATGAGGTGCCCCTGCTGGTCCACCACGTCCACGGTGTACAGGGTATACACGTCCCCCTGCTGGTCAAACCCATTGGACGACGTGATGGAAAGCCCCGCGGGCACCCCCGTTTCATACGTCGCAATGGCCAGGGGCGACGCGGGCGCTATCCCCGACGCCGCGGCACCCACCATGATGGTGCCGGCCTGGGCCTGCTCGCTGTACACCGGCACCGTGACGGTCCCGCTGGCAGTGCCGCCCGCGATGTGCTCCGACACGCGGGTCACCACCGACCCGCTGGCAAAGGAGCCCGGCCCCGTAAGCGTGAGCGTGACGTACCGGCCATTTTGCGTGACGTACGGGTCGCCCGCCTGGTCGTTGATGCCCACCGTCACCTGGGTGGCGTTGACGGTGTTGTCCGACAGGCTCGGCAGGCTGGACGTGAGCGTCAGGTCAAATGGCGTGTTCGCCACGCCGCTCAGCGTGGCGCTCCCATACGTGACGTTGGCCGCCTGGCCCTGGCCGGCCAGCCCCCCATTCGCCACCCCGCCAAACCGAAAGGACGCGAGCGTCATCAGGTGGTCGGCCGTGATGATGGTGGGTCCCACATCGCCAGACGGCAGCTGCAAGGTGGCCGTGGCGGTGCCCCCAAGCACTTCGGCCGTTTCGGTCGCTTGGTGCTGGCCCCCCACCAGAAAGTCGCTGGAGCCGCCGGCACTCAGGACCAAAGAGCCCGCAAACGTCGGCACCCGGTTCCCATACTGGTCCTCCACGGTGGCCACCACCGCGTCGGTGGCCTGGCCATCCGCCACCACCGTGGGGCTGGCCAGCGACAGGACCACCTGGCTCGCGGTGCCGTACACCCCCGAAGACCCCACGGCCGACTGCAGCGCGCCGTGGGGGTTGTTGGCGGCCTCCGGACTTTTGGCGTACGCCACAAAATGATAAATCCCGGGCTGGCTGGGCGTGAACGTGTAGGTGGCGGCCGACGAGTACGCCCCGCTCTGGCTCCAGCTCCCGTCGGGCGCCTGCACCCAAAACTGATACACGGGGTGGTAGATGTCCGTCGCCTCCGCCTGCAGGGTCACCGAGGAGCCGGGCGCGGCATCAGGATTCAGCGACACGGCGGCCACCTGGCTGTTCACGAACACCCCGTCCGGCAGCGTTGTTTGGGCCTGACTCCACTGGCCGTGCTGCACTTGGGCTTGGTCCATGACCTCGACGGCCACCAGATAGTTGCCCGCACTCACGTTGGACAGCACAAACGTGGGATCGGTCGAATAGTTCTGCTGGTTCTCCCACTGGCCGTTCGGCATCTCGACCCAAAATTGATACAGCGCCGTCCCCCCGGGATCCGACGCCGAGGCGGTGAAGGTCACACTCTGCCCGGGCTTGACCGACACCGCCGACGCGGTGAGGGACACCGACCCCGGCGTCACCGTGGGCGACGGGGCCGCCACGGCTGCCGCCGAGGGCGCGATCATCCACCACACCAGCGAGGAGGCCATCGTGAGGGGACCCCACAGCCGCCCGCTCTTCGCTCCTGCTGACTTGACTCGCATAACTTCTCCGCCCTCTCTTGCCCCGCAGACGGGGAGTCCGACGCCTCGCGATCGAACCGGCGGATGTCTCTGCCTGGTAATGCGCTGGTCGCGTGAGCCGAACGTTGCCCGGCAACATTCGACGCTCCATCGGAAAACCCTGCACGATGCCCCAAGCTTTCACAGGCGATGGCGGAGGCTCCTCGCGCTGCTAAGCTTCCCGCTGCACTGGCCAAGTCAGGGACGGGGTCGGGCCAATGCCCGAGAGCCCAGGAACGCCCCCCTTCCCACACGGGCCAACACCCCACAGCTGGCAGAGCCCCCGTCGACTTGGCCATCCACGCCACTGTGGGCCGTCGAGTCCGCCCGACGGATGCGGGCCGGCAGCCAGTTCACGCCGCCATACACGAGGGCCGGCGTGGGGCGGGGTCACAAGCGGGCGTCTGGGTCTTGCAACCGACAGCCATCGCGCGGGCGTCCGAGCGCATTACCTCTCGCTCCCCAGCCCAGCGCTTCAGCCCCGCGGATGCGGCCGCGCAAGCAGTCAGCGGCTGCCCCGTACATCTGCGATAATTTCTGCACTGGATCGGCCTGCCGCCGCACGATGGATGGCCCGGAGATCTGCCGGCGGGTCCTGGCGTGGTGCCTGGACCTTTCCGGCGGCAGGCAGGCGCTCGTACGGCGTGAGCGACGGGGGGATGAGCAGAGCCGCCACTTCTCCCTGCCTGGTTACCTCCATCGCTTCCCCG
>JAKADP010000069.1 GCA_021820465.1 Bacillota bacterium
CGGCCGGGTTGACCCGTCCTGTACAATGAGAGGGAAGGCGTAAAAATTTTCCGCATCGCCACCTCGCGCGGCAACCCACAGCGCCACACTGCACAGCACAACACAGCAAAGAAGGAGGCCATTCGTGACATCAAGCGTTCCCCAGGCGTTGGACGAGCTGTACCACCGCCACCTCACGCTCACGGAGCACACAGATTGGGCCTACCATCGTCTGCTGCCGTGGGACCGGGGCCGCGACTTTGGCCAAACGCCGTGGGAGGCTGGTCAGGGCACGCTGCCCCCAGCGATGGCGCTGGCTGTGGAGACGGCCATGCTGACCGAGGTCAACCTGCCCTGGTTCACAGCGGGCTTGGTCCGGCTCATGCAAGATGCCCCCGACGCGCTGCGCCAGTTTGTCCACACGTGGACCTCCGAGGAGGACCGGCACGCCCGCGTGTTGGAAACCTACCTCATTTTGTCGCGAAACGGCGACCCTGACGCCCGCAGCCGCCTCGTGCGCACCGTCGTGCGCGAGGGGTGGGACGTCCCCGGGGATTCCCCCTTTTCCGTCATGGTGTACACCACGCTGCAGGAGCTGGCCACCCGCGTGTTCTATCTCAATTTGGCCCAGGTCGCTCGCGAGGCCGATCCCGTGCTGGACCGGATCCTCAAAACCATTGCGAAGGACGAAACGCTGCACTTTGCGTTTTATCGCGGCGCGGTGGGGGCGTACCTGGAGGAGGACCCCGAGCGGATCGGCGCCGTATGTGACATCGTCCCCCTGTTCACCATGCCAGGAGCCGGCATGCCCGATTTTGGCCAGCGCATGCGCAGCGCGTCCGATCACGGCGGCTACGGCCTGCCCGAGTACCTGAGCCAGGTGATTCAGCCGCTGCTCCGCGACTGGGGCGTTTTTGAGCATCAGGTGAGCTCGGGCGTAGAAGCCCATCGGCGGGGGCTGGCGGACTACTTGTCGCGGCTGGAGCGGGCGGCGCAGCGGGTCGCGGAGCGCCGGCGGTCTCGAGGGGAAGACCGCTAAACCCGGACATCGCGTATCGCCGGCCGCGTTTTATGCTAGGCTGACGGCGATTGACCAGCCTTGAGCCGAACGCCAGGCCTCGCGCCTGTCATCGCCATCCGGCCCACGAGGGAGGACTCGCTTGCGCATCGGGTGTCACGTCAGCGTGGCCGGCGGCTACTTGAAAGCCGTGAATCGGGCCCAGGCGCTGGGGGCAGAGTGCTTTCAGTACTTCAGCAAGAGCCCCCGCATGCTGCGGTTCAGCAAGAACATCAACTATGACGATGCGGCGGCGGGCCGCGACCGAGCGGCGGAGCTTGGGCTCCTCACGCTCGCGCATGCACCGTATCTCATCAATTTGGCGGCGCCCGACGACGGCCTGCGGCGGGCATCGGTGGACGCGCTGCTCTGGGATCTCCAGGTGGCCCACGCGCGCGGCACCCCGGCCGTCGTGGTGCACTGCGGCAAGCACGTGGGCGCCGGGGTGCCGGCCGCCATCGACCGAATGCGGGCGTCGCTGCGCGAGGTGCTGGCCGGCGACGATACAGGCGTCCAGGTGCTTTTGGAAAACACGGCGGGCCAGGGCACGGAGATGGGCACCACCGTGGAGGAGCTGCTGGCTCTGGTGGATGGGCTGGCGGACGAAACCCGGCTCGGGTTTTGCCTCGACACCCAGCATGCGTTTGCGTCCGGTGTCTTGGATCCGCTCCAGTCGGCTGGGTTTGACGCCGTTCGCGCGCCAGCCTTCCGCGCGCGGCTGCACGCGATTCACCTGAACGACTCCAAAGTCGAGGCGGGCCACCGCGCCGACCGGCACGCCCTGGTAGGTCAGGGGCATCTGGGCGACGAGGGCCTCACGCGGCTCGTGACCGAGCCAAGCTGGCAGGACCTGCCGTTTTACCTGGAAACCCCGGTGGACGACGAGGAGCAATATCGCGGGGAGATGGCGCACGTGCGGCATCTTCTGGGCCGCTGACATGCCTTATCGCCTGATTTACAATCCGGTGGCGGGAGGCGGCCGAGCCCGGCGCGTCCTGGATGCCCTGATGCCGGAGCTGGCGCGCCGGAGCGACCTCGAGGTGGTGGCCACCCGCGAGCGGGGCCATGCGACGGAGCTGGCGCACCAGGTGCGGGACCGCGCGGACATGGTCGTCATTTCGCTCGGCGGCGACGGCACGCATCACGAGGTGGTCAACGGCCTGCTGCCGGGGGGCCAGGCGGCCCTGAGCGTGATTCCGGCCGGATCGGGCAATGACTTTGCCGCCGGCATCGGCATACCGGCCGCGCCAGACGAGGCGCTGGCGATAAGCTTTGCCGGCGTGCGCACCCCCATCGACGTGGGCCAGGTGGGCTCCGAGTACTTTCTCACGGTCGTGGGCGCCGGATTTGACGCGGAGGTGGCGGGACTCATCAACCGGCAGGCGCACGGGCGCGGCGGGTCGGGCAAACTCATGTACCTGCGCGGCATTCTCTCGACACTGTTCACTTATCGGTGTCATTCCTTGGTCCTCGACGTGGAGCAGGCGGGGCACACGGCGCGCGAGCGCCCCACCCTGCTGCTGGCCGCCGGCAACGTGGCCCGCTACGGAGGGGGCATCCGCATCTGCCCAGGCGCCGACCCCCACGATGGCGTGCTCCAGGTCGTGTGGATTGGCGGCACCGGCAAGTTCGGCACCCTCAAGCTTTTGACCCAGGCGTACAGCGGCCGGCACGTGGCCAATCCGCTGGTGGAGTCTCTGCAGACGGCGGCGTTCCGGCTGACCGGCCCGCCGCAGCTGTTTGTCCACGCCGACGGCGAGATTGTCGGGCATCTCCCCATCTCGGTGCGCGCCTGGCCCGATGCCCTGCTCCTCATGCTGCCTGCCCCCTCATGAGGTGGCCCGCGGACGCGCCCGCCTTCCTGCTGGGCGTCGCCACCTCGGGCCACCAGGTGGACGGCGACTGTCCGCCCACCCACAGCGATTGGACGGATTGGGAAGACGCGGGCCGCACCCGGGAGCGGTCCGGCGCCGCCGCGCGCCACTGGCAGCACTTTCCCGATGATTTGGCCCGGTTTCGCCAGCTCGGAGCCAATGCCTATCGATTTTCGCTGGAGTGGAGCCGCCTGGAGCCGGATCCCGGCCGCTACGATGAGGCGGCCGTGGCGCACTACCGGGAGATGGTGGCCGCGTGCCGGCAGCACGGCCTTGAGCCGCTCGTTACCGTGTCACACTTCACGCTGCCCCCGTGGCTCCGGGGCGGCTGGCTCTCGCCGGCAGCCGTGCCGCGCTTCGCGGCGCTGGCGAGCCACATGGCGCGGGCGCTGGACTCGGTGCGCCTTTGGTGCACCATCAACGAGCCCAACGTGCTCGCGCTGATGGGCTACGTGGAGGGCCAGTGGCCCCCGGGCCAGCACCGGCCCGCTTCCGCCATGCGGGTGCTTTCGGCCCAGCTTCGCGCCCACCGCGCCGCGTACCGGGCCATGAAGCAGGAAAACCCGGCGCTGTGGGTGGGCATTGCCCACTCGCTGGTGCATTTTCGGCCGCTCCGCCCGACGCCCGGGGATCGGGCGGCCGCGTGGGCGGCGGACCGCCTGTTCAACGCGTGGCCCATCGCCCACGCGGGCCCCCAAGACTTTCTGGGCGTCAACTACTACGCCCCACGGTGGGTATCGCCGGCCACTCTCATGCATCCCGCGCTCGCGGGATCCTCGCCCGGCCCCACCACGGACATGGGCTGGTCGGTCGATCCCGAGGGATTCACGGCCATTCTCGTGCGGCTGGGCCACCGCCAAAAGCCCCTGCTGGTGACGGAAAACGGCATCGCGACCGACGACGAGGCACAGCGGGCCGCCTACATCCATGACCACCGCGCGGCGCTGGAGCGGGCGCAGGCGGCCGGCGCCGACGTGCGCGGCTATTTTTACTGGTCCGGCCTGGACAACTTTGAGTGGGCAGAGGGGTACCGACCGCACTTTGGCCTCATCGCCGTCGACCGCGACACTCAGGCACGCACCGTGAAGGCCGGAGCGGCAGCCTTCACGGCATGGGCCGACGCTATCCGGCCAGGCGCGCCACCGCCACCCCCACGATGAATGCCCCCGCCATTCCCGCCAGATACGCGAGATTAAATCCCGTCAGCACCAGGTTGATCACCAGCAGGATGAGCGCCCACTGCAGCGCCTGACGCGGGTTGCCCACCTTGGCGATGTACATCGCGTAGGCACCGGCCAACCCGAAAATGGCCAGCGACCCCGTGGCCGGGCCCAAGCCGCCGGCCCCGGTCAGCAAGGCCCCCACGAGGCCTGCCCCAAAGTAAATCACCAGGTAGCGCCAGGGCTCGTACATCCCTTCAACCTGGTTGCCCAGGATCCACAAAAAGAGCCCCGAAAAAATCAGGGACAAAATGCCGCTGGGAATGGCCGTCGACAACAGGGCCACCCAAAAAAATCCTCCGGGCCATCCCGCCACCGCCAGGGGCCAGTATGGCACCACGGCTCCAAAGATGGTGCCCACCACCAGAAGCGCAATGAGGCCCATGGTAAGGGGCGCCCCGCTCGACGGCAGCCACTGGCTGCGCCCCCCGTAGCGCCGTGCCTGCTGGCGCTGAGCGGCCCAGTACCGCCGCGCCTCGTCGTTGAGTCCCCGGCCCCTGCCTCCGTTCACCTGGGTCTCCCCCTGTCCCATCTTGGTGTGCCGGAGTCTCCGCCCTATCCGGGGCCGGATCCGACTCCCCCATATTGCCTCACCGAACCGCCCAGACCCAAATGGTCGGCTGGCCACGCCGAAAGCAGCGCCGCCAAGCCCCATCGTCCAGGTGTCCCGCCGCGTGCTGGCTGTTCACCCAGGCGGCTGTCAGTTCCGGAACGGGGCCGACACCCTCATCGAAAAACTGCCGTACCAGCCGGGCGGCCTTTTTCGACAAGCCCAGCGCGTCCACGCGGGCGCCAAACTGCCGGGCGGCGCCTTCGTCCACCACCTGCAGCGTGGCGGGCGCCTCGTCCAGCCGGCCCGCTTCGGCCAACACGGCTCGGGCGGCCTCCAGGTCCAGCAGCCCGGCCCGGGCATGCCGGCGAAGCACGTGGGACTCCACCTGAATGGGAAACCACTCGTCGGGCCAGTCCGAGAGCGCCCGGTCCAGTGTTTCGCGCAGGAGCTGCTCCTCGGTCTCCAGAGCCCGAATCTGCTGGCGCACGGCGGCTAGGCGCACAATGCACCGACGCAGCTCCTCCGACGCGGCCGGCCGGCGAGACAGCGATTGCCAGTCCACCCCATCGCCCCCCTGCTATAGATGGGCGCCGATGGAGCAATATGCCTCGCCACGCCTCAGCGCGGCATCAGCAGCGCGTCGGGATCAATCCACCGGGGCCCCACCCGGCGCGCCGTGACGCGCACGCGCTCGCCAGGGCGGCAGGTGAGGGTGCGCTCACCGTCCAGCGCCACCGTGAAGGGCGCGGCCTGCGTGCCTTCCACGGCCACCTCCAAGGGGTGGCGCCGATGGCGCTGCACGGGGAAGTCCACCAAGAGCCCGGGCGCCAGCACCGCCGGCACAGGAGTTCCCCCCATGCCCAGCACCAGCTCCAGGGCCAGGTCGTCCTCGGCGGAAACCGGTGCCACGTGGCCGCCCACATTGGAGAGCCCGGGCCGGGTCGGGTCCGCCATCCCCAGCACCAGCTGGGACACCAGCGCTCCGTCCCACACGGCCAGCGCGCCCACAAAGGCGGAGGCCACCCAGGCCACGTCCACCACGGCAAGGTCCCGCCGCCCGGCGTCGGTCTCCACCTCCAGCACCTTGCCCGGGCGCAGAGCCGGCATCCCCTCCCACACCGCCCGGGCCAGCGCCAGCCCGGCGACGGTGTCTTCGCCGCGCCAGCACACCACGTTGTTGGTTCCCCCGGCAAGCGGCAGCACGGGGACCGCGGGTGCGGCTCTTGCCGCCTGGCGCTGGGTGCCGTCCCCCCCGATGACCGCCAGCACGTCCACCCCCGCCTCCTCCAACTGGCGAATGGCCGTGGCGGTGGCGTCCGCCCCTTGGGGTCGCGCACTGCCCGGCAGCAGCGTCGCCGCGGGCTCGTCGGCGGCGACGCGCTGCGCCAGCCCGTCTTCGTCGGCCACCAGATAGACCGGCACAGGCCCCAGCGCCTGCGTGCCCGCGATGACGCGCCGCAGCTGCAACATCTTATCCGGGCCCGACACCATGCCCGCTCGTGCGACCAGGCGCCGGATGTCCCGCCCGGCGCGCGGGTTGACCACCAGCCCAATCCCTCCGCCTCTCACAGAGGGCCCACGGCGGCGCCCTGGGGGTCAGCCCCCGGCTCCCGCCTCTCGATGGCCGCCAGCCGCTCCGCCACCTTCGCGGTCGTTTCCGCCACGGCGGCCTCACCCAAGGGCGTGATGCGCAGCCACACCACTCGCCGGTCCTGAGGGTCCCGGTCCTTGATCAGCCAGCCATGGCGCGCTGCAGCCGACACCGCCCGGGCGGCCGTCGCGCCCGTGACGCCCAGGCGCGCTGCCGCCGCCATCAGGGTCAGCGGGCCCGACCCCGCCAGCGCATTCAAGATGTGCCACTGAGTCGCGGTGGGTTCGCCTTCCCGGCCGCGAAACACGGCCCCCACCTCCCAGGCCAGCCAGAGCCAGTGCCGAGCGGCCTCTTGCTCCCTCGCTTCGTCCCGCACGCTGCCGCCTCCCCGCTGCCTGCTTTAGGGCCATTATGCACTGGGGATGCCTGCTGTGGCCTCGGCGCTCCCCTGCCAGGCCACCCAAGCCATCCGCGCCGCCGCCACGTCAAACACCGCGGCGCCGACGCTCTTCATGACCGTGAGCCCGGCCGGCGGCACCGGCGGCGCGTCCGCGAGCGCATGCACCGCCTCCGCCGCCAGCTGGCCTTGGGCGATGGGAATGGCCACGTCCCCCGCCTCGTGCCTCACCCCCGTCGGCGTGTCGGCGTACACCGCCGCGGCCACCATGAGGTCCGCGGCACACTCCCGCTCGGTGGGGCGATATGCCCCCATCGCGTTGACGTGGGCGTGAGGCGGCACCATCCGGCGGGTCAGCAGCGGCTCGGGCGACCGCGTCGCCACCGTGATGACGTCGGCGTCCCCCACGGCGTCGGGCACGCTGGGGGCCACCCGAATGGCGAGGTCCGGGTGGCGCCGGCGGAGCCGCGCCGCCAGCTGCTCCGCTGCCTCCCCATGGCGGTTCCAAATCGCCACGGCCTCGACGCCGCCCAAGTCCACCAGCGCCGCCGCCTGATACCAGGCCTGAAACCCGGCGCCGACCAGCGCCACGCGGCGCCGCGCCCGGGCCAGGCGCGCCGTGGCCCACCCTGCAATGGCGGCGGTGCGCAGCGCCGTCAGCACGGGGCCGTCCATCAGGGCGCACGGCTGGCCCGATGCCTCGTCGAACAGCACCACCACCCCCGGCAGCGTCGCGCCCGCGCTGGCGTGCGGCCGGTCGTTCAGCAGCTTCACCGCCAGCGACCCATCCAGCGCGGCGGGCATGACAAAGAGGGTGCCCGCCGGCATGTCCACCAGCTGACGCAACGGAGCGGCCGCCTCGCCCGCACGCTCCGCCATGAGCGCCCGCTCGACGGCGGCGCGGGCGCGCTCAGGCGTCAGCAGCCGCTCCAACACGTCCCCGCCGAGCCACGGCACCTGCAGGCCCCGCCCATCGGACTCCAAGGAAATCATCGCGCCCTCCTCCCCACTACCGGCGCTGCAGGCCGTGTCCCAGGGCTCTGGCTTGCCGCAATAGAGCCCGTCCCGGGGTGGAGACCCGGAAATCCGCATGCACACCGCTTCACCCAGGGCGTTTCCCACCGCGTGTCGAAAGGCGCGGTCCTCATCCACCACCCGAGCCACCACCGGCCGCGAGGGCTGAAGTCCCACGGCCACCGTTCGGGGCGGCGCCCGCAATTCCTGCTGGAACAGCCTGCACGGCGCATCGCGCAGACCGTTCCCCACGCCCCTTCTGGGAGCACCACATGGCCCGCTTCCCTACCGGGCGCACGGCGATGCCGTCCTCGACGGCGCGACCGCTTTGACCGCGTTTGCCCACCTCCTTGCGGGGGGCGCAGCGAGCTCGCCCGACCCTCTCGCTCCGCCTCTGTGCGCCCAGCTGCGTAAACTCCGGAGGCAACTTCGGAACCTATATATCGCAAGCTGGGCGGGGGCAGCCGCGACCGGGTGGAAGCCAGGAGCAGGGGGAGCGAGCCACGAACGATGCTGTCACATGTGACGCTCACGCGCATGGAATGTGGAGAAGAAAAACCTCCACAACTGGGAGCCTCGCCAGATGGCCGTGCCGCAACATCCCGACTCACACGGCACGTCAATCTGTCCTCTCAGCGATCGCGAGAAAATACCCCCACTTCGTACGAAACGCGAGGACATTGTATCGCCGCTGTCGTGAAACACCCCAAAGGTCACGGGTCACAGCCGGTGGTGGACCAGATCCACTCCAATTGAAGGCCGACCCGACGGCCACTACGGGTGTATGGGTTACGTGATACGTCACACCCAGCAACACAAATTGACGGGGGGCAACCCAGGGATATGGCGATGCGGCCCATGTGATGAGCCGAATGAGGGCCACCGCCAAAGCGGCGGCTCCAGCCATTCTCACGTACCAGGTCAAGCCGTTCGCCCCCGCGATCAGCGTGGCGCACGCGTTCTGAGCCGTCAAGCGCGGCCGCTGCTAAGGCTCGGCCGCGTCGACGTCGCAGCCGATTCGTCGTCGAAGAGCGGCGCGCGGCATGGTTCGAGCCCGGACTACCGCCGAGGAGCTGTCGCCACGTGACCCGCAAGGCCTCGTCATAGTCGCGGAAACGCCTGAGGAGGATTGAAGGCCTGACCGCTCTGGACAGTCCGTCGGCGACCTGGCAAGGTCACCCCATGCATACGGACACGCCGACGATTCGCGGACGGGTCGTCCCCCAGTGGACCACGGCCCTGGAGGTGCGCCCGGTGCGCCCCGCCGAACGGGCGGCGTGGCGCGGCTTGATGGCGACGCACCACTACTTGGGCTTTCGCGGCTTCGTCGGGGAATCCCTGTGGTACGTGGCCTGCGTCGACACGGACTGGGTCGCCTTGGTGGGGTGGGCGGCCGCCGCCTGGATGGTGCAGGCGCGGGATCAGTGGATCGGGTGGAGCCGCCCCCAGCAGTGGGCGCGGCTGACGTTCGTCGTGAATAATGCCCGGTTCTTGATTCTCCCCGACGTCCACCTCCCGAATTTGGCCTCGAAGACGCTCGCCCAAACCACCCAGCGCCTCAGCGCGGACTGGGCGGCCGTGTACGGCCACCCCGTCCTGGTGGCGGAAACCTTCGTGGACCCCCCCGGTTTGCCGGGACCAGCTATCGGGCGGCGGGGTGGGCGTACCTGGGGCAGACGCGCGGCTTCGCGCGCCGGCATCAGCACTATGTCCGCCACGGCCAGCCCAAACAGGTGTGGGTCCGGCCGTTGACCCCGGACGGGGCCGCGCCGCTCCGGGCCCCGTTCCTCACGCCGCCCCTGATGAGAGGGACTCCGACGATGCTCGACTTCAACACGTTGAATTGGACCGGCCCTGACGGGCTGCGCGCCCGCTTGGCGACGCTTCCGGACCCCGCGCCACCGGCGCGGGGTCCGTCACCGCCTCGACCAGGTCTTGCTGCTCGCCTTGGCGGCGGTGTTGGCCGGCCAGCGCCATTATGTGGCGATCAGTGATTGGATTCACGACCTGGACCCCGACGCGCGCCGCCGCTTCGGGTGTCCGCGCTGGGGCGCCACGTACAAGGTGCCGAGCGAACCCACCCTGCGCCGCGTCTTGCAGCAGGTCGATCCGGAGGCCGTCGATACCCTCCTCAATGCGTGGTTGGACACGGAAACGGGCCGGGTGGGGGACGTCCGCGCCCTCTGTATTTCGTCAAGAGGATCTCCCCACTTTCAGCACGAAAATTTCCCCACCGACAGGGTGGGGAAATTTTCGCGGGGGTTCGGGCCTACCGTTCCTTCATGAGCGCGTGGGCCATGCGGTAGCTCTCGCCCTGGAACAGCAGCAGGTAGCCGTGGTGGGCGAGGCGGTCAATCATCGCGGCCGCCATTTGGTCGTCCGTGAAGATGCCGCCCCATTTGAGAACTCCAGGTTCGTGGTCAGGATGAGGCTCCGGGTTTCGCAGCTGTCCGCCACAATCCGGAACAGGAGCTGGGCGCCGTCTTTGTCGACCGGCACATACCCCCACTCGTCGAGAATGAGGAGGTCCGTGCGGTGGATCTCGTGCAGGAGCCGGTCCGGCGGGCGTCGCTGAGGCGCAGCACCAAGTCGGTCACCGTGTAGAAGCGGACCACGTGGCCCCGCGCACAGGCCTGCACCCCGAGGGCGCTGGCGAGATGGGTTTTGCCGTTATGTGAAGCTTCACATAACGGCAATTATGCAAAGCCCGGCGTTATGCGAAGTCAGGACCGGCCCACTGCGGTAATCCGGGTTTCACAGGTTGGGATCCTTCGCATAACCCCGCCCGAGGACGGGCGCGTCGCGTCGTCTATTCCATGGGGAGGGGGCGTCCCATGAACGTGCATCCATCCTTCCCCCTGTTGGGGCACACCGATGGGGCCTCGACGGAGAGCTGGGCCCGGTCGACGCGAAGACCAAGCGGGCCGCCCGGGCGCGCTGACGGCGACCTCCCGGTGGATACCCCGCCGGCCCGGTGGGAGGACGAGGCGGACCTCCTGCGCTGGCTCCGGGCCCTGTGCCGGCCGGAGTCCTCACCGGCCCGTTATGTGCAGTCCCTGAACCCGTGGCCGCCGCGCCGCTAGGGTCGGCGGCCCCCACTTTGCATAACCCCTGGCTTTGCATAATTGCCGGTCCCCACCGCCCCATACAGCACCAAGTTCCGGTGCGCCTCGCCGTACGCGCCGGACTCCAGGTCGTCCCAGGTCAGGGTGGACGGCAACGCGACCCGCTGCCGATCGTAGTCCGTGAGACTCTTCGGCACCGCGTGTGCCGGTCGTCGTCCAGCCAGCGCTGGCTGACCGGCACGTAGGGATCTAACTGCGAGGACGATGCCGCCCGCTGGCCGGGAGGCGTCCCCGCCGCCGGTCCCGCGCGGCATGGTACGCCGTGGGCGGCTCCTCCTCGCTTCGTGGAGCGCGTCACATCGGCGCTTCCACCCCGAATCGGCTACCACTTTGACGTTACCGTGTAGAGGGGCTGGTGCACATCGGGGGGTGAGCGGCCGGGATCTTACGGATGCTGGACGTTCACTTGCCACCACCTGACCGGAAAGGGTCCCGGGCCCTCTCCTGGCCCGTAGCTGTTGTACCAAAACGTGTGGGGCCCGATCTGCATCGCCCACTGGAGTGTGCCGTGCGGCAGATGATATGTATCGAGCGCGCGAGCCGTCGGCCACGCATACACATTCAGCACGGACACTCGGTGGAGGCTGGGCGGGGGCAGCAGCCGCGGCACCCACAGCGTGTCCCCAATTACGACGAGGCTGGCGTGGAGCGTCACGGGGCCAAATGAAGGGCCCACTCGCGTCATGCCGTTGCGCAGTATCGTGAGCGCGTGGGCGCTGCTGTACTGCTGGACGACTACCACACCCCCTGGCGCACAGCCGAAACCGCCCCCAGCCGGGAGCGTCCACCGCTCCACCGTCTTAAGGGACGGCAACGCTAGGCGCGTCACCAGAATGGCGGTGGAGGCGGGCCCCTGGGAGGTGGCGGCATATAAGCTTGGCCCACACACCGCCAGATCCGACACCGCGGCAAAGTCCCCTGGCGGCTGGCCCCCGGGTAGGTGCAACTTGGGTACCAAGCGGCCTCCCGTAAGCTGCCACAGCTCAGAGGCGTTGCCACTGTTGGTGTTCCCCAGCACGTACACCGTGCCGTGAAATGCCGCCACGCCGTAGGGGGGCTCGGGACTGGGCACCGGGATGCGCTGAAGTAGCTGCCCGGTGCGCGGCGAGATGCCAATCAGGTCATTCGTGTACGCGTAGGGACTGCTGAGGTCGCCCGCGTTCCCGATTTCCCACAGCGTCTGGCGGGACCACGCGAGGCCCGCCGGGCTCCCACTGCCGGGCCACCGGGCCACCACGCGGCCGGTGGAGGCACTCATTCCCACCACCTCCCCCAGGCCAGCCGCGCTGCTGGGCAGGGACCCAAAGGCAATCCATACCGCGCCACCACCGAGCGTTTCGGCACCGGTCCCGCGATCGACGCGATTGGCGGAGACGGGCGAGGGCAGGGCGGTGATGTGCAACCGGAAGTGCGGGACCGGCACGGGGCGGGGCCGCGGGGCCGATCCCTTGATGGCACCGCCCGCGCAGGCCACGAGCCCCCCCGCCAAAGCCACCATTAGCAGCGGCCACCCGCCCCGGCGCCTTGCCGGTGCGGCACGGCTACGGAGCGCCATACCGGTCAGTAGCGACGTTGAAGGTAAGCGTGGCCCCACCGGTGGTCTGGAGGGTCAAGAGGGTGCCGGACCAGCCCACCACACGCAGCGCGTCTCTGCCGGTCGGCGCCAGGAACATGCCGACCGCTGACGTCCCGGCGATGCCCACCTGCGCGTTGACGGTTTCGCGCTCCACATACACGGCGCCGCTCACAGTGGGGGTCACCTGCTGCCCAGCGTACACGAGGATCCACACGCCCGGCTGGAGGGGCCCCTTCCAGAAGTTCTGCCCCAGAAACTGCCCCGCGCCAAACGGCGTCTGCTTCATCGCCAGGATGCCCGGCACCATCGTGAACGGGAGCACCTTGCCGGGAGGCAGGTCGGCACGCGAGCCGCGCGGCCCCGGGTAGTTGTGGCCCGCTGCCAGTCGCTGGTACATCTTCTCGGCCAGCTTCTGTTTCGCGGGGGGCAAAGGACTCCGAAACAGCGGGATCACCGGCCGGGGGCCCAAGCCGGCGCCGTGGGTCGCCGGGTGCGGAAACGCAAGCAGGCCGACACTGATGGCGCCCGCCGCCACGGCGGCTGCGGCCGCCAGGCGAACGGCGCGCTGGTCAACTCGCATTATGCACCTCCAGAGAATAGGGCATGTACGTGCCAGACGGCAGCTTGCCGATGAAGGCCGACCATGCCTGGCTGGACGTCAACGTTGACGTAGCTAGGTCGTATTCGTCCAGTGGGCCCTGAAACTGCATCGTTGACCCGATGCTGCGACCATACCCTGCGATTTCGGCCCATTGGGCCGCATCATTAAGAGAGTAGATCTCGGGAGCGCTCTGCGCAGGCCCTGCGCCCCACGCCGCCTGATAGACATCGGACTGATACCACGTGTTCGTACAATAGCCGTTCGCGCTGGAAGTCGAAGAACACTTGTCGGCTGACCCGTAGTCAAGATAAAACGCGGGATCCACTGCGGCATAGCCGCTGATCCAGCCGGAAGCGTTTGACCAATAACTGTAGCTCGGCTCGAGGTCGTTGCCGCCCCAAATGGAGACGTCGCGATAGTCTGTCCCGTTCTGCACGGCCTGCACGACGTGGGCCCAGGTTTGCCCGCCGCTGTAACTCACGTCGTAAAGGGAGTTGTTGGTGCCCACGGCGAGAATGAGGTCGGTACTCGTGTTCGCGCACACGTAGTACCCGAGCGCGAAGGCCTCCGCCAAGCTCTCGACGGTCCCGTTGCTCACCGACGTGCCATTGGTCAGTAGCGTGCCCGAGCCATTGGCCTGCTGGCCACCGAAGTCCAGGAACACCAAACTGTTGGTGTTGTGCTCGCTATCGAACGTGCTTTGATTGCACCCGAGGTCCTCCAGCGTGCCCGTATACGTGGTGTGCACGTAAAAGCTCCAGTCGGTCACGGGCTTGGTCTCTGCAGCTTCCGTCATGCCGCTGAAGGGCAACAGGATAAAGGCTGCGGCAGCAAGGACGCCTAGGATGGATGTCGGGCTGGAGTGCCGGAGCGGCGCCCCCCCCCCCCGAGTGGCGTACGGGTCTTTGCAGATCGGTCACGGTGCCGCCCCATCCGCGAATCATGTCGAACACCTCCTTATTGTCCCGGATGATACCGCGGCGGATATATTCTGGCAAGAACGCATGGGCTCTATGCCAAGGCCTCGTCATAGTCGCGGAAACGCCTGAGGAGGATTGAAGGCCTGACCGCTCTGGACAGTCCGTCGGCGACCTGGCAAGGTCACCCCATGCATACGGACACGCCGACGATTCGCGGACGGGTC
>JAKADP010000164.1 GCA_021820465.1 Bacillota bacterium
CGGCGCTGAGGCTCACGGTAAGGGTGCCGTACGCCGGATGTTCGTACTGGCCCGCAAAAGCCTCCAAAGGCCGACTGGGCGCGGTGCCTTCCACGCGCTCGGCACTGAAGTTCCCGCCCTGGTTCAGGGCGCCCAGCATCTTGTCGTAGCGCTCGCGGTACTCGGCGTTCCAGTCCCGGTGGGGCAGGCCCAGCACCCGGTCGACCACGGCAAACGCCGCGGCCGCCGGCATGGGGCTTATCTCCTGGTTGCACACCACCGCGACTCCAAGACTCTGGTCCGGCACCAGCAGCACCAGCGCGGTGAACCCATCGATGTTGCCGCCGTGGTGCACGACGCGATGGCTGCCATACACGCCCGTAAACCAGCCCAGCCCGTAAGCGGGCGCCAGAAGCTGGGCGTCTGTGTCGGGGTCGCCAGCGATCACCATGTGGGGGGTGTGCAGCATGTGAATGCTGGACGTGCTCGCGATCCGCGTGCCGTCGACCACGCCGCCGCTCAGGTGCAGACGCATCCACCGCGCCAAGTCGCGGGCTGACGAGTTGATGGCCCCGGCAGGCGCCATGGCATCAATGTCGGCGAACGGCACGGCGACGCGCTGGCCATCCCGGCTGCTGTACGGCTGCGCGTGGTTGGCGTCGGCCTCTGCTGCCGCGGCGGACAGATTGGTGCGGGTCATGCCTAGCGGTGAGAGGATGTGCGCCTCCACATAGGCTTCCCATGGGCTCCCGGTGAGCCGCTCCACGAGGTACCCCAGCGTCACATACATCATGTTCTGATACTGGAACGTGGTGCGAAAAGGGCGACTCAGCTCCAAGTACCTCAGACGGGCCACCAGTTCCGCGCGGGATAAGGGGGCCTTGTACCAGGAAAACTCGTGGCGCGGCAAGCCGACGCGGTGGGTGGCCAGGTCCCGAGGCGTGGCTTCGGTGCTGACAAAGCGATCGTGAAGAGCGAAGTCGGGCAGGTAGCGCTGGACGGGCGTGTCCCAATCCAGAAGCCCCGCCTCGTGCAGCTGGGCGATGGACAGGGCAGTGAACGCCTTGGTGGACGACCCGATGGCAAACAGCGTGTCTTGGTTGACGGGGGTGCCCCCGGCCGTGTCGCGCACCCCAAACCCGTCGGATACCAGCACGGCGTCGTGGTGGACAATGGCCGCGGCTGCGCCCACCACGTCGAACGCATCCAGCGCGCCCCGGATGGCGGCCGTCAGCTCCCCGGTGTTCACCTCGGTATGGGCCATGAGTCCCTCCTTCTCCTTCTCCCTACCTTCTCCTTCTACCTTCTACACGGCGATAAGGCGTCGATATCGCTTCCTGCACGGCCTGCACGGCCTGGACGGCCTCGCCCGGTGCCCGCCATGACGCGGCGGCGCACCGCATGGGTGGGGCTTCGACCCGTGGGCGGCCGAACCCTGCCGGCCAGGGCCAGGGCGGTCAACCTTTTGGTGTGCGGCGGATCAGGTGCTGCGGAGGCCTTCAGCCAAGCCCCTCCGATCGCCGGGGATCACTGCCCCCGGGGCGCCTGGCGAATCAGGTCCAGCGTCGCGGCCGTGGCCCGCGACGTGGTGGCGGCGGTGGCGCGAGGCGCCTCCTCACCGCGCACGACGCGCTGGATGTGTGCAATCTGGGCCGTAAACGAGGGCGTGCCGTCGCCAGCCCGCACCGTGGTCCTGCGATTGCCCTGCTGCAGGGTCAATTCGTCGCCGTCCCCCGGATGAAATGGGTTAGAGGTGGTGATCACGCCTTCGCTGCCCACGATGCGGGTGAAGGTGTCGGGCCCCGAGGCGAGGCTCGCGCCAAACAGCAGCTGGCCGGTCTCAAACGCCACGACCCCCGATGTCGCGGCGTCGACGCCGGTCGGGTCGGGGTCCACCAGCACCGCTGCACGGATGCCCGCGCCGCCAAACAGCTGAGTCGCCAAGTGCACGGGATAGCAGCCCACGTCGTACAGCGCCCCGCCGCCTAATTCGGGGCGGAGCCGAATGTTGTCCCGCGACCGGAGGGCGAAGCGAAAGTGGGAGTCCACCTCCTGCAGCGCGCCGATGGCCCCATCCGCGATCCAGGCGCGAATCTCGGCAAAGTGTGGGCGAAACATGAACACAAACGCTTCCCACAGCGGCACCCCCACGCGCGTCGACGTGGCCACCATGGTGTCTACTTCGCCCGCCGTGAGGCCCAAGGGCTTTTCACACAGCACGGGCTTTCCGGCTTCTAAGGCGCGCTGCACCCACGGCAGGTGCAGCGCGTTGGGCAGCGGCACATACACGGCATCAATCGCGGGATCGTCAAGGAGCGCCTCGTAGCCCGTGATGGCCCGATCGATTCCCTGCTGCTGGGCGTACGCCCGAGTGCGTTCGGCATCGCGGCCCGCCACGGCCGCGGCTTGCCCGCCTGCCGCGCGGAGCCCAGGAAGAAACGATGCGCGCGCAATGTTTGCGGTGCCCAAAATGCCCCACCGAATGCCTGTCGTCATGAGTACCTCCTTAAAGCGCACGCCCACGCCAAGACGCCCACAACTCAGTGGAAGCGGCGGGCCGCGGTGTGTGCGCAGTGTAGCACGGTGCGCTCGGGAGCTTCTCGCCCTC
>JAKADP010000165.1 GCA_021820465.1 Bacillota bacterium
ACGCCCCCACCTCCGTGGCACTATACCTTTGGGCTCACCGTGCATGGCCACCCTTATCGCGTCACGCATCATACGGTGCCACGGGTCGGCCGAAAGGTGGCAGTGGTTGCATACCAGGGGGGCCCCGGGCCCGTGGCGCCCTCTGGCGTTTATGCCATCTACAGCATCCCCGGAGTGCCCGTTGTGAAGGAAGTCGCCGTCGATGCGCGCCAAGGGTACATCGAAGCGGTGCGCGTTGCCGCTGCGTCTCGCTGAGCCGGGCCTGGCCGAAGGGGCCGTTTGAGTGGCCGGCGGCGACGAGCACGACAGCGGGCCTTGGGGGGGCGATACGGAAGACACACCGCTACGATGCCGGCGGCATGAAGGGCTTCCCAGCAGTACCAGCTGTTCGAAGCCCGAGGAGCGGCAGGGCGCCCACCACCAACAGCAGCGCTAGCGCGGTCTCCACACCTGCTTGGGCCGCCACCAGGCCAAGCGCGAGCGCGCCAGCCAGCCGGGCGCTGCCGGTCAGCGTCCGGATCGCGGTGTTGGCGCGCCCCAGGTGCGTGATGGGCACCACTTCCTGGAGCCACAGGTTTCGCGCCACCGCCAGGGCGAGAAAGCCCACACCCGTAAGGCCTAGGCCCACCGGCACCAGCACGGCCAGCGGCGACATCATGGCGGCAACCCCCACGGTGCTCGTGGCAATCGCGATTCGAAGCACTGCGGGCAGCGACACGTGGCGAAGCCGAAGCGGAAGCCGCGTGCCCAATACGCTCCCAAGCCCCAGCGCCACGAACACGAAGCTCACCAGGGCGTCGGGCCAGTGGAAATCCTGCTTCAGGCGGTATACGGCAAGCGTCGCCGCCATGGCGTTGGTAAGGCCAAGTGCCGCCAGCGCCCACACCAGCGGCCTAACCGCCGCCTGCTGCCTCACCACCGAAAACCCCTCCGCCAACGATCGCAGCAGCCGCGGCGATCCCGACGCCTGGCGCATGCGTGGGATGCGGGTCCACGGCAGAAGCCCCAGCGGAGCCAGAAACGACACGGTGTTAATCCACAGCAAGAGAACTTCCCCGTGATGCGCCAGCGCGGCCGCCGCCATCAGCGGGCCTACCACCGTGGTGACCGTGTAGGCGGTGGTCAGGCCCGCCGAGGCCGTATCCCGCGTGTCCGGGAACATAATCGGGATGGCCCGCGTCTGCGCCGTTTGGAGCCCGTTGGCGCCAAGCCCGATGAGAAAGCTCAGGCCGTAAATCATGGGCACGGTGAGCCAGTGCCCTCGGGTGCCCAGCGGCAGCAGTGCACTCACGGCGGACTGGAACAGGAGGGTCCCGACAATCGCCGTCCGGGGACTTGCGCGATCCATGACGACGCCCCACAGCGGGAGCAGCAAGGTCGAAAGGGCCTCCGCCGCCACCGTCACCGCCATGGAAAGGCTCGACCCGCTGAGCCGGTACACCAAGAGCGGGAGCACTACGACATAAAAGGCGTTCCCAATGTTGTTGAGGGAGTTTCCGAGAACATACAGTCGGTATCGGCTGAGCGCCCGCCCACCCGTCACGCGTGCCTCTTGGTGTGCGAGACCCTTTGCCCACGAGCGCGCCAGCGGAGCCGGACTTCCATCAAGTCGTCACCCCCTCCGCTATTGTCGACGGCGGGGCGGCCGCGGGCATCAGCCCTTGGGCCGGCCTTTCAGTCATCCGAAGGTCTGACCCCTTGGGCGTAGTGACGAAGATAGGGAGCCGAGTCAGAGCGGCCGCCGCGGCTTCGCGCTCGGGCCGCTTCAGTCGCCTTCTATGCCCACCACGCACTTGAACGCGATCCGAGATTTCCGGCTCTGCCTGAAGCCGTCGCGGGTGCTGATCACATACACGGTCTTTCTCAGCCACACACGGAGATAGACACCCCGGACCACTGACAGCCGCTCCGCGCCGCGATGCTCGCTTTCCGTGCCGTCGGCGTGCTCGGTCTCTGTGCGGACCAGCCATCGGTTCCCGATGCCGACTTCGATGTATTTGGCCACGTCTCGATTGTACCGAAAAGCCCCACTTCGCCGGCGGCGCGCCGCGTCCCCATCCACCACCGCTTAGTCGCCCTTGCGGTTCAGGAGCCGGAGTCCGCTCCACGCTGGTGGCTTTCGCCGCCTCGGGAAGACGGATCAGCCACTCGCGCACAAAAGGGCACGAAGGCGCGATGGTTGCCCGCGCCGCGCCGCGCCCCGTGGACGGGCGGGAGACGTGCTTAAAGAATGGGGCCGGGGGCCAGCACCACCAGCGCCAGCGGCGGCACGGTCAGTGCCAGGCGTGGGGCCCCCCCAGGGAACGGGGGGGCCGTGGCGGCGCCGAAGTTGCCCAGGTTGCCGCCACCATAAACCTCGGCGTCGGTGTTCAGCAGCTCCTGCCACTCCCCGGCCAGCGGCACGCCCACCGAATAGCCGAAACGGGGGATGGGCGTGGCGTTCATCACCGCCAGCACCGGGCGGCCGGCCGGGGTGGCGCGGAGCCACGCGTAGACGCTCTGGGCGGCATCGTCGGCCACGACCCAGCGAAACGCGTCGGGGTCGTGATCCGTGGCCAACAGGCTCG
>JAKADP010000070.1 GCA_021820465.1 Bacillota bacterium
CTTGGTGACCGATTTGGATGCCGTGAAGGCCGACCGCGGCGGCGTGTGGCTCATGACCCTGCACAGCGCCAAGGGGCTGGAGTTTCCCGTGGTGTTCCTCACCGGCCTGGAAGAGCGGGTGTTCCCCCACGCGCGCGCCCTCGAGGCGGAGAGCGACGTGGAAGAGGAGCGCCGCCTCATGTATGTGGGCATCACCCGAGCCCAGGACCAGCTGTTTTTGACGTACGCCCGTCAGCGGACGCTCAACGGCCAAACGCTGAACAACCCCGTCTCCCGCTTTTGGGACGAAGTGCCCGCGCACATGCGGCAGGTGGTGCAGGGGCGCACCGCGGCGCCGGCCTACACCCCCGCGGGGGGCCGGGCGCGTGCATTCGCGGAAGGGGAGCGAGTGCGGCACCCCCGCTTTGGCTGGGGGACCGTGGTGACGAGCCGCGGCGACGGCGAAGAACTGGAGGTCACCGTGGCGTTTCCCGGGGGAGGCATCCGCTCGCTTCTGGCCCGCTACGCCCAGTTGGAGCGAGAAGACGCGTGAGCGCCGGCGCCCCAACCGGAGCGGACCCTCAGGACGAGCGGCGGCGGTGGGACTGGCTTAGCCAGGAGGTGCGCCGCCACCAAGCGGCGTATCACCGGGATGATGCCCCCCTCGTGCCGGACGCCGAGTACGATCGGCTGGTGGCGGAGCTGGAGGAGCTGGCCGGGCGGCATCCCGACTGGGCCAGTGCCGATTCGCCGGCCGAGCAAGTGGGGGCGCCGGGGCGGGCCGCTCTGGCGCCCGTGCGCTTCACCCGCCCCGTGCTGAGCCTGAACAACGCGCGGAGCCGCCAAGAGCTGGAGGAGTTCATGGCGCGCGTGGGCGTCGTGGGCCCGTGGGTGGTTGAGTTGAAAATTGATGGCCTGTCGGTCATCCTGCGGTACCAGCGCGGGCGGCTGCGGCTGGCCGCCACCCGCGGCGATGGTGCGACGGGGGAAGACGTTACGGCGAATGTGGCTGCCATTGCGGGAGTGCCGCACCAGCTCAGCGAGCCGCTGGACCTTGAGGTGCGAGGCGAGGTGTACCTGCCTCGGACGCGGCTTCGTGCGCTGAATGCGGAGCGCGAGAGCCGGGGGGAGCCGCCCTTGGCCAATCCGCGCAACGCGGCGGCCGGATCGCTGCGGCAGCTGGACCCAGCCATCACGGCGGCCCGCGGCCTCGCCGCCTTTCTCTACGAGATTCGCGACGGCGCGGCCTTGGCCTCCATTCCCACCCAGGGGGCGGCCCTCGAGCGCTTGGCGGGCCTCGGGTTCGCCGTCGAGCCCCACTGGCAGCGGTGCGCCGATCTCGAGGCAGTGTGGGAGTTTGTCCAAGAGTGGCGCGAGCGCCGCCGCGAATTGGACTATGACACCGACGGCCTCGTCGTGAAGCTGGATGACCTGGGCGAGGCCGCGCGGCTGGGGGCCACCCAAAAGGCGCCGCGCGCCGCCGTGGCGTTTAAGTATCCCCCCGACGAAGATGTGGCCACCGTGCGGGGCATCCGGCTCACCGTCGGCCGCACCGGGGCGGTGACGCCGACGGCCGAGCTGTCGCCAGTGCGGCTGGCGGGCACCACCGTCACGCGCGCGTCGCTGCACAATGCCAATATCCTCGAGCGGCTGGATGTGCGGGTGGGGGACCGGGTCGTGGTGCGCAAGGCGGGGGAAGTGATCCCGGAAATTGTGTCCGTGCTGACCGCCGAGCGCCAGGGCACGGAAGTACCCTACACGTATCCGGCCACGTGCCCGGAGTGTGGGACGCCGCTGGTGCGCGAGCCCGGCGAAGTGGACATTCGCTGCCCGGCGGCGCTGACCTGTCCCGCTCAGCGCCGGGAGGGGCTGATTCACTACGGATCCCGCGGCGCGCTGGACATCGCCGGGCTCGGGGACAAAACGGTGGACCTGCTGTTGAGCACGGGTTTGGTGGCCACCCCCGTCGATCTCTACGCGCTGACGGCCGACCGCTTGGCGGCCCTGCCCCGGTTTGGACCGCTGGCGGCGGAGAATCTGGTGCGCGCCGTGGCCGCCAGCCGGTCTCAGCCGCTGTCCCGCCTCTTGGTCGCCTTTGGGATACGCCACGTGGGCGAGCGGGTCGCGGCCGCGCTGGCCCGCCATTTCCGCACGCTGGATGGGCTCATGGCCGCGAGCGCCGACGAGGTGGCGTCCGTGCCCGGAGTCGGACCCGTCATCGCCGAGAGTGTGGCGGCGTTCTTCTCGGCGCCAGCGGGGCAGGCCCTCGTGTCGGGCCTGCGGCAGGCGGGTGTGAATTTTGTCGAGCCCGAGCCGGCGGCCGAGCCCGTGCCCGGCCCGATGGCCGGGCAGTCGGTGGTGGTCACCGGGGCGCTGGCGGGAGCCAGCCGGCGCGAGGCCGAGGCCGCAGTGTTGGCTGCGGGAGGGCGGGTGCAGTCGGCGGTGACGCGCCAAACCACGCTGGTGGTGGCGGGCGAGGGGGCGGGCAGCAAATTGGACCGAGCGCGTGCGCTCGAGATTGAAGTGATTGACGAGCAGGAATTCTGGTCGAGAGTGGCGAATGGGCGCATGCCCTAGTCCCGCGCGAGGCTGGCCGCCGCAGGTCGGATGGGTTTTCCATTGTCGGACGGGTGGCCAGACCACTATAATGTGCGTTAAATCCTGAATGATGTTTCCCAGGCAAACCACGAGCCGCGAGCGGCCGTGAGAGAAGGAGGGAAGCCGGTGGCACAGCGGATATTGGAAGTGCACGACCTTCAGACGCACTTTACCGGGGAGCGCGGCGAGGTGGTTCCGGCCGTAGAACATGTGAGTTTCTATGTGGACGCGGAGGAGACGCTGGGCATCGTGGGCGAGTCGGGATGCGGCAAGAGCGTCACGTCCCTGTCGGTCATGCAGCTGGTGCCCAATCCCCCGGGAAAGATCGTCGGGGGCGAAATCATTTTTGACGGCGAGAATCTGCTGAAGAAGTCCCCCGATGAAATGCGCAAGATTCGCGGCAAAGATATTGCGATGATTTTTCAGGAGCCCATGACCTCGCTGAACCCCGTGTACACCGTGGGGGACCAGATTGCCGAAGCGGTCATGCTGCACCAGAAGGTGGGCAAGCACGAGGCGATGAAGCGCGCCACCGACATGCTGCGGCTGGTGGGCATTCCGGCGCCCGAGCGCCGGGTCCGGGAATATCCACATGCCCTGTCGGGCGGCATGCGCCAGCGCGTGATGATTGCCATGGCGCTGTCGTGCAATCCCCGCCTGCTGATTGCCGACGAGCCCACAACAGCGCTGGACGTGACCATTCAGGCGCAGATCCTGGAACTTATGAAAGAGATCAAGCAGAACTTCCACACGTCCATCATGCTCATCACGCACGACTTGGGCGTGGTGGCCGAGATGACGGACCGGGTGATGGTGATGTACGCCGGCAAGGTGGTGGAGGAAGCACCGACGGCGGACCTGTTTGCGGAGCCGATGCATCCGTACACCCGCGGGCTCATGGAATCCATCCCGCGGCTGGACACGGAAGCGCACGCCAAGCTGCACGTGATTGAGGGAACCGTGCCCAACTTGGCGCATCTGCCGCCAGGCTGCAGCTTTGCCCCGCGGTGCCAGAATGCGATGCCCATCTGCACCGTCAAGACCCCGGTGCTCACGCAGGTGGCGGACAATCGCAAGGTGAGCTGCTGGCTCCATGTGGAGCACGGTGAGGAGGCGGTGTCATGAGCATGGTGGACAGTGCCACAGCCGAGCAGGAGCTTCCCGAAAACCTTTTGGAGGTGCACGACCTCAAGAAGTACTTTCCCATTACCGGCGGCGTGCTGTCGCGCGTGGTGGCGTACGTGCGCGCGGTGGACGGCGTCTCCTTTAATGTGAAGCGTGGAGAAACCTTTGGGCTGGTGGGCGAATCGGGCTGTGGGAAGTCCACCACCGGCCGGGCGATCCTGCGCCTGCAGGAGCCCACGTCTGGATCGGTGCTCTACAACGGCCAGGACATCGTGAAGTTCAACAAGAACGACATGCGGGCGATCCGGCGGGAGATGCAAATCATTTTCCAGGACCCGTACGGGTCGCTGAACCCGCGCATGTCGGTGGGGCAGATTATTCAGGAGCCCTTGGACATTCACCGGATCGGCACCAAGAAAGAGCGGCAGGAGCGGGTCAAGGAGCTGTTGGATGTGGTGGGGCTGGCACCGTATCACAGCCGGCGGTATCCCCACGAGTTTTCCGGGGGGCAGCGCCAGCGCGTGGGCATTGCGCGCGCCTTGGCCCTCAATCCGAAGCTGATCGTCGCCGACGAGCCTGTCTCAGCCTTGGACGTGTCGATTCAGTCGCAGATCTTGAACCTGATGGAGGGCCTGCAGGAGCAGTTTGGGCTGACGTACGTGTTCATTGCGCACGGGCTGAACGTCATTCGGCACATCTCCGACCGCGTGGGCGTGATGTACCTCGGGGTCATGATGGAGATGGGCGATGCCGACGACTTGTACCGCCGACCCGTCCACCCGTACACCGAGGCGCTGTTCTCCGCCATTCCGATTCCCAATCCCGCGATGCGCCGGGAGCGCATCATTCTGACGGGGGATGTGCCCAGCCCGGTGAACCCGCCGTCCGGCTGCCGGTTTCACACGCGCTGCCCCATCGCCGAGGAAGTGTGCAAGGTGGAAGTGCCGCTGCTGAAGGACATCGGCGGGGGCCACATGGTCGCCTGCCACCTGAGGACCTAGGCGGAGCGACTTGCGCGGGCACCGCGACGCCGGTGCCCGCTTTTTGTGTGCCGGCGCCGCGCTTGGAGCGCTGGCGGCGTTCGTTTATTCTGGGCGAGCGGAGATGAGTCGGCGGGTGAAGGGACGGGACGTGCGGTGACGCAGGAGCAGGACGGCGGGGCGGCCCGCGTGGCATGGGTGGCGCAGCTGGCGCGGCTCAGGGTGGATCCCGAGGAGGCTCGGGCACTAGGGCGCGACTTGGACGGCGTGTTGGAGCATGTGTCGACGCTGCAGGCCCTCGATACCGAAGCGGTCGAGGCGTTTGTGCCCGTGGCGGTGGCGCCAGACCCGTGGCGGGACGACACCGTCGTGGAGGGCCTGGACCGCGCGGCGGCCCTAGCCGCCGCCCCGCGGGCGCAGGACGGCCAGTTTTGGGTGCCGCGCATCGTCAGCGCGCCGGCGGCCGAATCCGGTGAGGGGCAGTCATGACCGCCTGGGAGGACAGCGTCCGGGACACGGCGCGGGCGGTCCAGCAGGGCGCATCGGCCGTGCGCCTGGTGGAGGCGTCGCTGGCCCGCATCGAGGCGACGGAGCCGTCGCTGCATGCCTATCTGCATGTCCGGGGGGATGGCGCGCAGGCAGAGGCGGCGCAGCTGGAGCAGATGGGAGCCAGTGCGCGCGCGGCCCTGCCGCTGGCCGGGGTGACCGTCGCGGTGAAGGACAATCTCGTGCTGAAGGACGCCCCCACCACGGCGGGCTCCAAAATTTTGGCCGGCTACGTGCCGCCCTATACGGCGACCGCGGTGGCCCGGCTGCAGGCGGCCGGGGCCATCGTGGTGGGCAAAACCAATTTGGACGAGTTTGCGATGGGATCGTCCACCGAGCACTCGGCGTATGGGCCCACGAAAAATCCGTGGGACCCGACGCGCGTCCCCGGCGGATCGAGCGGCGGGTCCGCGGCGGCGGTGGCGGCGGGTACCGTCGTGGTGGCGCTGGGGTCCGACACGGGCGGCTCTGTGCGCCAGCCCGCCGCCTTCTGCGGCGTGGTGGGCTTAAAGCCGACGTACGGCCGCGTGTCGCGCTACGGCCTGTTGGCGTTTGCGTCGTCACTGGACCAGGTGGGCCCCATGGGGCGCCGCGTGGCGGACGTGGCGCAGGTGTTCTACGTAATGGCCGGGCGGGATCCGCATGATGCCACATCGGTGGACGGACCTGCCGGCGATCCGACCCCGGACGCCGGCGGCTCGCTGAAGGGACTCCGGGTGGGTCTGGTGGACAGTCAGCGGGCGGCGGCGGGGCCCGAGGGGCAGGCGGCGCTGGACCAGGCCGCCCGGGCGCTCACGGACCGGGGAGCCGTAGTGTCCTCAGTGGATCTGCCGCACAGCCGCTACGGCATTGCGGCGTATTATGTGGTCGCGCCGGCGGAGGCGTCCAGCAACCTGGCGCGCTACGATGGGGTGCGCTACGGCGTGCGGGGCGAGGGGCGCGATCTTGCGGAGGTTTACTTCAACACGCGGGGCGAGGGCTTTGGCACGGAAGTCAAGCGGCGCATTCTGCTGGGGACGTTTGCCCTAGCGGAGGGCTACTACGATGCGTACTACTTGAAAGCGCTCAAGGCCAGAACCGTGCTGGCCCAAGACTATCGGGCGGCGTTTGCGTCCGTCGATGTGCTCCTGACGCCGACGGTGCCCGAGCCAGCGTTTCGGCTGGGCGAGAAGTTGGACGACCCCTGGGCCATGTATCAGTCCGACGTCATGACCGTGGGCGCCAATCTCACCGGCCTGCCGGCGCTGTCGCTGCCCTGGGGCGTCACGGAGGGGGGGCTGCCGACCGCCGTCCAACTCACCGCGCCCTGGCTTGAGGAGGCGCGGCTGTTTTCTACCGCCGCGGCGCTCGAAGCGAGTCGGCCCCATCCCTGGACGGGGCCCGGCCGCAAAGGGAGGACCGGATCGTGATATTGGACAACGGCGCCGAGGTCATCATCGGGCTGGAAGTGCATGTCGAGCTCGCCACCAGAACCAAGCTGTTCTGCGCCTGCCCCAGCGCCTTTGGGGCCCCGCCCAACACGGCGGTGTGTCCGGTGTGCCTCGGCCTGCCCGGCGCCCTGCCGCAGCTGAATCGGGAGGTCGTGCGGCTCGCAGCGCGGGCGGGCTTGGCGCTCGGGTGCGCCGTGCGCCCCCGCTCCCGATTTGACCGCAAGAACTATTTCTACCCCGACCTGCCGAAGGGCTACCAGATTACGCAGTACGAGCACCCGATCTGCGAGTGGGGCCGCTTGGAGGTGCCCTTGGCCGATGACAGCGTGCGCGCCGTCGTGATTCGCCGCATTCACATCGAAGAAGAAGCGGGCAAGCTCATGCACGAAGGCGACAGCTTGTGGCAGGCGCGCGGCAGCCTCGTTGACTTGAATCGGGCGGGACTGCCGCTCATCGAGATCGTCACGGAGCCGGACCTGCGGTCTCCCGACGAAGCCCGGCGGTTCCTGCGAGAGTTGGTGTCGACGCTGTCGTACCTGGACGTGTCCGACCTGCGCATGGAAGAAGGGTCCATTCGGTGCGACGCGAACCTGTCGCTCAAGCCGGCCGGGTTTACGGGCCCCCTGGAAGAGCTGGCCCGCGTCGAGGTGAAGAACGTCAACTCGATTCGCAACGTGGTGGCGGCGCTGGAATCTGAGGTGCGCCGGCAGCGGGCCGTACTGGACGCGGGCGGCCGGGTGGCCCGGGAGACGCGCGGCTTTGACGAGGCCACCGGCACCACGCTGCCGCAGCGCAGCAAGGAGCTTGCGAATGATTATCGCTACTTCCCGGAGCCGGACCTGCCATGGCTGGCTTTGGACGCCGCGGTGCTGGAGGAAGAGCGCCGCCGGCTGCCGCGGCTTCCGGCGGCGTGGCGGCGCCAGCTGGCTGAGCTAGGCCTTTCCGCCAAAGACGCCGCCGTCATTGCGGCGGACCCCACGGCCGCCCGGTATTTTGCAGAGCTGTTGGAGGCCGGCTGCGACACGCGGCTGGCGGTGACCTGGATGCTGGGGGACCTGGCGCGGCTGCTGAATGAGACGCACCGCGGGTATGACGAGAGCCCGCTCCGCCCGGCCGCCCTGGCCGAGCTTCTGGGGCTGGTGTCTGGAGGGACCCTGTCGGGGCGGATGGCCAAGGAGGTCTTGGACAAGATGTTCGAGACGGGGCAGTCAGCGGCCGCCGTGGTGGCGGAGGCGGGCCTCGCGCAGATTTCTGACCAGGATGTCCTGGCCGAGGAGGTGGGCCGGGTGTTGGCCCAGCACGCGGCTGCCGTGGCGGACTATCGGGCGGGCAAGGCCCAGGCCCTAGGCTTCTTGGTGGGCCAGGTCATGAAGGCCACCCGGGGGCAGGCCAGCCCCGATGTGGTGAATCGCCTGCTGCGCGAGCGGCTGGCGGCCGACTCGGCCGTTTGAGCGTGGATCGCGGCGACAGCCTGGTGGCAGAGGTCACGGGCATGGGCCAAGCGGGCGACGGCGTGGCCAAGGCCCCGGATGGGCGCACGCTGTTTGTGCGCGGCGCGCTGCCCGGCGAACGCGTGCGCGCCACCGTCACGGAGCTGCACAGCCACTTCGCGCGCGGCCGCCTTGAGGACGTGCTCCGCGCGTCGGAGGACCGAGTCTCTCCGCCCTGCCCCGTGTTTGGCCGCTGCGGGGGCTGCGCATTCCAGCATTGGGACTACGGGGCCGAGCTGCGCCACAAGCAGGACCGGGTGGTGCAGGCCCTGCGGCGCATCGGCGGCTTTGATGCGCCGCCGGTTGCGCCCGCGGTTCCCGCGCCCGACCCCTACGGCTACCGCGCGAAAGCCAGCTTTGCCTTTGGCGGCACGGCCGCACGGCCGGTGCTGGGCTTTTACGAGGCCGGCAGCCACCGTGTAGTGCCCGTAGCCCGTTGCGCCATCCAGGATGACCTGGTGAACGACGTGCTGGCGGCTGCGCTGCCGGCGGCGGCTGGTTTGGCGCTGCCCCCCTACCAGGAGGCCACGGGCGAGGGACTGCTGCGGCACCTTGTGGTGCGCGCCAGCCGAAGGCCGCGCGCGAGCGCGGTCATGGTGGTGGCCACCGAGGCGGATCCCCGCCTGGCCGTGTGGGCCCAGCGCCTCATGGACCACGTGCCCACGCTGGCGGGCGTCGCGGTCAATGTCAACCCGGCGCGGACCAACCGGATCGAGGGCCCGGTTACCCACGTCGTGGCTGGGGATCCGGTGCTGCAGGAAACAATCTTGGGGGTCCCCTTTTTGGTGGCGCCGGACGCGTTTTTTCAGGTCAATCCGGTCCAGGTGGAGCGTTTGTACGCCCTGGCCCTGGAAGGAATGGGTCCGGACTGGGTGGAGACGGCGTTTGACCTGTATGCTGGCGTCGGCACGCTGGCGCGCCTGATGGGGGACCGGGCCACCCGTGTCGAGGCCGTGGAGATGAACCCGGCGGCCGTGGCCCAGGGACGCCGCAACACCGAGGGAGCCCCCGTGCGGTTCCACGTTGGCGCTGTGGAGCGCGTGGTGGGCCAGCTGGTGGCGGACGGCCTCAGGCCGGACGTGGTCGTGCTGGACCCGCCGCGGAGCGGCATCCGCCCCGAGGTGGTGGCGGCTCTGCTGGACGCGGCGCCTCGGCGCCTTGTCTACGTGAGCTGTCGACCAGAGACCTTGGCGCGCGATCTCCGCGCCTTGAGTGAGGGGTACGCCCTCCGATCGGTGGCGCCGGTCGACATGTTTGCCCGATCCGATCACGTGGAATCCGTGGCGGTGATGGAGCGGGCACGTGGGTTGCCCGCGGGATGAGCGGCCTCTCCCGTGGCGCCCAGTTTTTCCCCACTCGCCGGCGAGACGGGGTATAATGGATAAAGCTAAGCACAGAGAGCCGAGCGCGAGCAGGACGCTGGGAGGGTGGGTGCCCCGGTGGAGCTGTTGGACCCTCGGAACGACTTCTTGTTCAAGCGCATCTTTGCCGCAGAGGACAACCGTGACCTGTTGCTGGGGTTGCTGAACGCCGTGTTTGTCGACGCCGGTCAGCCGCCGGTGGCTGAGGTGGAGTTGCTCAATCCGGCGATTGACCCCACGTCCCTCGCGGACAAACTGACAATCCTGGACATCAAGGCCCGAACCGCGAGCGGCGTCCTGATGGATGTGGAGATGCAGCTGACCGACCAGCGGAACATGGCCGCGCGGACGCTCTACTACTGGGCCAAGCTGTTTGGCCAGCAGCTGGAGCCAAGCGCGGCGTATCTCGCGCTGCACAAAACGGTCACCATTAACTTGTTGAACTTTGCCTATCTGCCCACGGCAGCGGCGCACAGCACGTTTCACCTGCGCGAAGACCGACGCGGGGACCTGTTGACCGACTTGTGCGAAGTGCACTTCGTGGAGTTGCCCAAGGTGGCGCGGATGGAGCGGGCAGCGGCTAGTGCGGCGCTGGAGCGGTGGGTGTTGTTTTTCACGCTGGAAACGTTGGCTCAACGGGAGGTGTTGGCGATGGGAGACCCGGTGATGCAGAAGGCCGTGAATGTGTTGGAATTTCTGAGTCAGGACCGGAAGATCCGGCAGCAATACGAGGACCGGCAGAAGGGTCTCCGGGACCTCTTGTCCCAGCGCGAAACGGGCCGGGAAGAAGGCCGGGAAGAAGGCCGGGAAGAAGGCCGGGAAGAAGGCCGGGAAGAAGGCCGGGAAGAAGGCCGCCAAAACATGTTGGCCACGGCCCGCGAATTGCTGGCGATGGGCATGCCGCGCGAGCAAGTGGTGCGGGCGACGCGCCTGACAATGGCGGAGGTGGAGGCGTTGGAGCGGGCGTAGGGCCATCGTGGACTGGCCGGCACAACGGGAGGTGTGGGCGATGGGAGACCCGGTGATGCCAGGGGCCGTGAATGTGTTGGAATTTCTGAGTCAGGACCGGAAGATCCGGCAACAGGACGAGGACCGGCAGAAGGGTCTCCGGGACCTCTGGTCTCAGCGCGACACGGGCCGGGAGGAAGGCCGGGAGGAAGGCCGGGAGGAAGGCCGGGAGGAAGGCCGCCAAAACATGTTGGCCACAGCCCGCGAATTGCTGGCGATGGGTATGCCGCGCGAGCAAGTGGTGCGGGCGACGCGCCTGACAATGGCGGAGGTGGAGGCGTTGGAGCGGGCGTAGGACGAGGGCCCCCTGACGCACCTCGGGTGGTGCACGCTCCCATCTTGCCCCCTCCCATCCTTGGTGGCGGCAAGATCGTCGCGGGGGTCTAGAGTCGAGAGTGGGACTCCGTAAGCCGTGGCCGGACGAACAGATAGGCGATCCCGACGACGACGATGAAGGCAGCAGCCAGCTCCAGGCCGATGCGCTCACTGGTTGCGAAGAATGCACCTCCCATGCCGACCGCCACCAGCAGGAGCGTAAAATAGGTGGTCCACGGGTAGAGAAACAACTTGAGCTTGAGGCGCTCGGGCTTGTTTTTCTCCAGATAGCGCCGATACCGGAGGTGCGTCAGCAGCACCACCAGCCAGATGAACATGGCCTGGAACCCGGTGGCGGTGACCAGGTAGGTGTACGCGGTCTTGGGCAGCAGATACGCCAGCAGAATGGTGAGGGCCAGTAGTCCGGCGGACCACCAGATGGCCATGGCCGGAAGGCCCTTCTGATTTAGCCGGCCGACGGATCGGGGCGCCTGCCTATGCTGGCCGAGGTCGTACAGCACGCGGCTGTTGCTGTACAGCGCTGCGTTCATCGTGGACAGGACGGCAAAAATCAGGACCAGGTTCATCACGTGGCCGATGACCGGGATGCCTGTGAGCGTTAGCGCCTGGACGAACGGGCTGGTGTGAGTGGCGATGTGGCTGGCGGGCACCAGCGCGAGGATGGCCACCAGGGACCCCAGGTACAAAGTCACGACCAGCGGAATCGTGAGGGCGAGCGAGCCGGCGATGGTTTTCCCAGGATGCTTGGTTTCGCCCGCGGCCAAGCCCAGGACGCCGGTGCCCGCAAACGCAAACAGCACCAGCACCAGCGACGCCAGCGTCCCTATGCCGCCGTGCGGCCACCATGCGACGGTAGACCAGTGATACCAGAAGGGCGCCGATCGGGGCCGACCTGGCAGGATGCCGCCCAACACAGCCGCGGCCATCAAGATGAACAGGGAGACCGCGGCCACCTTGACGCCGGCCATCGCTCCTTCGATTTCCCCAAATCCCCGGACCGAGATGAAATTGATGGCCACAATGGCTACGGAATACACCAGCGACCACACCCACAGCGCCAGACCGGGAAACCAGCTGTGCGTGAATAGGGCGGCTGCCGTGACTTCCGTGGCCATGGTGAGCACGCTGGAAAACCAAAAGACCCACCCGCCGATAAAGCTCATGCCCGGCCCGTACACTCTCTCGGCGTACACCAGAAAGGAACCCGGCGCGGGGTCGGCCGCTGACATCTCGGCCAGCGCCGTGATTTCCAGCGCCATGGCCAGGGCTGCGATGGCAAACAGCCAGAGCGCGCTGGCTCCCGAATGCGCGATGACGAGCCCGGTGGCCAAAAACAGGCCCGACCCCATGATGCCGCCCACCGTCAGCAGCGTGAGGGGCATGACACCCAAGTCCCGCTGAAACGCCTGATGCTGCTTGGCAGGGTGATGCGCCTTGGTGCGGGGATGCCCGGATTTAACGCTCATGGGCGGTAGGGTACACTCCTTAAGCGGGGTTATGCGCTGAGGTGCTGCCCCAAGGAGGGGCGGAGGCAGGATGGCATCGGTATCAGGCAAGACGGTGGCCCAGAGCGTGACAGAGATGACAGAGCTGGTGCTGCCGAACGACTCGAACATGCTGGGCAACATCCTGGGTGGCCGCGTCATGCACTTTATTGACTTGGCGGCGGCCATTACGTGTGCGCGCCACGCCGGGCACGTGGCGGTCACGGCGTCTATGGACAGTGTGGACTTCCGCCATCCCATCCGCGTGGGCCAGCTGATCGAGCTGCAGGCGCGGCTCAACTGGGTCGGCACGACGTCGATGGAGGTCGAGGTGCAGGTGTTTTGTCAGGACCTGCGGGCGGGCACGCGTGTGCTGACGAGCACCGCCTTTCTGACGTTCGTTGCCCTGGATGACGAGGGGCACCCGGTGCGTGTGCCGCCGCTGGTGCTTACGACCCCCGAGGAGGAGCGCCGCTTTCGAGAGGCTGAGGCGCGCCGCACCGAGCGCCTCAGCCGACGGAGCTAGGCCTGCCCGCAGCGCTGCTGGCGCGGAGCGGCTCACCGAGAGGGGTGACCGAGCGAGGCAAGCCACTGGGCGATGGGATTGACGCCCGCCTGCACATCGGCCAGCGTTAGAGGCACGGAGATGCGTGGCACCAGACTGGCGCTGGTCGGGTGCCCCGGCGCCTGAAAGTACGTTGTAGACACCTCTGCCACCAACGGGCTGTTGGGCACGTGGATGAATTTGACTTCGCCGGGAGCACTGGGCGCGAGACCCGTGGGCTGTCCCACCAGGGTGGCCATGTGATTGGCGGCCAAGACGTCCGCCACCATGACCGCCGAGCTAAACGTGGACCAGGATGTGAGGACATAGACGTGCCCTAAGTAGGGATGGCCTCCGGCTCCGGCGCTGGCCACGTAGCGCGAGCCGTTGTACCCGTGCCACACCAGGCCCGGCGGCGCAGGGAGCTCCTGCAGCACGGCTTTACCACCGCCGAGTTGCCGCCGAAGTTGTCTTGAAGGTCGATGACCGCACGGGGGATGTGGCGCGCGTGCATCGCCGCAAAGAATTGCTGGACCGCATGGCGGTATGCGGCGTCGTCCACACACGTTCCCAGCACAAACACGCCATATTGGCCATCCCGGGCAATTCCCCAAGAGAAAAACGCGCCGTGGGCGGATTCTGAGTAGAGAGTCGGGCGTGCCGCCGGAGCCCGAAATCGTTGAACAAAGCGGTCCACGACCGTCTGGGACTGTGCGGCATACGCTTTGGACGCGGGAAGCAACGGAACGCTGACATGGTATACGACCCCGTTCGGGCGCCTGAGTGTCATGGACACACGATTGTGACTCCCCAGCAGGTGCAGCCAATGAAGACCATACCCGGTAGACAGCAGGCTTCGGCCTATCACGCGCACCCAATATCGGTTGCCGGAGAGAAGGCGGGACAGGGCG